>CAWUYY010000071.1:0-12686 GCA_963926835.1 Rikenellaceae bacterium | reverse complement strand
CTTCGAGCTGATCAAGGGCGAACCCGAGAAGGTCCCCTACAACTACCACAACACGGATATTGTCGGTGCCGAGTTTTGGGCCGATCTGCGTTGGAGGGGAGGCACCACCTCGCTGGGGGCCGACTACACCTACAACCACATCTGGAGTACGGTGCTGGGTGAACTCGTGGCCGATCCCAACGGACGCTATGACCACGCCAAGAACCGCCATGTGGGCAACGTGTGGCTGCGTCACGTGAAACGGTGGCAGCGGTTCGATGCGGCCGGCTCGGCCGGAGTGAGCTTCACCCCCTACGGAACCTCGGCCCTGTGGAGCCTGACGGGCGGATACGTTCCGCTGGACGGCCTGCGCCTGGAGATCGGTGCGGCGCAGTCGATGCGCCTGCCGACCTTCACGGACCTCTATTACACGACGGTCAACCACGTTTCGAACCCCGACCTGAAACCCGAACATGCGATTACCTACCGCTTCTCGGCCTCGTATGCCCGCGAGCGGTGGGATGTCTCGGCCGTCACCTATTACCGCGACGGCTGGAATACTATCGACTGGGTGCGCAATCCGCAGGAGGAGGTGTGGCGCTCGCTGCAAATCACCAACTTGGGAACCTTCGGCGTGGAGTTCACGGGCCACTACCGCACCCCCGGATTCCTGCGTCAGGTGACGCTCAGCTACGGCTATATCGAAATTTCGAAACAGAGCGGTGAACTGATCTCGCGCTATGCGCTCGACTACATGCGCCACAAGGCCGTGGCGAGTGTCGAGGTGGCCTTCCTGCGCCATTTCACCTTTGTACTGACCGGATCGCTCTACGACCGCAACGGCAACTACGTGGATCGGGACGGCCAGACGCGCTCTTATACGCCCTATTTCCTGCTCGACGGACGTCTGGCCTGGCAGAAGGGCATGTGGAAACTTTTTGTCGATGCGATGAATATGACGAATACGCGCTATTTCGATTTCGGCGGATTGCAGATGCCCGGCGCCTGGTTCTCGGGCGGGGTAGCGATCACGATCGGATAGGCTCCGCCCTGAAAGGGGCTGAGGCAAAATGACGGGAGGTGGCTGAATGAACTGTTCAGCCACCTCCTTTTTTGTCAGGTAAGCAGGTGCCGCCTCATCGGGAAACAGCACCGGCTGCCGCCTCTATCGGCGTGCGGGACGTTCGCCCAGTGCGAACCGGGCCGCCGGACGATGTGCGGCCGATCGCTTCTCGACGGATGCCTGCGCCAGACCGCTTTGGTCCTCGGCCACGGGAAGAGCACCGCTCCACTGGCCGTAGAAGAGGTTGTAGTTGTCATCCACGAATTCGAACCGGATGTCGTAGATGCCGTCCTGCTCGGAGAGCTTGACATTCCCCTCGATGGCTGCCGCATAGCCGTAGATGTAGCCCTCCGCATCCAGGGTGGAGAGGTCGACGTACCACGTTCCGAGCATGCCGAAGGGAGAGCTTTCCCCCTTGACCACACCGATGCCGTTGTCCACGCTCATGTTGTACTGACCGCCCTCGGGCAGCGGCAGGGCCGTCTGCGAGGTGGGGGCCGTGATCAGTTCGATGTCGATGGCGTCACCCATCTCCTTCTCGATGGTCAGGATCCAGTTGGCCGTCCCGTTTTCATAGAAGTCGCCGTAGTAGGTGAGAGTCGCCGTTGCCCCTTCGAGGTTGAGCTCGTAATCGCCCGTCAGGGTGGTGCTGCTCTCCTCGGCGGGGGTGGACTGGTCCTCCAGCTCGATCTCTCCGTTGTAGTGTCCCTTGATATCGACCCCCTGGTCGGTCTTGAGGTTGAACTCGATGTCGTAGCTCCAGCCCGAGGTCTCGTTGACGGTGATGCTGCCGCCCGTGATGGGGCTTATGGCCACGGCATTGCCTCCGTCGTCCACCTTGGCGCAGACCGAACCGATGTAGGAGAGTACGAACTCACCCGGTTCGATGGTCCCCGGGGCATAGGTTCCGGCTACCTCGTAGGTGCCGGCAGGCAGGGCGATGAACGCCTCGTTCGGCTCGGCGTAGAGGCTCAGAATGATGTTGTGGCCGGCCCCTGTCATGATTCCTTCGGAGTTGACCGGAGTCTGGGTGAAGCTGATCTCGAAACGATCCGTGCCGGTGCCGTATTCATCCCCGTAGTAGATGCCGCCGCCCCAGACGAACTCCGCGTCGACAGGCTCCGTAATGGCGGGAATACCTTCGTCGCTCCCTTCATCGGGATCTCCGAAGACGAGCGCACCTTCATAATAACACTTGAGCGTTTCGCCGCTTGCAAGCGTGAATTCGGCCTTCAGCAGCTTGCCCTTGGCGGAGTTGGTCACCTCGAGCGATCCGGCCGAAAAGTCGACGCTGACCTGCTTGCCCTCCTGCCAGACCTGCAGGCGGGTGTAGTACGAGTCGAGCATGCCGGGCGTGCCCCCTTCGCCGAGGGTGTAGGTCCCCTCCGGCAGTTCGGCCGTCTCGAACGATTCGGCTCCGACCGAGCTGTACAGGTCGAAGAAGATCAACTTGCCCCCTTCGGGTGCCGCATCGTCGCCCTGCTCGTCCTTAATGAAATCGCTGTCACAAAGTCCGAAGAAGTAGTTGTACACGCCTGGAGTCTTGCGGTCTCCGTAGTAGAGAACCTTGGTCGTGTGGATCATCTCGATGCCCCAGTCCTGTACGGGATCGGGAGTGGGATCCGGCTGGGGTCCGGGTGTGGGTTCCGTGCCGTTGTCGCTGTTGCAGGCCCCCGCAAGGGCGAGAATCGACCCCAGCAGGAGGGCCGCGTGGTAGAATTTCTTCATGCAGATAATGTTTTGTAGTTTTACGGCGGGTCCGGGCCTTGACTCTCCATGGGTCGAAGGTTGCCGGCCGACCGTACGACAAGATAAAAAAATATTCCGAAAAATCAAATACTTGCCGCTGTCTCTACGTTTGACAGGAGAACAGGTGAGGGGAGAAGCCGGATGGTGCAACGGGGTAAATCCGCGGGCATGAGACCGGGGAGGAATCCCGGGAGCCCTCAAAGGGGGGAAAGTGGACGAGAAGCCTCCCGGGCGGCGAAAAGGAGAATTTTTGCAAGACAAAGTATTGCCTGTTTAAAAGATTTGTTCTCATGATTTTTTTGTATATTTGCGCGTCTCATTGGAGACCTTGATCTGAATCGATTGTAAATTCTTAATATTTCAAAGAAAATCAATGGAAAAACGTATTATTGAATGCGTGCCCAACTTTAGCGAGGGCCGCAACAAGGCTGTAATCCAGCAGATCACTTCCGCTATCGAGGCGGTTGACGGTATCAAGTTGCTCGACGTCGATCCGGGAGAGGCGACCAACCGTACGGTTGTTACGTTCGTCGGCGAACCCGAAGCGGTGCTGGAGGCTGCCTTCCAGGGCGTCAAGAAAGCCGCCGAGGTGATCGATATGCGTAATCATAAGGGTGCCCACCCGCGTATGGGTGCCACGGACGTTTGTCCGCTTATTCCTATTTCGGGCATCACGCTCGAGGAGTGCGCCGAACTGGCCCGCCAGCTGGCAAAGCGTATTGCCGACGAGCTGCACGTGCCGACCTATTGCTACGAGGCTGCCGCCTTCACGCCCGAGCGCCGCAACCTGGCCGTATGCCGTGCCGGTGAGTACGAGGCGCTGCCCGAGAAGATGGCTCACGAGGGCAAGGCCCCGGATTTCGGCGACCGTCCCTTCGACGAGGGTGTTGCCCGCACGGGTGCTACGGCAGTCGGTGCGCGTGACTTCCTGATCGCCGTAAACTTCAACCTGAACACCACTTCGACCCGCCGCGCCAACGCCATCGCATTCGATGTACGTGAGAAGGGCCGTCCGGTACGCGAGGGTGGATCGCCCGTCGGCAAACCGCTCAAGGACGAGAACGGCAAGACGATCATGCAGCCCGGTACGCTGAAGGCAACCAAGGCGATCGGCTGGTTCATCGACGAGTATCAGATTGCCCAGGTTTCGATGAACATCACCAACATTTCAGTAACGCCGCTCCACGTCGCATTCGACGAGGTATGCCGCGCCGCCAATGCCCGCGGCGTACGGGTAACCGGTACCGAGATCGTCGGTCTGGTTCCGAAGCGTGCGCTGGTTGATGCTGGCCGCTACTTCCTCGAGAAACAGCAGCGTTCGACCGGTATTTCGGAGGAGGAGATTATCCGCATCGCCATCAAGTCGATGGGGCTGAGCGACCTCAAACCCTTCAAGCCCGAGGAGAAGGTGATCGAGTACCTGCTCGAGGCCGACAACAAGAAGAAGAAACTGGTCGATCTGACCTGCAAGGGCTTTGCCGATGAGACGGCCAGCGAGTCGCCGGCTCCGGGTGGTGGTTCGATCTCGGCCTACATGGGTGCGCTGGGTGCTGCGCTCGGTACGATGGTTGCCAACCTCTCGGCTCACAAACCGGGTTGGGATGCCCGTTGGCACGAGTTCTCGGATTGGGCCGACAAGGGTCAGAAGGTGATGAACGAGCTGCTCTTCCTGGTCGACGAGGATACCGAGGCCTTCAACCGCATCATGGGTGTATTCGCCATGCCGAAGGGCACCGAGGAGGAGAAGGCTGCCCGCAGCGCCGCTCTTCAGGAGGCAACCCTCTACGCAACGCAGGTTCCTCTGCGTACGATGCGTACGGCCTTCAAGGTATTCGAGATCGTGAAGGCGATGGCCGAGCTGGGCAACCCCAATTCGGTAACCGATGCCGGTGTAGGTGCACTGGCAGCCCGCAGCGCCGTGATCGGAGCCTGCCTGAACGTGAAGATTAACGCCGCCGGTCTGAAGGATCGTACGGTTGCCGATGGTCTGATCGCCGAGGCGAACCAGATCGTAGCCGATGCGGAGAGGGCCGAGCGCGAGGTGCTGGATATCGTAGAGAGCAAGATCAAGTAATATAAAGGACAAAAATAAAAACCATACGAAAATGACTGTAAAGGAATTTCAGGAGCAGATCAAGGCGGGTATTCCCGACGAGCTGCCCGCACCGAAACCCTATGATCCCACGATCAACCATGCCCCGAAACGTAAGGAGATCCTTAACGAGGAGGAGCGTGTTCTGGCAATCCGCAACGCGCTGCGTTACTTCCCGGCCAAGCACCACGAGGTGCTGGCCCGCGAGTTTGCCGAGGAGTTGAAGAAGTACGGACGTATCTACATGTACCGTTTCCGTCCCGATTACGAGATGTATGCCCGTCCGATCGAGGAGTATCCGGCCAAGTGCCGTCAGGCTGCAGCGATCATGATGATGATCCAGAACAACCTCGACAAGGCTGTCGCTCAGCACCCGCACGAACTGATCACCTACGGTGGTAACGGTGCCGTCTTCCAGAACTGGGCACAGTACCTGCTGACGATGCAGTACCTCTCGCAGATGACCGACCAGCAGACGCTGGTTATGTATTCGGGTCACCCGATGGGACTCTTCCCCTCGCACCCCGATGCACCGCGTGTCATCGTAACGAACGGTATGGTGATCCCCAACTACTCGAAACCCGACGACTGGGAGCGTTTCAACGCACTGGGCGTTTCGCAGTACGGTCAGATGACGGCCGGCTCCTATATGTATATCGGCCCGCAGGGTATCGTACACGGTACGACCATCACGGTGCTCAACGCAGCCCGCAAACGTCTGAAAGAGGGCAAGAAGGATATCCGCGGCATGCTCTTCGTAACGGCCGGTCTGGGCGGTATGTCCGGTGCTCAGCCGAAGGCTGGTGATATTTCGGGCGTAGTCAGCATCACGGCCGAGATCAACCCCAAGGCGGTTCACACCCGCTATTCGCAGGGCTGGGTCGATGAGGTTTACACCTCGCTCGACGAGTTGCTCGCACGTGCCAAGAAGGCGCAGGAGGACAAGGAGGTCGTATCGCTGGCCTACCAGGGTAACGTCGTTGATCTGTGGGAGCGTCTGGCTGCTGACAACTACGACGTCGATCTGGGCTCCGACCAGACTTCGCTGCACAACCCGTGGGCCGGTGGCTACTATCCGGTTGGCCTGACCTACGAGGAGTCGAACCGCATGATGGCCGAGAACCCCGAGGAGTTCAAGAAACGTGTTCAGGAGTCTTTGCGCCGTCAGGTAGCTGCCATCAACAAACTGACGGCCCGTGGCATGTACTTCTTCGACTATGGCAACGCCTTCCTGCTGGAGTCTTCGCGTGCCGGTGCCGACATCATGGGCGAGGGCGGTCGTTTCCGCTATCCTTCCTATGTACAGGATATCATGGGCCCGATGTTCTTCGACTACGGTTTCGGTCCTTTCCGTTGGGTCTGCACGTCGGGCAAACCGGAGGATCTGGCTACTTCGGACCGCATCGCTACCGAGGTACTGGAGCAGATGGCCAAAGAGGCTCCGAAGGAGATCATCGGCCAGCTGGAGGACAACATCCACTGGATCAAGGAGGCCGGCAAGAACAAGCTGGTCGTAGGTTCGCAGGCCCGTATCCTGTATGCTGACAGCGAGGGTCGTACCAAGATCGCTCTTGCTTTCAACGAGGCTATCAAGCGCAGAGAGATTTCGGCTCCGATCGTATTGGGCCGTGACCACCACGACGTATCGGGTACCGATTCGCCCTATCGTGAGACCTCGAACATCTACGATGGTTCGAACCGCACGGCCGATATGGCTGTCCAGAACGTCATCGGCGATTCGTTCCGTGGCGCTACCTGGGTATCGCTCCACAACGGTGGCGGCGTAGGCTGGGGTGAAGTGATCAACGGCGGCTTCGGTATGGTGATCGACGGATCGGAGGATTCGGCACGCCACATCAAGGAGATGCTGCTGTGGGATGTAAACAACGGTATCGCACGCCGCAGCTGGGCACGTAACGAAGGTGCCATGTTCGCGATCAAACGCGAGATGGAGCGTACGCCGAACCTGAAGGTAACCATGCCGAACCTGGCCGATGAGGCAATGGTTCGCAAGACCTTGAACGAGATTAAATAAACGAGAACTTTAAAACGATTCATACGAAAATGATTCATCAGATAAGTGCCGAACACCTGACTATTGACCGTGTTCGCGAGATTTTGGAGAACAACTATAAACTCGAATTGAGCAAGGATGCCGAGGCGCGCATCGTACGCTGCCGCGAGTACCTCGATCGCAAGATGGAGACGCAGAAGGAGCCGATCTACGGCATTACGACCGGTTTCGGATCGCTCTGCAACATCTCGATCGACAAGGATCAGCTGTCGCAGCTGCAGAAGAACCTGGTTATGTCGCACGCCTGCGGTACGGGCGAGCGCGTACCTTCGCAGATCGTGAAGCTGATGCTGCTCACCAAGATCCAGTCGCTGTCGTACGGTAACTCGGGCGTACAGCTCAAGACCGTACAGCGTCTGGTTGACTTCTTCAACAACGACGTGCTGCCGGTAGTCTTCCAGCAGGGTTCGCTGGGCGCCTCGGGCGACCTGGCTCCGCTGGCCAACATGTGTCTGCCGCTGCTCGGTCTGGGCGAGGTTGAGTTCCAGGGCAAGGTTCGTCCTGCCGACGAGGTACTCAAGGAGTTCGGTTGGGAGCCCATCACCCTGCAGTC
The DNA here is from genome assembly GCA_963926835.1 of Rikenellaceae bacterium. Taxonomy (GTDB): domain Bacteria; phylum Bacteroidota; class Bacteroidia; order Bacteroidales; family Rikenellaceae; genus Alistipes. The sequence continues at coordinate 5,176 of CAWUYY010000071.1, read as the reverse complement.
CAAGGAGGGTCTGGCTCTGCTCAACGGTACGCAGTTCATGTCTTCGTTCGGCGTATATTCGCTCATCAAGGCACGCCGCCTGAGCGAGTGGGCCGACCTGATCGGTGCCATGTCGCTCGACGCATTCGACGGCCGTATCGATCCGTTCATCGACGAGGTTCACGAGATCCGCGCCCACAAGGGTCAGCTGACCACCGCCCGCGTATTCCGCAAGCTGCTCGAGGGTAGCGAGATGATCGCCCGCCCGAAGAAGCACGTACAGGATCCCTATTCGTTCCGTTGCATCCCGCAGGTTCACGGAGCATCGAAGGATACGATCGACTACGTAGGTCAGGTGCTTGAGACCGAGATCAACAGCCCGACGGACAACCCGACGATCTTCCCGGAGAAGGATATCATCGTATCGGCCGGTAACTTCCACGGACAGCCGATCGCTTTGGCGATGGATTTCCTGGCAATCGCAGTTGCCGAGTTGGGTAACATCTCGGAGCGTCGTATCTACAAACTGATTTCGGGTGCACGTGAGCTGCCTTCGTTCCTGGTTGCAAAACCGGGTCTGAACAGCGGTTTCATGATCCCGCAGTACGCAGCCGCTTCGATCGTAAGCCAGAGCAAGGGTCTTTGCTGGCCGGCATCCTGCGATTCGATTCCTTCGTCGCAGGGTCAGGAGGATCACGTCAGCATGGGTTCGAACGCAGCTACCAAACTCTATCGCGTAGTACTGAATACGGAGCGTGTACTGGCTATCGAGTTGCTCAACTCGGCTCAGGCTCTCGAGTTCCGTCGTCCGTTGCGTTCGTCGAAACCTATCGAGGCACTGCTGGCAGCATATCGCAAGCACGTTCCGTTCGTTGAGAACGACCAGGTAATGTATACCTTGATCGACAAGTCGGTACGTTTCCTCCAAACTGAGAAGTTGTAATGTTGCTCGTTAAGAACATAGCCAAGATCGTCGGCGTGGACGAGAGCGGCCGCCTTCGTGTCGAGGGCAGCGCGATGAACACGCTGGGAGAGATCGACAACGCCTGGCTGCTGGTCGAAGGTGACCGCATCGCCGCATACGGCACGATGGACAAGATGCCGGAGGTTGCACCCGGTACCGAGATCGTCGATGGCGAGGGCGGAATGCTTTTCCCTTCGTTCTGCGACTCGCATACGCACCTGGTTTACGCCGGTTCGCGCGAGCAGGAGTTCATCGACAAGATCAACGGCCTTTCGTACGAAGAGATCGCCAAGCGGGGCGGCGGAATCCTGAATTCCGCCGACCGCCTGCACGAGACCTCCGAGGATGAGTTGTACGAGCAGGCGATGGAGCGCGTCCGCGAAATCATCTCGATGGGTACGGGCTGCGTAGAGATCAAGAGCGGATACGGTCTGACGGTTGAAGACGAGCTTAAGATGCTGCGTGTAATTCGCCGTATCAAAGAGAGTTCGCCGATCACCGTAAAGGCTACCTTCCTGGGAGCCCACGCCGTAGGCCGGGCCTATCGCGGCCGTCAGGGCGAGTATGTCGACCTGATCATCCGGGAGATGATTCCGGCCGTGGCGAAGGAGAATCTCGCCGAGTTCATCGACGTATTCTGCGACGAAGGTTTCTTCACGGTCGAGGAGACCGAGCGCATGATGCAGGCTGCGGCCAAATACGGCATCGTTCCGAAGATTCACGCCAACGAGATGGCGGTTTCGGGCGGCGTACAGGTAGGCGTTCGCAACAACGCCCTCTCGGTCGACCACCTGGAGCGTATGGGTGCCGAGGAGATCAAGGTGCTGGCCGGGTCGCGCACGATGCCGACCATGCTGCCGGGTGCCGCCTTCTTCCTGGAGATGCCCTTCCCGCCGGCCCGTCAGATGATCGAGGCCGGTCTGGGTGTGGCGCTCGCCTCGGATTTCAATCCGGGTTCGTCGCCTTCGGGCAACATGAAGTTCGTTGTCTCGCTGGCATGCATCAAGATGCGCATGACGCCGGCCGAGGCGATCAACGCGGCTACGCTGAACAGCGCCTACGCGATGGGACTCAGCAAGGAGTACGGTTCGATCACCGTCGGCAAGAAGGCCAACTTCTTCCTGACGACCCGCATTCCTTCGGTCGAGTATGTACCTTATGCCTACACTTCGCCGATCGTTCGTCGGGTTTTCCTGCAGGGCCGCGAGGTGAAGTGTTAGAAAATAGATCCGCGAGGGGGCAGTGGTGGTGCGGTATTTGTGGGAAAAGATCCCATGAGACCTTTATGTATTCTGCTTGTCATGCTGTTTGGGTTGGCAGGCACCTTAAAAGCACAGACCATGAAACCGTTGACCCCCGAAGAGGAGAGAGTGATTGTCGGAAAAGGGACGGAAGCGCCCTTTTCCGGCAAATTTTATACCCATCGCGAAGATGGAACCTACTGTTGCCGCCGCTGCGGAGCCCCGTTGTATCGCTCCGAGGACAGTTGCGGCTGGCCCAGTTTCGATGACGAGATTCCCGGTGCCATTCGTCGTGAACCTGATGCCGACGGACGGCGGACGGAGATCCTTTGCGCGGCCTGCGGCGCCCACCTGGGCCATGTATTCCAGGGAGAGGGATTTACCCCGAAGAATGTACGCCACTGCGTGAACTCCGTGTCGCTCGATTTCATCCCCGCTGAGAAGTCGGAACAGACAGCCGTGCCCGAGCAGCGGAAGGAGACGGCCTATTTTGCCGGCGGCTGCTTCTGGGGCGTGGAGTATATGCTCAAGAAGTTGAAGGGGGTGGAGAGCGTACGTTCGGGCTATATGGGCGGTACGACTGTCAATCCGACCTACCAGCAGGTCTGCAGCCACACGACCGGCCATGCCGAGACGGTGGAGGTTGTTTTCGATCCAGCTGTGGTCTCGTACGAAACGGTAGCCAAACGGTTCTTCGAGATCCACGATCCGACGCAGGAGGACGGCCAGGGACCGGACATCGGCGATCAATACCGCTCGGAGATCTTCTACACCTCGCCCGAGCAGAAGGCGGTGGCCGAGGATCTGATCCGCCAGCTGGAGGCAAAAGGGTATGACGTGGTAACGCGGGTAACCCCGGCCTCCCGATTCTATCCGGCCGAGGAGTACCACCAGGACTATTACGAGCGCAAGGGGACAACACCTTACTGCCATGCCTATACCAAACGCTTTTAGGCGGTAGGAGGCCGTTTTGTATGGAATACGAGCGGGGAAGGGGAGTTTAAAGCCTCGTTCCTGCTCGTTTCGTTTCGAGCGATGGAGGCAAAGATGGAACTCCGGCGCGGCCTCACTACGTCGAGATCGCCCTCTATAATTTGTAAAGCGTGGATTCGCGTTTCCGACGTGACGATGTTTGCATGAATTCCAACGAACAAGGGTTTAATTTCAGCAGACAAGAGTTTGCAGAAATCACTATCTTTGCACCATCCTTGCATCGAAAAAAATGAAGACGATGAGAGTGCTCAAATTTATCAAAGACTGGATCCTCATTTTCGCCATTCTGGGCGGAGTGGGCGGTTATTTCCTCTACGCCAGTATTCCCTGGCTGGATTCCACGCATGAAATTGCAACCGAAGTGATCGGCTTTGTTCAACCGCTGCTGATCTTCGCCATGTTGTTCCTTACGTTCTGCCGCGTGAATCCGCGCAAACTGCGACTCTGCAAGTGGCATTGGTGGCTGCTGGCTTTCCAGGCCGGAGTTTTCCTCGCCCTGGCCATCATCGTAATGATGCTGCCCCAGAACGGACTTAGAATCATTCTGGAGGGGGCAATGATATGCTTTATCTGCCCGGTGGCTACGGCCTGAGCGGTAATTACGAAAAAACTGGGTGGAAATGCCTCCCACATCACGACCTATACGATTCTGATCAACATCGTGGCGGCCATCATCATTCCGGCGGTTATCCCGTTCGTTCACCCTCAGCCGTCGATGTCGATCTGGAACGCCTCGATCCTGATCTTGGGCAAGGTCTTTCCGCTGCTGCTCCTGCCTCTGTTCATGGCGTTTCTGGTAAGATGGCTTTCACCCCGCCTGCACTTCATTCTGACCCATTACCACGAACTGGCCTTCTACCTGTGGGTAGTGGCACTGGCGCTGGCAACCGCCGTAACGACCCGATTCATCGTGCACAGCCAGGTGAGCCTCTCGGTCGAGTTGTGGCTGGTGGCCGTTACGTTCATCAACTGCGTCGTGCAGTTCAGTGTCGGATGGAAGATCGGTCGAATCTATGGCGACCGCGTGACGGCCGGACAATCCCTCGGTCAGAAGAATACGGTGCTGGCCATCTGGCTCGGCTATACCTTCTTTACGCCGATTACCTCCGTAGCCGGCGGCTTTTACAGCATCTTCCACAACATCATCAACTCCTACCAGCTGTACGAGCATAACAAGAAAAAGGCGCAGAAACAGGCCTGAGAGGGCCATCTACCTCCGATAAAACGACAAGGAGAGAGCTGTCCGTCATGACGCTCTCTCCTTGCTGTTTTTACGCGCGCCGTCAGTTACCCCGGTAGGTGGAGTAACCGTAGGGCGAGAGGGTGATGGGAACGTGGTAGTGGTTTCCGTCCTTGATTTCGAATACCACCTCGATGAAGGGGTAGAACGAATCCTGTGCGAGGGCCTCGAAATAGGGGCCGACGTAATAGGTCAGCTTGTAAGTGCCCGGAGCCCCCTTCTTGTCGCGCTGCTCGAGAAAATCCCGAACGCGGCCGTTGTCATCGGTCGTGCGCTCTTCGACTTCAACCCATCCCTGTTGCGGAACAAGCCGGGAGAGGGCGATCCGGACTCCGGGAGCGGGACGGCCGTTCTGAATGTACAGAATGTGGCTGGAGAGTTGATAGCTTTTCTCCTGTGCCACGGAGACAAGGAGCGTCATAAAAGAGAGCAGGAGGGTTAGAATCAGATGCTTTCTCATAATCGGAACAGTTTTAATGTTGGAAAATAGAGTGCTTTCCGGACAAAGCTAAGCATATTTATGAGATATGCAAGAGAGGTCCCCGTCAGGGGCAGCCAGCCTGTGCTCCGTGTGTCCCGTTTGCCATGGGGATAAAACAAAAAAGAGTCGATAATCAATATCGACTCTTTTCCGCGGTATGGACGGGACTTTAACTTACACAATCAAGAAATTTCATAAAACTGCAATATACTGATAATAATCAAGTTATTATAAATCGGCTATATTACTAAATATCATTAAATACCTTTTGCTATTTC
>CAWUYY010000070.1:0-30254 GCA_963926835.1 Rikenellaceae bacterium | reverse complement strand
GAGAAGCCGGCATTCTTGCCACGCGCCCGTCCGATTGCATCGATCTCGTCGATGAACAGGATGCAGGGGGCCTTCTGTTTGGCCTGTTCGAAGAGGTCCCTCACGCGCGAGGCACCCACACCGACGAACATCTCCACGAAATCCGAGCCGGAGATCGAGAGGAACGGTACGTTCGCCTCACCGGCCACCGCTTTGGCCAGCAGCGTCTTACCCGTTCCCGGAGGTCCTACCAGCAGGGCCCCCTTGGGGATCTTGGCGCCGATGGCGCGGTACTTGTCGGGTTTCTTCAGGAAGTCGACGATCTCCATGATCTCGACCTTAGCCTCCTCCAGTCCGGCTACATCCTTGAAGGTCACCCGTTTCGAGTTCTCCTTGTCGAAGACCTGCGCACGGGCCTTGCCCACATTCATGATGCCGCCGCCCGCACCGCCACCGGCTCCGCGCGACATGCGGTTCATGATGAAGAGCCAGCCGCCGATGATGATGATCCACGGAAGCATCTGCAGCAGGATCGAGGTCCAGGAGTTCTCCCGGGTCTCGTACGTATAGATCACATTGTTTCCCGATTCGGCCATCACCTTGTCCAGATCCTGGCGGAAGGTATCCACCGATCCGATGTTGAAGGTGAGCTGAACGCCCCTCTCGGGCATGTTGCGGAAGCGCTTGTCGGCTGTATCGTTGCGATAGCGCTCTACGGCATCGCTCTTCAGATAGACCTCCGCCCGATCGCGATTGATAACCTGGATCTTCTCCACATCTCCCTGCTCGATCATCTGCGCCACCGTATTCCAGTCGCTCTTGATCGGAGCAACCGATCCCATGTCGAGCATCCAGTAGCCCAGAATAAAAATGACGATCACGCCATAAATCCACATCCACGAAGGACGCGGCATATTCATCTTGTTGTTGATTTTCGATTGTGCCATAAATATTTACTCTTCGTATTCGTAACGGGTTGCAGGGGCATCGGCCCACAACTGCTCCAGTTTGTAGAACTCGCGCATCTCGGTCTGGAAAACGTGCACCATCACGTCGCCGTAATCCATGACAATCCACAAGGCATTCTGCTGTCCCTCGATCCGCCATGCCTTCTCGCCCAGATCCTCGAGCATCCGCTCCTCGACGCCCGATGCGATACCCGCCACCTGCGTCGTCGAATCCGCACTGCAAACGACAAAATAGGAGCAGATCGCTCCATCGACCTTTCTAAGATCCAGTGAAACAATATTTTTACCCTTCTTATCTTGAATAGCACCTACAATCGTGTTAATCAATTTCTCCATATCTTTTTACGTGTGAATATAACTTTGCAAAGTTAGAAAAAACTATTTATAATACGGGATTTCAACCAACAATTATATATCCCCGCTCCAATTTATTTTCAGGCACGGGGCGCCACACGGGCCATGATTGTCCCGACCAGCGCCTTGATGATCGAACTCTTGACGTAGGTACGGCGCACGGCCACGGCGATCTTGCGCGATGTGGCCCCCTTGGCCAGCACCTTGACCTGGCTGCGATGTTCGGCCGGCACGAACTCGACGGCCATCTCGGGAATGATGGTCACGCAACTGGTGCAGTCGACAATGCGCATCAGCGTCTCGAGCGACCCCGATTCGAACGAATAGTGGGACGGCACCTCGCGTTTGGCCTGGCAGAGTTCGATGATCTGGTCGCGCATGCAGTGGCCGGGGCTGAGCAGCACCAGCTCCTTCAAGTCGATATCTTCGATCCGCACGTTCGTCCGCTCGTAAAGCGGGTTGTTCGGCGACACGTAGAGGAAGAAGCGGTCGTCGAAGAGTTCATGCTCCTGAATCCCCTCGCCGCAGGTGCCGCCCGCCACGAGCGCCACGTCGATCCGGTCACGGCGCAGGGCATCCACGATGTCGGCCGTCACCATCTCCGAGATCTCCAGCTCGACCTTCGGATAGTCCCGTACGAAATCGGGGATGAACTTGTGCAACAGATAGGGGGCAATGGTCGGAATCACCCCGAGGCGCAGCCGTCCGGCCGTCTCCCCCTTGAGCTCGGAGACCGCCTCGCGGATGTGGTTGTAGGCCCGCAGCGTCTCGCGCGCCTCGGCAAGCACCACCTCGCCCGCCTCGGTCGGGATGACCGGTTTCTTCGTACGGTCCAGCAGGACAACCCCCAGCTCCTCCTCGAGCGACTTGATCTGCATGCTCAGAGAGGGTTGGGTTACGAAACAGTGCTCGGCCGCAAGCGAAAAACTGCCGCAGTTGGCTACCGCCAGAAGATATTCGAGTTGGATGATCGTCATAGCGCAATACTTATTTCAGAGAACGAAAGTATAAAAAAAATCTATACACCACAACAAAACATCCCGTGATTCGTTCCTTCCTGTCGGTATTTGTTATATCTTTGCCATTCAACTTGTATAAGTTTTTACACTAATAAAGATTATGGAAGACATTGTTCTTAGCGGCATTCGCCCCACCGGTCAACTGCACTTGGGCAACTATTTCGGCGCGCTCAAAAACTTCACCAAAATGCAATACGAAGCGCGCTGTTTCTTCTTCATTGCAGATTATCACGCCCTTACAACGCACCCTGACCCGACGATGCTGCACGGCAACATTCGTAATATCCTGTCGGAGTATCTGGCCGCAGGTCTCGATCCCAATATTGCCACGATCTACATCCAGAGCGATGTGCCGCAGGTAGCGGAACTCTCGCTGCTGCTCTCGATGCACGCCTACCTGGGTGAGCTCGAGCGGACGGCCTCGTTCAAGGACAAGGCCCGCAAGCAGCCCAACAACGTCAACGCCGGTCTGCTCTGCTATCCGGTGCTGATGGCTGCCGACATCCTGCTCCACCGCGCCACCAAAGTACCCGTGGGCAAGGATCAGGACCAGCACCTCGAACTGACGCGTGTATTCGCCCGCCGTTTCAACACCATGTACGGTGTGGACTTCTTCCCCGAAAGCCACGCCTTCAGCTACGGCGACAAACTGATCAAGATCCCCGGACTGAACGGATCGGGCAAGATGGGCAAGAGCGAAGGCAACTGCATCTATCTGGTCGATTCGGACGAGGTGATTCGCAAAAAGGTGATGAAGGCCACGACCGATTCGGGTCCGACGGAGCCCAACTCGCCCATCTCGGAGCCGATCCAGAACATCTTTACGATCATGGAGTCGGTATCCGACCCCTCGACGCTCCAGTACTTCAAGGATCAATACGCTACGTGCGCGATCCGCTACGGCGACCTGAAGAAACAGCTGGCCGACGATATCATCGCCAGCATCGCTCCGATCCGCGAACGCATCGCCGAGATCCAGGCCAACGACAAGTATCTGCACGAGGTGGTATGCGACGGTGCAGCCAAGGCGCGCAAGAGTGCCGACGAGACCCTGCTTCAGGTCCGCGAGATCATGGGTATCAAGCACTTCTAATCCGACACTTCGACCGTATCGGCCATGGGGCATCCCAACCTGCATAACCTGACCTATCGGAGCGAGAGGCTCTACCTGTGGTTCCTGAACCAGACCAAACGGCTCAGCGACCAGCAGGTAATGGCCCTGCTTGCCATCATCGTCGGGGTTACCGCCGGACTGGGAACCTACATCTTCGAACAGCTGCTCTACGGAATCAAGTGGTGTCTGACCAACTGGTTCGCCGTCGAGGAGTCGCAGTTCCTCTTCCTGTTCTATCCGGCCGTCGGCATCGTGCTGGCCTCGCTCTTCGTCCGCTACATCGTCAAGGACAACATCTCGGAGGGGGTCACCCGCGTGCTGTATGCCATGTCGCGCAAAAACTCGAGGATCCCCTCCCACAACTGCTGGACCTCGATCGTCGGCGGTGCCACGACCATCGGTTTCGGTGGATCGGTGGGACCCGAGGCCCCGATCGTGCTGACGGGTGCCGCCATCGGATCGAACGTGGGACGCCTGGCCCGACTCGACTACAGGAATACGACCCTGCTGCTCTGCTGCGGCGCCGGCGCCGCCCTCTCGGCCATCTTCAAGGCCCCGATTACGGGCGTGGTCTTCGTGATCGAGATCCTGATGCTCGACCTGACCTCGCGCACGGTCATTCCGCTGCTGATCTCCTCCATCTCGGCCGTTGCGATCGCCCTGATGCTGCGGGGATTCGACCCGATCATCGCCATCTCGCTGACGCCGGCCGACGCCTTCCAGCTGCGGCAGATTCCGCTCTTTATCCTGCTCGGCATCCTGTGCGGACTGATGTCCTACTACTTCACAACGGTCAATGCCCGCGTCGGAGCCATCTTCAAGAAGATCGACAGCCCCTACAAGAAGTGGCTGTTCGGCGGCGCCGTGCTCGGTATCCTGATCTACATCTTCCCGCCCCTTTACGGCGAAGGTTATGAAGGATTCATGACCCTCATGCACGGGCAGCCCTCCGAACTGTTCGACAACTCGCTCTTCTACCGCTTCAGCCACATCGACTGGGTGGTTATCCTCTTCATCATCGCCACGATGTTCTTCAAGGTGATCGCCATGGCCTCGACCAATGCGGCCGGCGGCGTCGGCGGTACGTTTGCCCCCTCGCTGTTCGTGGGCGCCTTCATGGGGGCCATCACAGCCCTGGTCTGCAACGCGCTGTTCGACTGGCACATGTCGGTAGTATCCTTCACGCTGGTCGGCATGGCGGGTGTCATGTCGGGCGTCATGAAGGCTCCGCTCACCTCGATCTTCCTGATCGCCGAGCTCTCGAACGGCTACGGGCTCTTCATCCCGCTGATGATCACCTCGTGCATCGCCTTCGCGATCGACTACTACCTCGATCCCGACTCGATCTACACCAAGCAACTCCGCAAGAAGGGCGAACTGCTGACCCACGACAAGGATGCGTCGGTCTTCGTGATGCTCCGGCTGGAGGATCTCATTCAGGACGACGGGGTCTATGTCAGCGAGAATCAGACACTGGGCGATATCGTACAGATCATCTCCCGGGAGCGGCACGACGACTACTTCCCGGTTCTCGACGAACAGAACCACCTGCTGGGGATCGTGCGTCTGAACGATGTGCGGGAGGACCTGTTCGATCCGAGCAAATACAAGAATTCGGTGCGGCACTACATGCTTGAATCGCCGGACAAGATCCTGCAGCACGAGCAGATACAGAGCGTGCTGCGTCACTTCGACGAGAACCACGTCTGGGTGCTGCCCGTCGTCGACAAGGAAAACCATTACCTGGGATACATCTCCAAAAACCGTATTTTGAACGCCTATCGCGAGCAGCTGGTCAACATCTCGCAATAAACGGCATCGTAAATTAAACCGCGGGGAAGGGGAGATCCTCTCCCTGCCACAAAAAAGAAAAAGCTATCATGTTCAACTGGGCTGAAGACACGAATTGCGCCATCACGGTGTGCGACACGGAGGGTGTCGTTATTTTCATGAACAAACAATCGATCCTCGTAAACGGCGACATGCGGGGCAAAAACATGCTTCCCTGCCACAACGAGCGTTCGCGCGGCATCATCGACCGTCTGATCAAGGAGGGAAGCACGAATGCCTATACGATCGACAAGAAAGGGGTGCGGAAGATGATCTATCAGACGGCCTGGCGCCGCGAAGACGGAACGGTCGGCGGTCTTGTCGAGATCTCGATGCCGATTCCGACCGAAATGCCCCACTACATCCGGGGATAAAAACTTTTCGATTAACGATAATAAACAGTCCGTCCCGCGTCGGGCTGTTTTTTTTGCTATATTTACGCAACCAATCCCCTAAAAAATATTGAAATGGCAAAGCTCCGATTGAAAACACTCCTGCCCGTACTGCTTCTGCTGTGCGGTGCAAAGACCTACTCGCAGACACCGGCCGATATTCAGCTGGGCGCGCTGGTAAACAGCGGCGATCTCTTCCAGCTCAAGGCCGAATACCCCTCGTTAAAGGACTCCGTCAGCATCGACATGCTGCGTCTGATTGCGGAGGCCCAGCTGGGTGTCGGATTCAACCGCCTCGAGGAGGCTGACAAGGCGCTGGAGTTGCTGTTGCAGCACCACAGCGAGGAGATCGGGCCGGCAGCCGCCATCAGCATGGACGCACTCCGGGCGATGAATCTGCTGAACATGGGAGACTACCGCCAGGCCGGAGAGGCTGCAGGCGGGCTGATCTCGGCGCTCGAAGGCACGGTTCCGTTCGAATCGCTGTACAGTTTCGTGTTTATCCAACGGGTCGGAGAGGCATGTGCCGATCTCCCGGCTCCCAGTCTGACCCGTCCCTCGTGTGACGTTCGGGTGCCGATGCGCGTCGACTCCGTCGGAAGGGGCCACCACCTCTATATTCCGGTCGAGGTGAACGGTGTGACCAGAGATTACATCTTCGATACCGGCTGCTCGTTCGGAAATTTCGTATCGGAAAAGTATGCCGAGGAGGCCGGTCTGAAGATCATAGCCGACTCGATCCCGATTTCGGGCATGACCGTCGGACTCGTAAAACTGGCCACGGCCGACTCGATGAAGATCGGGGAGATCACCTACCACCACCCCATCTTCATGGTCGCGCCGCCCGATCCGCAGGTCGACTCGCTCTTTGCATTCGACGGGGTGCTGGGCTATCACTTCATCCGGGATGCCCGCGAGATCATCATCGACAACGAATCGCAGGAATTCATCTTCCCGGCCCAGATCTCGGCAAGAGAGTCCAACATGTATCTGGAATCCAACACGCCTCACGTAAGGATTCAATACAAGAAGACTCCGTTTGACATCATATTCGACACGGGTAACGTCAAGACGGATCTGGGAGCGGCTTTTGTCGCAATATTTCCGGAGGCCGTATCGGGACTGTCCAAGCAGAGTTCCAAGCGAGGAGGATTCGGCGGGATATCGGAGACAACGACCGTTACCCTTCCCGAATTCCGCTGTACGCTGGGAGGCGTTCCTGTAACCCTGCACGACACGGAGGTCATCATACCGGGCAATGACAACCAGAGCCAGCTGTTCCACGGAGCTTTGGGAGCCGACTTTGTCCTCTCGTTCAAGCGGTTTACCATCAACTACCAGAATATGTTCGTATCGGGAGAATAGTCTCTCTCCGATAAAAGCGAGCGGCGGATGGATTACTCCATCCGCCGCTCTTCTTTTTGTCCGACCGCTCTTTTAGAAGAACTTCTCCAGTCCGGGAACGTACTTGGTCGGTTCGAACTCCACGATCGTATAGACTGCGATTCCGTGACGGTAGAAGGGGTCCTCGTGCGTGAAGGTCTCGGCCTCGGCACGACTCGATGCACGCGAGATGATCACACCGCCCGTACGCGGATGCTGCGGGCCCGTGCAGAGCAGTTTTCCCTGGGCAAAATAGCGATCGAGGAATTCACGGTGGGCTGCCAGGTAGTGCTCCACCTCCTCGATCGGCTTCTGGTAATCTACAATGATCAAAAACATAGGCTACAATTTTATATCATAGATCTGGATCACACCTACCAGTTTATCCCGTTCGTCGGTAACCAGCAGCGATCCGATCTTGTATTGTGTCATCAGTTTCTCGGCCTCGATGAGCTTCTCGCCCGGACGGATCGTCTTCGGGTTACGCGTGGCGATGTCGATCGCGCGGATCGAGAAGAACTCCGACTGGCGGCGCTCCATCGCCCGACGGATATCGCCGTCGGTTACGATACCCAGAATCTCATCGCCCTCACAGATGACGATCAACCCCAGACCGCCCTTGCTGACGGCGTGGATCATATCCTTAGCTGAGGTATCGGGCGGAACGACCGGGAGGTTCTCGCGGTGCATCACGTTGCCGACAGTCATCAGCAGACGACGGCCGAGGCTGCCGCCCGGATGCAGGCGCGCGAAGTCGATGCTCGTGAAGTGGCGCAGCTTCATCAGCGCCACGGCCAGCGCATCGCCCAGTGCGATCTGCACCGTGGTCGAGGTCGTGGGGGCCAGATGCAGGATGCAGGCCTCGTGGTTCACGGCCACATTGAGGTGAATATCCGAATTGCGGGCCAGCGACGAATGGTCGTTGCCCGTCATCGAGATCAGTTTGTTGCCGTTGTTCTGAATGAACGGCACGATCTTCAGAATCTCGTCCGTCTCTCCCGAATAGGAGAGCGCCAGCACCGTATCTTCGGGCGAAATCATGCCCAGGTCGCCGTGGAACGCCTCGCCCGGATGGAGGAAGAAACTCGGCGTGCCGGTACTGGCCAGCGTCGCCGCAATCTTGCGTCCGATCAGACCCGATTTACCCATGCCGGTCACGATCAACTTGCCCCGGCATTCGAAAATCGACTCGACTGCCGCCACGAAACTGTCGCCGATCGTTGTCTCCAGATGCTGCAACGCCTCCGCCTCGGTACGGATCGTCTCGTGCGCCAGCTTGAAAATCTCGTCTCGCTTTTCGCTATCCATCATATCACAACAAAGATTTAATTACCTTCTCCAGATCGTCAAGGTAGAGCATGTTCGGACCGTCGCTCAGTGCGTGATCCGGATCGGGATGCACCTCGAAGAAATATCCGTTGGCCCCGAATGCCTTGGCGGCCAGCGCCATGGCCGGCACGAACTCGCGGTTGCCGCCGGTCTTGCCCCCGGCAGCCCCCGGACGCTGCACCGAATGGGTGCAGTCCATGATAACCGTCGAAGCGATCTTCCGCATGTCGGGAATGTTGCGGAAATCGACCACCAGGTTGTTGTAGCCGTACATGTTGCCCCGCTCGGTCAGCCAGACCTCCCGGGCTCCGGCACTCACCGCCTTCTCGTACGGATAGCGCATATCCTCGCCCGAAAGGAACTGGGCCTTCTTCACGTTCAGGATCCGTCCCGTCCGGGCCGCTGCCACAAGCAGGTCGGTCTGCCGGCACAGGAAGGCCGGGATCTGAATGACGTCGACTACCTCGCCGGCGGGCGCCGCCTGCCACGACTCGTGAATATCGGTCAGCAGGCGCAATCCCCACTTGCTGCGGACATCCGACAGCATCTGCAACCCCTTTTCGAGGCCAACTCCCCGGTACGACGAGATCGACGTACGGTTGGCCTTGTCGAACGAGGCCTTGAAGATGATCTCCGTCCCCAGCGTGCGGTTGATCTCAACCAGACGGGCAGCCACCCGATCGAGCAGCTCGGCCGACTCGATCACGCAGGGTCCCGCGATAAATACAGGTTTCTTATCCATGGAGGCTCTATTGTTTGATTCGTTTCAAAAACTCCTCGGCCGCCGCCAGATCTTCCGGCGTATCGATGCCGATGGTCTCGGTGCGGGTCAGGCCGACCCCGATCCGATAGCCGTTCTCGATCCAGCGAAGCTGTTCGAGCGACTCGGCCTTTTCGAGCGTCGATTGCGGCAGGGCGGTCACCTCGGCCAGCGTCTTCGTCCGAAAGGCGTACATGCCGATATGTTTATAGAATGTGTGGCGCGCAAGCCACTCGGAGCGCTCCACCCCGCGCAGATAGGGGATCACCGAGCGCGAAAAGTAGATCGCATGCGATCCGGCGTCGAGCACCACCTTCGGCGAATTGGGATTTTCGAGCGCCGCCAGGCCGTCCTCCTCCATGAAGGGGCGCACCAGCGTGGCGATCTGCGTCTCCGGATCGTCGAAGCAGCGCATGATCGTTTCGATCTGGTCGGGACGGATGAAGGGCTCGTCCCCCTGGACGTTGATCACCACGTCGTACTCCGCACCCAGTTTGCGATAGGCCTCCCAGCAGCGGTCCGTACCGCTGCGATGCTCCGCCGAGGTCATCACGGCACGTCCGCCGAATGCCTCGACCGCACGGGCGATCCGCTCGTCGTCGGTTGCAACGACGGCATCGGGAATAACCCGGGTCACCTGCTCGTAAACCCGCTGAATGACCGGTTTGCCGCCCAACTGCGCCAGCGGTTTTCCCGGGAAGCGGGACGAGGCGTAACGGGCCGGTATGATTGCGATAAATTTCATCGTATTCTCTCGTTTATCGGACCAAGATACAAAAAAAGCGGGACACTGCGTCCCGCTTTTCCCCATGATCGGTTATTTTTTCTCTTCGAGTGCCAGCTTCAGGACATCCTCGTTCGTTCGTACGTAGTGGAACGTCAGCCCCTCGATGTACTCCGGCTTGATCTCCGAAATATCCTTGCGGTTGTCCTCCGAAAGGATCAACTCCTTGATACCGGCCCGCTTGGCAGCCAGGATCTTCTCCTTGATGCCGCCCACGGGCAGCACCCGACCGCGCAAGGTGGTCTCGCCCGTCATCGCGATACGCTCCTTCACCTTCCGGCCCGTATAGGTCGAGACGATCGACGTAACCATCGTAATACCGGCCGACGGGCCGTCCTTCGGGATTGCTCCCTCGGGTACATGGATGTTGATATCGTTCTTCTCGAACATCTCGGGATCGATGCCCAACTCCTTGTGGTGAGCCATCACCCACTCGTGGGCAATGGTTGCCGACTCCTTCATCACATCTCCCAGGTTACCCGTCAGGCTGACGCGCCCCTTGCCCGGCGTCAGCACCGATTCGATGTAGAGGATATCGCCTCCCACATCGGTCCACGCCAGACCCGTCACCACGCCGATGATGCCGCCGACCTCGTACTCCTCGCGGAGGAACTTCGGAATGCCGAGGATCTTCTCGACATCCTCCTTGGTGATCAGCGACCCGTAGGGCTCCTCGAAGGCGATCTGTTTGGCCCGATGGCGCGCGATCTTGGCCAGGTTCTTGTCGAGCGAGCGGACTCCCGACTCGCGGGTGTATCCGGCGATAATCGCCTCAACCACCTCGGCCGACATCTCAAGCTGTCCCTCCGGAATGCCGTGTGCAGCCCGCTGCTTGGGCAGCAGGTGGTTCAGTGCGATCTGCACCTTCTCCTCCAGGATGTAGCCCGGGATATTGATCATCTCCATACGGTCGCGCAGCGCCGGGTTGATGTTGCCGATGTTGTTGGCCGTGGCGATGAAGAGCACCTTCGAAAGGTCGTACTCCGTATCGAGGTAGTTATCGTGGAAGGTCGTATTCTGTTCGGGGTCGAGCACCTCAAGCAGTGCGCTCGACGGGTCGCCGTGGTTGCTGACCGTCACCTTGTCCACCTCATCGAGGATGATGACCGGGTTGGACGATCCGCACCGTTTGATGGTCTGGATGATACGTCCCGGCATTGCACCGATGTAGGTGCGGCGGTGTCCGCGGATCTCGGCCTCGTCGTGCAGACCGCCCAGCGAGATACGGCCGAACTTGCGGCCCAATGCCGCAGCCACCGACTTGCCGAGCGACGTCTTGCCGACTCCCGGAGGTCCGTACAGGCAGAGGATCGGGGATTTCAGGTCGCCCTTCAGCTTGATGACGGCCAGGTGTTCGAGCAGACGCTCCTTCACCTCGTCCAGACCGAAGTGGTCGTGGTCGAGCTGCTCGCGGGCACGCTCCAGATCGAGGTTGTCCTGCGTCACGTCGTTCCACGGAAGCTCCAGCATCAGATTGAGGTAGGTCATCTGCACCGAATATTCGGCCACGGCCGGATTGAGCCGCTCGACCTTCTGCAACTCCTTCTCGAAGAGTTCGGCAATTTCCTTCGGCCAGTTCTTCTTGGCCGCCTTCTCGCGCAGCTCCTCCAGCTCGCTGTCCATCCCCTCGCCCAGTTCATCCTGGATCGTACGCATCTGCTGCTGCAGGTAGTAGTCGCGCTGCTGGCGGTCGATCTCCTGTTTTACCTTGTTCTGGATCTCGGTCTTCAGCTCGACCAACTGCTGTTCGCGGATCAGGATCTCAAGCAGCTTGCGGGCACGGGCCAGCAGGCCGGGCGCCTCGAGCAGCGACTGACGGTCCTCATCCGAAAGCTCCATGTTCGAGCAGATGAAGTTGATGATTCCGCGCTTCGAATCGATATTCTTGATGGCAAAAGCCGCCTCCTTGGGCATGTTGGGCGAGATGGAGATAATCCCCAGCGCAATGTCTCGGATCGAATCGACCAGCGCGTCGAACTCGATGCTCTTGCCCTCGGGGGTCGAATCGCGCAACGGGGTCACGGTCGCCTGCAGATAGGGCTCCGTCGAGACATACTCCCGCACCTCGATCTTCTCGATGCCGTTCAGGATGACCGTCAGGTTTCCGTTGGGCATCTCCAGGATCTTGATGATCCGGGCAGCCGTTCCGATTTTGTACATATCCTTGGGGGCCGGATCCTCCACCTCGCTCTCGCGCTGCAGCACGGCACCCAGAATGCCTCCGTGTTCGTTGACCTCACGCACCAGGCGGATGCTCTTTTCGCGTCCGACCGTGATGGGCGTAATGGCCCCCGGGAACAACACCGAACTGCGCAGCGTGAGGATCGGAAGCGTCTCCGGAACCGGAATATCCTCCAACACCTCGTCACCGCCGGTGATGATGGGAATGACATGATGACGACCGTCGAGCACATCGGGCGACATGCCCAGTTCATCGAGGTCGATCATCTCTCTTTTATCTTTCTTGTTGTTCATAATTTCTCCTTTAAAGTTTGCAAAGATAACGTTTTTTTCCGTTTTTTATTTTCCGAAACGGAGATTGTTCACAATAGGCACATTTTTTCAACCAAAATTCGACACGGCCAAAGACATTCTGTCGCCCTTCACCCGAGGATCCGGGAAGCCCTCCGGTGCAAATTCGGAGCAGCTCCGACACTTTTCGTCGGAAGCGGCGTTGAATTACAAGCGGTTTTTTGTATTTTTGCCTGCAAAAGAGAATTGAAATTTATCAAACTATGCAGATCGCAGACAAATACTCACCGCAGCAGATCGAATCCAAGTGGTACGAATACTGGCTGAAACATCGTCTTTTCCACTCCGAACCGGACGAACGCGAACCCTATACCATTGTCATTCCGCCCCCCAACGTGACGGGCATGCTCCACATGGGCCACATGCTCAACAACACGCTGCAGGACGTGCTGGTGCGCCGCGCCCGCATGCAGGGGAAGAATGCCTGCTGGGTACCGGGAACCGACCACGCATCGATCGCCACCGAGGCGAAGGTCGTAGCCAAACTCAAGGAAGAGGGAATCGAGAAGTCGTCGCTCACCCGCGAAGAGTTCCTGCGCCACGCATGGGACTGGAAGGAGAAGTACGGCGGCGTAATCCTGAAGCAGCTGCAGAAGCTGGGTGCCTCGTGCGACTGGGAGCGCACCGTCTTCACGATGGACGAGCCCCGCACCGAGAGCGTTATTCGCGTCTTCTGCGACCTCTATGAGAAGGGGTTGATCTACCGCGGCGTGCGGATGGTCAACTGGGACCCCGCCGCGCAGACCGCCCTCTCGGACGAAGAGGTGGTCTTCAAGGAATCGCACGGCAAACTCTACTACCTGCGCTACAAAGTCGAGGGGATGGACCGCATGATCATCGTGGCAACGACCCGTCCGGAGACCATCCTCGGCGACACGGGTCTCTGCGTCAACCCCGCCGATCCGCGCTACGACTGGCTGCCCCGGAATGCCCGGGTGACCGTTCCGCTGGTGGGTCGCTCCATTCCGGTGATCCGCGACTCCTACGTGGATATCGAGTTCGGTACGGGCGCCCTGAAAGTGACCCCGGCCCACGACGTAAACGACTACATGCTGGGTGAGAAATACAATCTCGAATCGATCGATATTTTCAACGACGACGGCACGATCAACGACAAGGTGGGCCTCTACGTCGGCATGGACCGCTTCGAGGTGCGCAAACGGATCGAGAAGGATCTCGACGCAGCCGGCCTGCTCGAGAAGACCGAGGCCTACACCAACAACGTGGGCTACTCGGAGCGTACGGGCGTAGCCATCGAGCCGAAACTCTCGATGCAATGGTTCCTCGCGATGGAGAAGTTGGCCGGACCGGCCACGAAGGCCGTCATGGAGGACGAGATCAAGTTCATTCCCGAGAAGTACAAGAATACCTACCGCCACTGGATGGAGAACATCAAGGACTGGTGCATCTCGCGTCAGCTCTGGTGGGGACAACGCATCCCGGCCTACTACCTCCCCAAAGGAGGCTTCGTCGTAGCACCGACTCCGGAAGAGGCGCTGGAGAAGGCCCGCATCAAGAGCGGTGATCCGAACCTGCAGGCCGCAGACCTGCGCCAGGACGAAGATGTGCTGGATACCTGGTTCTCATCGTGGTTGTGGCCCATCTCCGTATTCGACGGAATCCGCTACCCCGACAACAAGGAGATCCAGTACTACTACCCGACCAACGACCTGGTTACGGCCCCCGATATCATCTTCTTCTGGGTGGCCCGCATGATTATGGCCGGTTACGAATACCGGGGTGTAAAACCCTTCAGCCACGTCTATTTCACGGGTATCGTCCGCGACAAGCTGGGACGCAAGATGTCCAAACAGCTGGGCAACTCGCCCGACCCGCTCGACCTGATCGCCCAGTACGGTGCCGACGGCATGCGTGTGGCGATGCTCCTCTCTTCGTCGGCCGGCAACGACGTGATGTTCGACGAGGCGCTCTGCGAACAGGGACGCAACTTCGGAAACAAGATCTGGAACGCCTACCGACTGATCAACGGCTGGTCGGTCGATGCTGCCCTGCCGCAAAGCGAAAACAACCGGCTGGCTATCGAGTGGTTCCGCCAGACCCTTTCGAAAGCGATCCGACAGATGGAGGCAGACTTCGCTTCGTACCGCATCTCGGAGGTCTTCATGAACCTCTACAAACTCTTCTGGGACGACTTCAGCGGTTGGTATCTCGAGATGATCAAGCCGGCCTACCAGGCTCCGATCGACGCAGATACCCTCGCCGCAACGCGCGGGTTCTTCGACGACCTGCTGCGCCTGCTCCACCCCTTCATGCCCTTCGTGACCGAAGAGATCTGGCAAGACCTCGCTCCCCGCAAGGAGGGTGAGTCGATCATGACGCAGCTGCAGCCGAAGGCCATCGAGGAGGATGAGAAACTGCTGGCCCGTTTCGAACTGGCGAAAGAGATCATCTCTGCGGTGCGCAACGTGCGCAAACAGAAGAATATTCCGCAGAAGGAGACACTCGCACTGCACGTCATTCTGGATGAGAACTACCCCGAGGAGTACGCTCCGGTATTGTGCAAGATGGGCAACCTCTCGCAGATCATGCCCGTTACGGAGAAGGATCCGGCCGCAGCCGGCTTCCTGGTGAAGACGACCCAGTATTTCATCCCGATGGAGGGCATGATCGACACGGCCGCCGAGGTCGAGAAACTCACCAAGGAGTTGGAGTACCTCGAAGGCTTCCTTGCGTCGGTTCTCAAGAAACTCTCGAACGAGCGGTTCGTCCAGTCGGCCCCCGAGAAGGTGGTGGCCAACGAGCGGGCCAAGCAGTCCGATGCCGAGGCCAAGATCGCAGCCATCCGCGAGCAGCTCGCCGCTCTGAAATAACAGGACCGAGACGCAAGGAGAGCGATGCCTGCACCGATCACCATATACACGGACGGCTCCGCGCTGGGCAATCCGGGGCCGGGCGGCTATGGGGCCGTGTTGATCTCGGGACGTTTCCGCAAGGAGGTGTCACAAGGCTACCGGCTGACGACCAACAACCGCATGGAACTGACGGCCGTCTGCGTGGCACTCGAAATGCTCAAGTTCGACGGGAGTGACGTGACCATCTACTCCGACTCGAAATACGTGGTCGACGCAGTCGAGAAACGATGGGTTTTCGGCTGGGAGAAGAAGGGATTTGCGGGCAAGAAGAACCCCGACCTCTGGATGCGCTTTCTACGCTCCTATCGACGCCATCACGTTCGGTTCGTTTGGGTGAAGGGGCATGCCGACACGGTGGAGAACAACCGTTGCGACCAACTGGCCGTCGCGGCCGCCAATGACCGCGCCCACCTGATCGAGGATACGGGATATACGCCCACAGACAACGAATAAAGGACAAAGGACGAGACTCATTCCAAAAGGTCTCGTCCTTCTCTTTTTTATTCCGCCAAAAACCCGCCCCTACACGGCTGTTTCCTCATCAAAACGACACACGATCTGTCAAATATCGGCAATCGGGTTGTTCTTCCCGAGAAATTTATTAGTTTTGCAACTTATAATAACCGATCCAAACGAGCCTCATGTTCAAAACATACAAACGATTGCTGGGCTTCGTCAGCCCGATGTCCCGATACGCGGTTCCCTACTTTTTTTATGCGTTGTTCTACGCGCTCTTCAACACGTGTACCTACGCCATGATCCTCCCGATCATGAATACGCTCTTCGACGTCAAAAACGCCTACGTCTTCGAACCGGTATTCTCGATGCCGCCCCTCTCGGAGATCTCGCTGACAAATATCTCTCCAATGTTGAACTACGTCTATACCAACATATTCGGCACCGAATTCCTCATGTCGAACATGTTGATCTTGCTGGCCGTAGTGACCCTCATCATGAACCTGCTGAGCAACCTGTTCCGCTACCTGAGTGCCATGACCGTCGAACGGATGCGTGTATGTTCACTGCAACGTATGCGCAACGACCTGTTCAACAAGGTAATGGAAATGAACCCCGGGTACTTCAGCGAACAGCGCAAGGGAGACCTCATGTCGCGTATCACGCAGGATGTCATGGTCGTACAGTACTCGATCACCAATACGTTGCAGGTTATCTTCCGCGACCCGCTGCTTATCATCGGATACGTAGTCTATATGCTGATGGTGTCGTGGCAGCTGTCACTCTTCGCCATCCTCTTCCTGCCGGTGGTGGCCGTGTTGATCGGCAGCATCGTCAAACGTCTGCGCCACCCCGCCCTCAAAGGACAGGAGCGCATGGGCGATATGGTCAGCATTCTGGACGAATCGCTCTCCGGTATCAAGGTAATCAAAAGCTATAACGCGACCAACTATATCCGTCGCAAGTTCATGGAGTTCAACGCCCAGTTCTCGCGGCTGATGCTCTCGATGGCCAAACGCCAACAACTCGCTTCCCCGATGAGCGAGGCGCTGGGTCTGACGGCCGTTTCCGTACTGATCGTCTTCGGCGGTTCGCTCGTCATGTCGGGCTCGCTGACCGCCGGCGGATTTGTCGGTTTCATCGCCGTCTTCTCACAGATCACCCGTCCGGTACGTTCGTTCATCGACCAGTTCGCCAACGTGAACCAGGGTATCGCCGCCGGCGAACGTATCTTCGAAGTACTCGACTCCCAGCCCGAAATCCAGGACAAACCCGACGCTCGGGAGCTGGACGGTCTGCACGACAAGATCGAGTTCTGCGACGTACACTTCACCTACGACGGCAGCAAGGAGGTGATCAACGGCATCTCGTTCGACATCAAACGCGGCCAGACGGTCGCACTGGTCGGCCCGTCGGGTGGCGGCAAATCGACCCTCAGCGAGTTGATTCCCCGTTTCTACGACCCCACTTCAGGCGATATCCGGATCGACGGTGTCTCGATCAAGGACTACACGCAAGAGAGCCTTCGCGCCCACATGAGCATCGTAGCCCAGGATACGATCCTCTTCAACGACAGCATCGAGAACAACATCGCCATGGGACGTCCGGGCGCCTCACACGAGGAGATTGTCCGCGCAGCGAAGATCGCCAACGCCCACGACTTCATCATGGAGTGCCCGGCCGGCTACGAAACCAATATCGGCGACCGGGGCGCCAAACTTTCGGGCGGCCAGCGCCAGCGTTTGAGCATAGCGCGCGCCGTACTGAAGAACCCCGAAATCCTGATTCTGGACGAAGCCACCTCGGCCCTTGACACCGAGAGCGAGAAGCTCGTACAGGAGGCGCTCAACTCCCTGCTTGAGGGGCGCACCTCGATCGTCATCGCCCACCGTCTCTCGACCATCCACAACGCCGACAAGATCATCGTCATCGACAAGGGTAAAATCGCCGAGCAGGGCACCCACGCCGAGTTGATGGCCCGCAACGGCATCTATGCGAAATTGATCGAAATGCAAAGTTTCGACTAACCCGTCGGCACCCATGACCGAAAAGGAAAAGATGATTGCCGGGGAGTGGTTCGACCCCTCGGACCCGGAACTGACCCGAGACCGGGATCGTGCCCGTCGTCTGTCCCACCGCCTCAACGTGGAGTTGTGCGATCAGGACCAGACCTATCGGGCGACCCTTCAGGAGTTGTGTCCCGGACTCGACGGAGCTTTTATCCGTGCCCCATTCCAGTGCGACTACGGCTACAACCTCTACGCCGGCAAGGGGACCTTCATCAACTTCGGATTCACCTGCCTCGATCTGGGAGAGATCCGCATCGGATGCCGCACACTCATCGGTCCTAATGTCCAGCTACTGACCGCCATCCATCCGATGGAGGCCGAAGAGCGGGCTACCGGTATCGAACGCGGTGCAGAGATCGTAATCGGCGACGACTGCTGGCTCGGCGGCGGCGTGATCGTCTGCCCCGGCGTCCGGATCGGCAACCGCTGCATCATCGGGGCGGGAAGTGTCGTCACCCGCAACATTCCGGACGACTCGGTGGCCGTCGGCAATCCCGCCCGCGTCATTCGCACCACCTCCAACGTCGAAAAGTAGGCCGCCCCGTCAGACCGCACCCGCGGATGTCGTTGTAACTTGCGCTGCCACTTGCAAAAAAGCGGTTCGGCGTGCATCGACCAATTCAGATTTTTAATATCTTTGCGTTTTAGTAATTTGTAGAAAAACATTCACTGTAACGGATATGAAGTTCAAAGAGTACAAAGGGCTCGACCTGCCGGGACTGGCAGCCGAGGTTTTGAAGGAGTGGGACGCTGCGGACACGTTCCACAAGAGCATCTCCACTCGCGAGGGATGCCCCACTTTTGTTTTCTATGAGGGTCCCCCCTCGGCCAACGGCACGCCGGGCATTCACCACGTCATGGCCCGTACCATCAAGGATATCTTCTGCCGCTACAAGACCCAGCAGGGCTATCTGGTTCATCGCAAGGCCGGCTGGGATACGCACGGTCTGCCCGTAGAGCTGGGCGTGGAGAAGAAACTCGGAATCACCAAGGAGGATATCGGCCGCACGATATCGATCGAGGAGTACAACCGCGCCTGCCGCAAGGCGGTCATGGAGTTCACGGGTCTGTGGGAGGAGCTCACCCGCAAGATGGGCTACTGGGTCAACATGGACGACCCCTACATCACCTACGACAACAAATACATCGAGACCCTCTGGTGGCTGCTCAAGCAGCTCTTCGACAAGGGGCTTCTCTACAAGGGCTACACGATCCAGCCCTACTCGCCGGCAGCCGGGACGGGTCTTTCGACCCACGAGCTGAACCAGCCGGGATGCTACCGCGATGTGAAGGATACGACCTGCACGGCGCAGTTCAAGGTCATCCGCAACGCCGAGAGCGAGAAACTCTTCGAGGGGGCGCAGGGAGATCTCTACTTCCTGGCCTGGACGACTACGCCCTGGACGCTTCCCTCGAATACGGCACTGGCCGTCGGTCCCGAGATCGAATATGTGCGCGTCAAATGCCGCAACCCCTATACGGATACCCCCCAGACGGTCATTCTGGCCAAGGATCTCTTCCGTTCCTACTTTACGGCCAAGATGGAGGGGACCTTCGAGGTCGATGAAAAAACCTACAAGGGATCCGAACTGGCAGGAATCCGCTACGAGCAGCTCATCCCGTGGGTAAAACCCGACGGGGATGCCTTCCGTGTGATCGAGGGCGACTACGTCACCACCTCGGACGGTACGGGTATCGTACACATCGCCCCCACGTTCGGTGCCGATGACGCCCGCGTGGCACGCATCGCCGGCATTGCGCCCCTCTTCCTGCACGACCGTGCCGGCAAGGAGCAGCCGATGGTCGATCGCAAGGGACGTTTCTTCCCGATCGAGGATCTCGATCCGGAGTTCGTACGCACCCACGTCGATGCGGAGGCCTACGGCGCCTGGGCCGGTCGTTACGTGAAGAACGCATACGACGACTCGCTGCCGGCCGATGCTCCGACGCTCGATGTCGACCTTTCGGTGGCGCTCAAGGCCGAGAACAAGGTCTTCAAGATTGAAAAACATACCCACTCCTACCCCCACTGCTGGCGTACGGACAAGCCGGTGCTCTACTACCCGCTCGACTCGTGGTTCATCCGCACCACGGCGCTGCGCGACCGCATGATCGAACTGAACCGCACCATCCACTGGAAACCCGAATCGACCGGTACGGGCCGCTTCGGCAAGTGGCTGGAAGGCCTGGTGGACTGGAACCTCTCGCGTTCGCGCTTCTGGGGGACCCCGCTGCCGATCTGGGCTACGGAGGACTACTCGGAGATGAAATGCATCGGCTCGGTCGAGGAACTGATCGCAGAGATCGAAAAGTCGATCGCAGCCGGGTTCATGAAGGAGAATCCCTACAAGAATTTCAAACCGGGCGACATGTCGAAGGAGAACTACTCGACCGACCGGATCGACCTGCACCGTCCGTATGTGGATTCGATCGTCCTCGTCTCGTCCAAGGGCGAGCCGATGCGGCGCGAACCCGACCTGATCGACGTATGGTTCGATTCGGGCGCAATGCCCTACGCCCAGCTGCACTATCCGTTCGAGCACAGCGGCGACTACTTCAAGAGCGTATTCCCGGCCGACTTCATCGCCGAAGGTGTCGATCAGACGCGCGGCTGGTTCTTCACGCTCCACGCCATCGCCACGATGCTCTTCGACTCGGTTGCCTTCAAGAATATCATCTCGAACGGTCTGGTACTGGACAAGAACGGCAACAAGATGTCCAAACGTCTCGGAAATGCCGTCGATCCCTTCGATATCCTCGACACGTACGGTCCCGATGCCACGCGCTGGTACATGATCTCCAACTCACAGCCCTGGGACAACCTCAAGTTCGACCGGGACGGTGTGGACGAGGTGCGCCGCAAGTTCTTCGGCACGCTCTACAACACCTACTCGTTCTTCGCCCTCTACGCCAACGTGGACGGATTCACGGGGCAGGAGAAGGAGGTGCCGATGCAGGAGCGTCCCGAGATCGACCGCTGGATCATCTCGCTGCTCAATACGCTCGTCAAGAACGTCACCGACTGTCTGGAGAACTACGACCCGACCCCGGCGGCCCGCATGATTCAGGAGTTCGTCGGCGAAAACCTCTCGAACTGGTACGTTCGTCTGAACCGCAAACGTTTCTGGGGCGGCGGCCTGACTCAGGACAAGCTGGCAGCCTACCAGACGCTCTACACCTGTCTGGAGACCGTATCGATGTTGTCGGCTCCGTTCGCTCCGTTCATTTCGGACCGCATCTTCCGCGATCTGAACGCCGTCAGCGGACGTCACAAGGACGAATCGGTACATCTCTCGCAGTTCCCCGTATGCGACCAGTCGCTCATCGACACGGAGCTGGAGCAGATGATGGCCCTCGCCCAGCAGGTATCGTCGATGGTGCTGGCCCTGCGCCGCAAGGTGAACATCAAGGTGCGCCAGCCGCTGACCAAAATCCTCATTCCGGTGCTCGACCCGGCCATGGCCCGTCAGATCGAGGCGGTCAAGGGGCTGATCATGAACGAGGTAAACGTCAAGGAGATCGAACTGATCGAGAAGACCACCGGTCTGATTACCAAACGGATCAAGCCCAACTTCAAGACCCTCGGTCCCAAATACGGCAAACAGATGAAGCAGATCGCCGCACTGGTTGCCACCTTCTCGCAGGAGCAGATCGCCGAAATCGAGGCTGCAGCCGAATCGCTCATCAACCTCGGCGGCGAGAAGATTGTCGTTACGCCGGCCGACTTCGAGATCACGTCGGAGGATATGCCGGGCTGGCTGGTTGCCTCGGAGGGCAAGCTGACCGTCGCACTCGACATTACGCTGACCGATGAACTGCGCGCCGAGGGTGTGGCCCGCGAACTGGTGAACCGCATCCAGAACATCCGCAAGGATTCGGGATTCGAGGTGACCGACAAGATCCGCGTGGAGATCGAGCAGATCGACCTGGTGCGTCCGGCGCTGGAGAAGTTCAGCGACTACATCGCCGCCCAGACGCTTGCCGTCGAGGTGAAGGGAACCGAGTCGCCGAACGGCAGCTTCGTGGCCGAAACCGACGTGGACGAGACCCCGATCCGCATCGCCGTCACCAAAATCTGATCCGACGGACGTTATCATACGATCCTCCGGCAAAGATTTGGATTTGTGAAAAAAAATGCTTAATTTAGTAAAGCGTTAATAAAAAATAGTTGAAGTATGGCAGAAGTAGAAAAAACCCGATACAGCGATGCTGAGCTTGAGGAGTTCAAGCAGCTTATTCTGAAAAAGCTGGAGACTGCACGCGCGGATTACGAACTGCTGCGTGCTACCATCACACATACCGCATCGAACGACACGGAGGATACATCGCCCACATTCAAGGTACTCGAAGAGGGAGCTACGACCCTCTCGAAAGAGGAGAGCGGCCGTCTGGCTGCCCACCAGTTGAAATTCATCCGCAACCTCGAGATGGCTCTCGTTCGCATCGAGAACAAAACGTACGGTATCTGCAAGACTACCGGAAAGTTGATCCCGAAAGAGCGGTTGATGAAGGTGCCCCATGCCACCGAATGTATCGAGGCGAAAGAGAAACGTGTCTAAGTGGTCGTTTTGATTCGCAAAAAAGAGAGCTTTTCGAAGTTTCGAAAAGCTCTCTTTTTTTCACGAGGAGAGATCTCCTCTACTGCTCCCTGGCAGGCTTCTCTTTTCTCAACGAGACAAAAACCACCCCGTTGGCAGCCCGTTCGCCATAACGGTCGATCATATCCTGTCCTTTTACCACTCAAATCGACTTGATTTGATCGGGATCAAGTGATTGGATAAACGAAGCCTCTACCTCTTTTTTATTCAACAAAAGCAACCGGTCCTCCAAATTCAATCTACCGAGAGTCTGTGAATCTACATGATATATAACCTTCTCGACTCGCTTCATAAGATTTTCCCCGTCGCGCAATGCTGAAGAATCTATCTGAGTCTGCTCCACTGGAAATTCCAGGTTACGGCCTCTGACAACTGTTACGGGGCCTCTCGCGAACAGACCTGTACGAGAACGTTTCGGATCATTCAGATCACGTCCTAATTTGATCTCCGTACGCATTTGCCCGGAAGAATCCGTATAAAAAAACACAGTATCCTCTTTTAAAAAAGATTTTCTCCGTTTACCTTTGTCGCCACTAATGCTATCCAGATTTTTTCCGGCTTCCCAAGCCTTTAACATCTTGATACGACTGTCCGGGACAACAGTCGTGTCCGCAACCGAATATACACCCGTTTCCGGATCGCCGGTCAACGTTATGGACATCTTCTGCTGATTACCGGATGTATACATCATAAACATTTTTCTACCATCAAAGGCCAAGGTATCCTGCTGAATCGTAACCTGGGAGCGCATCATTTGCCGAGGAGTTTTCACGGCGGAATCCGCTGCCGATTGTTTCTCTCCATTTCGCGTCCGGACATCAATAACACCGTTGTTTGTCGCACGCGCTCCCTGATAACCGGCCTTTACGGCCTCCTCGGCCGAAAGGATGCGAATCGTCTGGATCTTCCCGGCCAGCTCATCGGTCAGCGCCGTTATATCGACTGCGCGGCCATCGGCAACCACCAACGGCAGTTCATCTTGCTTTTTTCCACTTAGATTCTGCAACTTCAGTCTTCGCACCTTATAGGTATTTCTGCCATCAACGGAACGAAAACTTCCCTTCAGATAGCGGAACGGGTGGTTGTCCCGGTCGTAAATGGTCTTCTCGTTATCGCTCTGCCGCGATGCCTGCTTCGATGTGACCTTGATGATACCGTTGCGGGCTGCGGTCCCATAACGGGCAATCAGATCCTCATCGAGATTGCCGATAAACTCGATGGTCTCGATATCGCGTGCCATCCCTGCATTCGAGAAGGTTTGAATCCGTACAACAGCATCATTCCACAGAACCAGAGGAGCATGTTCACGATCCTGAAAGAACTTTTCAGAGAGTCTCACATTACGTACCCGGAACGTATTATAGCCATCTACGGAGCGGAAATCGCCCTTGAGGTAGCTTATCGGATTGGGTCGATAAGACTCTGTGGTTGCCGCTGTTTGCGGAGCACTCGGACGTGTTGCCATCTCAACAGCACCCCAACGTCCCCGGTCACCGTATTTTTTCATGGCCGCCGCCGATTTCAACAAAGCGACCGATGAAACCACTGCCGGCTTCTTCGAATAGAAGAGATCGGGAGACACCTCCTTCCCGTCAATCAGAAGAAGTGTCCGGGCCGGAAGGTTCGGCACAAACAACCCCGATCCATTTTCTCTCTGTGTCCACCTGTAACCCGCACCGTCTTTCAGCTCGGTTACATCTACGGCAGGCTCCGAACCATTCGAAGCGCTGCCAAAATAGGCGCCCCAGCTATCCCAACTCCTCTCGAATGCCGTCTGCATGGAGGCCGGCGTCTCCTCTCCCGCCCATACCAGACAGAATACACTCTTCTGCACTTCATTGTCGGCAGGGTTCGTCCCCCACGAATGGCGGTAGGCGCTCTCCTCAAAATCCAGGTAAAGGATTCCGTTCGCTGACTTTGCCCCATAGAGAGCTCTCGTCGCAGGGTCACGCTTCACCTCGCCCCGAAACTCAAGTTTCCCGGGCTGATTCATGAAGCGCTGCAACAGATCCAACGGAAGTTCCGCTCCCGAATAGAGGACCATGGGCAGATGCTCCCGATCGAAACGGAAATCGGACGGAGCTCCCGTTGCCTTGTAGAGAATCCGGGGGCCGCTCACTCTTTGAGAATATACCTCCACACCGTTGGGGGTCAAATGGAACTCAAATTCCATATCCGCATCCTCCAGCACAACCATGCGCGCACGGAGCAATCCATTCTCCTGATCGAAATAATAGAACTCGACAGGCCCCTTCGAAGAGATCTCGAAACGACCGTTCCGGTCCGTTACAACCCGTCGGTTGCCGCTGCACAAGAATTCAAAGCCTGCAATCGGACGATCATCCTCACCCAGCACCTGCCCGCGAAGCGTATGCTCGGTCGAACGTACGGTCTGCGCCTCGGCTGCTGCCTGTTCGAAATTATTCAACAGCGTCATCAGACAATCGATCTCCTCTGAAGTTGCAGGTTCACCGTCGGTATATGAAAGGGACTCCCCCTCCGACAGTCGGAGCGAATCGGCCGAAGGTGGAGGCGTCTCATTCCGAAAATTATTCGTATCTTTGTCCTCCGGAAGGACATACGTGGTTCGGGCGAACGCTCCCAACGCCAGGAGCGTCAGCGGCAGGACGTAGAGCGCCTTGACTCTCGCCCACTTCGATGATCTTTTACGCAACATCATGGTAATACGGGTTTTTAGGTTACTATGATTCAGGCTGTTGGCTATCGAGCACCACCTCTCGCCAACGGCCTTTTTTATTAACAGCAACTGATACTCCCTGGCATCGACGCCCTCCCGCAGCACCGCCTCGTCCGCTTCGAACTCATGGACGGCCCGCAACTCGCGGCGCAGCAGCCACATGGCCGGATTAAACCACTGCAGACACCCCAGCAGATCGATCCACAACAGGTCCCACGAATGGCCCAGACGGAGATGTGCCCGCTCATGCAGCAGGATCGTACGACCATATCGGGCATAGTCGGCCTCGGAGATCACGATGTATCGCATCCAGCTGAAGGGTACGATCGGCTTTTCAATCAACACCAGCCGCACTCCGTCATCAAGGAGTATCTGTCGGCCGCGACGGATCAGCCTCACGACAGAAAAGATTCCCCACAGGGTCCAGCACAACATGGCACAAGCTCCGAGCACATAGACGACAGCCCCCAGCGCCATCCAGTCGAACGGCTCTTCGACGGGCTCGTCATCCGATTCGAATACCACCGGGATCGTTTCATCAATTACCGGAAGATCAAATTCGGGAACGGGGACCGGATCTTCAACGGGCGGCACATAGGGCAGTTCCCTTTCGATCGTCACCACACAAACCGGCAGCACGAACGAGAGCAGCAGCACCCCGTCAAGCAGGATGCGATTCATGCGATGCAGCGTGTCGCGGCTGAGCAACAGCTTATAGAAGAGAAAGAAAGCGACGAGACACCCGGCCGCCTTCAGGCTGTATAACAGGAAAGTGGTCATGGCTCGGCTACTGTTTTTGGTCCTCAATCTGACGAATCAGCCGGCGGAGATCCTCCACCGAGATCGCCTCCTCCTCAACCAATGTCGAGACCACCCCAAGGTAAGAGTTGTCGAAATACTTCTGGACAACTCCCCGCAAGGTTCTGCGACTGAACTCCTCTTCGGAGACGATCGGATAGTACTGATAGGTGCTCCCATACGCCTTGTGCCCGACGTATCCCTTCGCTTCGAGCGCGCGCACCATCGTCGAGAGCGTGTTGAAATGGGGTTTGGGCTCCGGCCACAAGGCAACCAGCTCCCGCACGAACAACGGCCCGTGGGCCCAGAAACAGCGCATCAGCTCCTCCTCTTTCGGTGTCAATTTTTCCATCGCTTCCATTTCTCCTCTATATTATGTTTGAATTTCCGGAATCAGATCCCCGATTCATCCGGCTTCTCTCCCACAAATATAACTAAAAAATTTTCACACACAACTATATTTCATAGTTTTAAAACTAAAAACAATAGTTACACAAAATACACCACTGATTATCAACAAAAAAAGAGAACCCCTGTACAGGATTCTCTTTTTTTCCGGAACCGGATCTACCATCTATTCCTCGTCGCGATTCATGTGAGCCACGTAGATAGCGTGCTGCATGGCCTTGCGCTTCTCGATCGACGGCTTGGTGAAATACTGACGACGACGGAGCTCTTTCAGCACACCCGTGCGCTCGTATTTACGTTTGAATTTCTTGAGGGCCTTTTCAATGTTCTCACCCTCTTTTACCGGCATGATAATCATAGTTGTTATACTTTTTTAAGTTCTTTTATTCGTTGTCATTGTGTTCTCTTTCGGGGGAACATCCCGCGCTATCGGGGCCACTCGTCCCCACCTTGCGTCGTGTTCGAGGTTCGCAGCGGTGTAAACCGAAGATACGGAGCCAGCCTTTCGGCCTCCGCACGGGTCAATATGTTATCTTCCACCAACTCTTCGGTACTTCTCCAACCTCCTTTCAATTGTCGCTTGCTGAGCAGCTTCCTCAAAACGACAGGCCGTATGTACGGATGTCCCTTGAGCGCGCTCGGAGGTGCAAAGTTAATATCAATTTTCCGAATTTCACAACTGTCGCAGCAAATTTGTTGCACGATCCGCTCGAAATTCGCCTCGGTGACCTGCGGAATCTCGGCCAGTTGATCGACGCTGTAGAATCCGCCCAGCCGCTCGCGGTAGGCCAGAATCGCCACCACGCTCTTCTCGCCGATTCCAACCACCGAACGCAGGGCCGCCGAATCGGCCCGGTTGATCTCGACCAGCTGAGGCGCCGAAGGGCTCTCTTCCGGGTAGATCACATAGGGAGCAAGCAGGTCGGCCACCGTATCGGCAATCATGTAGCAGGCACGCAGATCCTCCTCGTCGCGGATACCGATCAGATCCCGGTAGCGAATGATCGCCTCGGCCTGACGCCTGGAAAAACCGAGCGAAGCGACATACTCCGCCGAGACGGTATCCACCCGGAACGGCTCGCGGGGCACGATCCGGCGGGGCTCCCGACGGGAGTGGTACGACGTCGCAGACGGCCGCGCAGTCGGTTTCAGGGCATACTCCCTGCCGATCCGGATGTAGGGTTCCAGCACGAAATAGAGCGAATCGGTCATCCCGTAGCAGGTTGCCACATCCTCCGGGATGCGGAATACCTTGCCGGCGCTCCGGTACTTCAGGAGGCTGACGGCCTGACGCGAAGTAAGTCCCAGACGCCGCAGCTCTGCGTACTCGACCGTATTGGGGTCAAACTCGAAGAGCGAATCGGGTGCAACCATCTCTTCCATCTGCCGGGCGGTCCTCTCCGCCGCCAAACGGTGTTCCCGCCGCTCACCCACAAGCAGCCCCAAAAGGAGCAGCCCGGCCAGCGTGAGGAAGAGCAGCAGCGCACGCCGCTCCCGCGAAAAGAAGAATCCAGCCATACCCGATCCAGAGATTAATCATAAAGACGGCGTATCGCCTCGGGCAGTTTCCCGTCGCGACACACCGTCTCGAAACAGTTTCTAACGAAGGAAGAGCAGTTCGCGGTACTTGGGCAGCGGCCACATCTGGTCGTCAACGATCTCCTCCAGACGGTCGATGTGTTTGCGGATCGCATCGAAACAGGTGGCAACCGTATCGTGGTAAGCGAGCGCCTTCTCGCGCTGGTCCTCGATCTTGTTGGCCACCTTGCGCGCCTCGATCATCTCGGTCGTCAGACGCTGAATATCCTCCGTATGCTGCTGGATGCGCTTGATCAGCTCGATATCCGACGTGGCATCAAGCCCCTTGCCGATCTGGGAGATCTTGTAGACCTTGTCCAGCAGGAGCGCCTCGTAACGCGAAGCGATCGGGACGATGTGGTTCATCGTCAGGTCGCCCAACACACGTCCCTCAATCTGGATCTTCTTCGTATAGGTCTCCCACTTGACCTCCGTACGGGCCTCCAGCTCCACCTTTGAGAGAACCCCCATGCGGGCAAACATATCGACCGACTCGAAGTCGAGGTAGCGGTCGAAGACAAGCGGAACGCTCGTCTCGCAATCGAGACCGCGGCGGGCCGCCTCCTCACGCCACTCGTCCGAATAGCCGTTGCCGTCGAAACGGATCGGGCGGCTCTCGTGGATCATCGCCTTGAGCACCTCGTAGATCGCCTTCTCCTTGCGCATGCCCGACTCAATCTTGGCATCCACCCGGCTGCGGAACTGCGTAAGCTCGTCCGCCACGGCCGTATTGAGCACGATCATCGCCTCGGCGCAGTTATCCGACGAGCCGACGGCACGGAACTCAAAGCGGTTACCCGTGAAGGCAAAGGCCGAAGTGCGGTTGCGGTCGGTGTTGTCCAGCAGCAGGGTCGGGATGTGCGAGATACCGCTCATCTTGAAGACGTTCTTGGCATTGAAGCGGATTGCCGCATCGCTCTGGCTCGCCTCCAGCTTGTCCAGCACGGCCGACACCTGCGTACCGAGGAAGGTGGAGATGATGGCCGGGGGCGCCTCGTTGGCACCCAGACGGTGGGAGTTCGTCGCACTCATGATCGCCGCCTTGAGCAATCCGTTGTGCTTATAGACGGCCGAAATCACATTGACCAGGAAGGTGATGAACTGCAGATTCTCCGAAGCGGTCTTGCCCGGGCTGAGCAGATTGACCCCCGTATCCGTTCCGAGCGACCAGTTGTTGTGCTTGCCCGATCCGTTGATCCCCTTGAAGGGTTTCTCGTGCAGCAGCACCCGGAAGTTGTGCCGGCGGGCAATCTTGTCCATGATGGTCATCAGCAGCTGGTTGTGGTCGTTGGCCAGGTTGCACTCCTCGTACACGGGAGCCAGCTCGAACTGATTGGGGGCCACCTCGTTATGGCGCGTCTTCACCGGAATGCCCAGCTTCAGGCACTCATACTCGAGATCGGTCATGAAGGCGATCACACGCGTCGGGATCGCACCGAAATAGTGATCCTCAAGCTGCTGGTTCTTGGCCGACTCGTGTCCCATCAGCGTGCGGCCGGTCAGCATCAGATCGGGGCGAACGGCCCAAAGGCTCTCGTCGACCAGGAAGTACTCCTGCTCCCAACCGAGGTACTGGATCACCCGGTTCACATCCTTGTCGAAGTAGTGGCAAACCTCCGTGGCGGCCTTGTCCACGGCTGCGATCGAACGCAGCAGCGGGGTCTTGTAGTCCAGCGCCTCACCCGTGTAGGCGATGAAGACGGTCGGGATACAGAGCGTGCTGCCGACGATGAAGGCCGGCGAGGTGGGATCCCAGGCCGAATAGCCGCGCGCCTCGAACGTATTGCGGATACCGCCGTTCGGGAAGGACGACGCGTCGGGCTCCTGCTGGATAAGCATCTTCCCGGAGAACTGATCGAGCACCCCGCCGCAACCGTCCGGCTCGGCAAAGGCATCGTGTTTCTCGGCCGTACCGCCCGTCAGCGGCTGGAACCAGTGGGTGTAGTGATCGGCCCCGTGGTCCATTGCCCACTGCCGCATGCCGGCCGCCACGCTGTCGGCAATCTCGGGCGAGAGCGGAGTTCCGCGCTGCATCGTATCGAGCAGCTGGGCATAGATCGCCTTGTTAAGATAACGCCGCATGGCCTCCTTGCCGAACACCTTGGTTCCAAAGTATTCGGTAGGACTCGATGCCGGTGCCTTCACCTCGACGGCCCTGTGGTTGATGGCCGCCTCCACCATTTTGAATCGGAGCAATGACATAGTTATATATTCGTTTCGTTTAGAAGAAAAATGTATCTCGATCCGGCAAGGGGTACAAAGAGGCCGTTTTCGAACGACTGCACCCCGTGATTTTTCCGAAAACCCATCGGATATTTTACGGTTCGGACTC
>CAWUYY010000069.1:0-3011 GCA_963926835.1 Rikenellaceae bacterium | reverse complement strand
ACCATGCTTGCGATCTTCACCTTGTTTCTGCAGGCAAAATTCGGTTATACGGAGGCCGTAACGACTCAGATTTACGGCATATTCCTTGCCGCGGTCTATTTCATGCCCTTCTTCGGGGGAATTCTTGCCGACCGGTTCGGATTCGGGAAGATGGTCACGCTGGGCATCTTCGTGATGTTTGCGGGGTACGCGCTGCTCTCGATCCCTACGGGAACGGGTTTCACCGGGCAGGCGATGATGTTCGGGGCTTTGGCGCTGATCGCCTGCGGTACGGGCCTCTTCAAGGGCAATCTGCAGGTGCTGGTCGGCAACCTCTATGACGATCCGGCCTACCAGTCGAAGCGCGACAATGCCTTCTCGATCTTCTATATGGCGATCAACATCGGCGCGATGTTCGCTCCGGGTATGGCCAAATGGATCACGAACCACTTCCTGGCCCAGGACGGTCTGGTCTATAACGGCCAGATTCCGGCCCTTGCGCACCAGTACCTCGAACTGGGTGACAAGATGCCTGCCGAGCCGCTGGCCAAACTTCAGGAGCTGGCCGCCTCGATGGGAACGTCGATCAGCGACCTGGGTGAGTTCTCGCAGCATTATATCGACAAGCTCTCGACGGCCTACAACATGGGCTTCGGAGTAGCCTGCATCTCGCTGGTGATCTCCTATCTGATCTACGTGGGCTTCCGTCGCACCTTCAAGCATGCCGACGTGACGGCCAAGCAGCAGGCAGCAGCCGCTACCTCCGCCGGTGTGAAACCCGTTGAACTGACTCCGGCCCAGACCAAGTCGCGCATTACGGCGCTGATGCTCGTCTTCGCGGTGGTGATCTTCTTCTGGATGGCCTTCCACCAGAACGGTTCGACGATGACCTTCTTTGACCGCGACTATACGACTTCTGAGGCAACGGGCATTACGCGCATGGGCTTCGATATCTTCAATCTGGTGCTGGTTCTTGTGGGTGTCTACGGTATTGTGGGCTTCTTCCAGTCGGAGAAGAGCCGGGGCAAGTGGATCAGTGCCGCAGCCTTTGTCGTAGCCGTCGCTGTTTTGATCTACCGCTATACGCTGACTCCCGATCCGGTTCATATCCTGCCGCAGGAGTTCCAGCAGTTCAACCCCTTCTACGTGGTTGCCCTGACCCCGATTTCCGTAGCGATCTTCTCGGCGCTGGCCCGCAAGGGCAAGGAGCCGTCGGCTCCGCGCAAGATCGGTCTGGGAATGATCATTGCGGCTTTCGGCTTCCTGATCCTGACGGTCGGCTCGCTGGGGCTGATGTCGCCCGTGGAGGTAAAGGCCGCCGGAGCGAGCGATACGTTTGTTTCGCAGAACTGGCTGATCTCGACCTACCTGGTGCTGACCTTCGCCGAGCTGCTGCTCTCGCCGATGGGTATCTCGTTCGTTTCGAAGGTGGCGCCTCCGAAATACAAGGGTATGATGATGGGCTGCTGGTTCGCCGCCACGGCTATCGGCAACTACGCCACCTCGCTCATCGGCTACCTCTGGGGCAGTGGCATGGCGCTGTGGATGGTATGGAGCGTGCTGATCGTGCTGTGCCTGCTTTCGGCGCTGTTCATCTTCTCGATCATGCGCAAACTCGAGAATGCCACGGCGGCCTGATGCCGGACGTGCCATCCGATACGGAGAGCCCGGGCAATCGCCCGGGCTCTTTTTTTGCGACCGGACGCCTGCCGCCCGGGAATCCCTTCTTACACAAAAAACCGGAAAACTCTTTTGGTTTTTCGGGTTTTGTTTTTATATTTGTATTCATATCGACAACACACACTCTCGATCAGGATGGACCAAAAGGAGCGGATCGTCGCGCAGGCGATGCAGATGTTTGTCTCGGAAGGGATCAAGTCGGTGCGCATGGATGACATCGCCCGGCAGCTGGGCGTTTCGAAACGTACGCTCTATGAACTTTTCGGAGACAAGGAGAGTCTGCTTTATCTGGCGCTGGAGCACTGGTTCGAGTGCAAACGGCTCGAGCGCATACGGGTGAGTGCCGATGCGGAGAACGTGCTGGAGGCGATGTTCCGGGTGCTGGGGTGCGTAATGGACGATTCGGAGTCGATCCAGCGGTTGTTGGGCAATCTGCGGAAATTCTATCCGGGGGTTTACGGTCGTCTTTTGCGCGAGGGTTCTTCGAAGAGCCGTCAGGATCTGCGTTCGATGCTCGAGCGGGGGATCTCGGATGGCCTGTTTGTTGCAACGATCAACATCGATCTGGCCATTTCGGTCCTTTACTATACGGCTTCGGCGATCACCGACCGCAAGGATCTCCTGCTGCCCGCGGGGATGAGCGAACGGGAGGCCTTCGTGCAGATCGTCAGCAACTTTTTCCGGGGCATTTCGACCCCCGAGGGAGCCCGTCTGGTCGATGACTATCGCAAACGTTACGATCCGGCCGGATCCCGGAGATGAGGCCTTCGGATCAAATGAAAACTATCGGATGATATCATGAAAGGATTTTTATTCAGACTCACGGTGCTGACGCTCGGGCTTGCGGCGGGTGCATGGCGGGTTTCGGGTCAGATGCGACTGACGCTGCCCCAGGCTCTGGAGCTGGCGCTGAGCGAGAACCCGACCGTCCGGGTAGCGGAGATGGAGGTCGAGCGCTACGACTACGTAAAACGTCAGACG
The DNA here is from genome assembly GCA_963926835.1 of Rikenellaceae bacterium. Taxonomy (GTDB): domain Bacteria; phylum Bacteroidota; class Bacteroidia; order Bacteroidales; family Rikenellaceae; genus Alistipes. The sequence continues at coordinate 371 of CAWUYY010000069.1, read as the reverse complement.
TGGGGCAATTTGCTTCCGCAGTTGACGGCTTCGGGCAACTACACGCGGTCGATCATCAAGTCGGAGATGCGAGGCGGGCTGTCGTTCGGCGCCGACAACACCTTTGCGTTGCAGGGCGACCTGACGCTGCCGCTTTTTGCACCGTCGGTCTACCGGACGCTGAAGATGAACGATACGCAGCGGGCTGCGGCGGTCGAGTCGGCGCGGGCATCGCGTATCGACCTGGTTGCCGAGGTGCGCAAAGCCTTCTACAATATCCTGCTGGCCGAGCAGTCGCTTGCGGTGCTGCGCGAGTCGGAGGCGACGGTGCAGCGGACGGTCGATGACACGCGCGTTCAGTATGATCACGGCCTGGCCTCGGAGTACGACCT
>CAWUYY010000068.1:0-18057 GCA_963926835.1 Rikenellaceae bacterium | reverse complement strand
CAAGGCTCTTGAGTGCCCGAACCGTATACTGGTTGCGCCCGCCGTCGGCCAGCTCGGCCAGCGTCTCGATCGCGCGGTCGTTGTTGCCCGCCTTGATATAGCAGTCGCTCAGGAAATAGAGCGCATCGTTCGTATAGTAGCCCTTCGGATAGTTGTCCAGGTAGTTGCGCAGGGATTTGGCCGCCGCCTCGGACTCGCCGGACAGATAGACCCGCCGCGCCGCCGCGAACGAGAGCGAATCGCGCGACATGGCGGTCAGATCGCCCTCCACCCCGCTCTCCTCGGCGTAGGCGAAGTATCCGCTGGCGTCGCCGTCCGAGACGTAAATATCACGAATACCCTGCAGGGCATCCTTCGCCTCGGAGGATTGGGGAGCCGCCTTCACCACGCGGTCGTAGGCCGCCAGCGACTTCTGCTTCTCGCCCAGGTTCAAGTAGGCCAATCCGAGCTCCGAGCAGGCAGCCGTCATGTAGGGCGATTCGGGCTGCGTCTGAACGAACGTCTCGAGCACCTGCACACCGTCCTGATAGCGCTCCTGCGCAATGAAGGTACGTCCCAGCTCATAGGTTGCATCATCCAGGTAGTCGCCCGTGCCCTCACGGACAATCTGCTGCAGGAGCGAGATCTTCTCGGGCGTACGACCCAGCAGACCGAGCGTCACGGCCCGCTGGTAACGGGCGTAGTCGGCCTCCGTCCCGCCGGCCTTAACGGCCTCGGCGTAACAGGTCAACGCCTGGTCGAACTGACGGTCGCTGTAATAGGTGTCTCCCAGACGGTTCTGCGCATCAGCCCGGTAGAGATCCGCCTGCGGATGCAGATCGAGGAACTTGCGGAACGCCTCACGTGCACGCGGCATATTCTCCTCCGAGAAATGGCAGTAACCGGTGTTATAGTAAGCCAGCGCATACTCCCGCTCGCTCTTGGGGGCGCGCTTCAGATAAGCGTCGTAATCGCGCAGGGCCTTGTCGTAATCGCCCCGGCCGTAAGCGATCTCCCCCTGCCAAAACATCGAGAGGGCCACATAGCGGGGACTTACGCCGATGCGCGACGACTCGACCAGATAGCGGTTGGCCTCCTCGGGCTCGCCCTGCTCGTAGGCACTCAGCCCCCGGAAGTAGGTGATCTTCTGTTTGGCGGCCAGCAACTCCCCGTCCGGATCGGGATAGGAGGAGATAATCTCGTAGGCCGCATCGTAATTGTGCGAATTGTAGTAGGCCGCCGCCAGCAGTTCACGCGCCGTCCGCGTGCGCGAAGAGTCCGGATAGCGGTCGATGTAGCGCGAAAGGATCTGAATCGCCTCGTTGAAGTGGCCTCCGCCCAGTTCATACTGCAGCTTGCCGTAGTTGAAGAGGGCATCCTCCGCAATCTCGGGATCGAAATCGGCATTCGAAGCCATGGCGAACGACTGCATGGCCATCTGTTTGTCCCCCTCGCGCAGGTAGCAGTCGGCCAGGTGGTACGACGCGTTCTGCGTCAGGGCATCGTCCGCGCCGCACGCCTTGCGCAGGTAGTCGCGCGCCTCGTCATAACGGGCGGTCCGGTAGAGCGAAAAGCCGTAGATGTAGTTCTCCGCACGTCCCATCACGCCACCCGACCGGGCATAGGCATCCAGGTTGTCGAGCGGTTTGGAGTACTCGCCCAGACGGAACCACGACTCGGCCATGACCCGGTAGAGATCCGTCCGCTGACGCGGCGCGGCGCGGCGGATGAGCTCCTCGCCGTGCTCGACCACATAGCGGTAGTTTCCCTCGCGGAACTCGATCTGCAACAGATAGTAGGGAGCCACGCTGCCGTAGGCCTCGCTCTTGAGCAGCCGCTCGAAGCCGCTTTTGGCCCAGCTGTAGTTCTCACGCGAATAGGCGATATAGGACTTATAGTAGAGTGCATGGTCGAAATACTCGCTCGACGGGCTGATCCGATCGAAGTAGACGAGCGCCTGATCGTAATTGTCGCGGAGGAATTCGATATAGCCCATCCGCAAATCGAACTGCTCGCGCTGGGTGCGGTTGAGCGCCTTGTAGTTGACCGACTCGAAGACCTTGTAGGCGCGGTCGTACTCCTGCCGGCTGCAATAGAGCAGACCGAGCGAGAAGCGCAGGTCGTTGTTGTAGATCGACTCCGGATAGCGTTTCATGAAGTCGGCCATCATCGATTCGGCCTCCGCACTTCCCAGTTTCATGGCACAGACCGCCAGCCGATAGTCGATCTGCTGCAGGTCGAAACGGCTGTCGGGTTCGATCCCGTCGCGGGCCTTGAGCAATTCGTAGCGGGCATCCGTCCAACGGCCGTGGTCAAACAGCGAGCGGCCACGCTGAAGATGAGCCTGAGTCTCCGGGGCGAGAGGCTGGCCGACAGCACAGGTGACGGTCAGAAGGGTCAATCCGAGGGAGAGTCCCAGCAAAGTTCTTTTTCTCATATCACACAGACTTCTCAAGGGAGGCGATCCGAACGATCCGAACGGGTCGCCCGCGCCCGGTAAAAGCGCTGCCGCCTCCGCAAAAACATCGATACGAACGCCCTCCTGTCAAGGGGGAAAATCCCCGTCCGGGAACCGGCCTGCGTATCATTCGACAAAGATAGGTAATTTTCGACAACCGCAAACGATCGGGCCTGATTATTGCATCATCCTCTGCGTCGAACATAAAACACATTTGCCATGCTTCAACAAGTAACCATTCGAATGACCTCGGCGAAGACCTATGTCTTCACGGACGGCCGCACACTCGACCGGCTCAATCCCAAAGAGCTGCTGTTGGCATCGACGCTGATCTGTACGGGCATCACCGTCATGTCCATCCTGGAAAAGAAACGCGTGAATCCCGTCCGGGTAGAACTCTCGATCTCGGGCGAGCTCGATACGCCGACCGTGCAGACGATCAGCGTCTTCACTTCGTTCCACATGAACTACAACATCGCCTGCCGGAACGAGGAGGAGCAGGCCCGCGTCAGCCAGGCGGTCGAACTGACCCAGGAGAAACACTGCGGCGGCATCCAGATGATCAAGAAGATCGCCCCGCTCACCCACGAAGTCTCGATCGTAAGCACCGAACAATAACGGGGAGCACACGCTCAAAGCAACGCCCGGAAGGATCCTTGCATAGATCCTCCCGGGCGCTATCTTTTCCCGCGGGTTCTGCCCTATTCGATGTCCCGGCAGTTCCGCTTGTCGACAATCACGCCATCATCCAGCGTGACCACCCCCGTATAGGCCCGCAGCATGGTCTTCATGGTCGAGGCGTCAATGTTGTAGCAGGGGACCTCGATACCGTCGCCGAACGAATGGGTCTGATGGGGCTGCAGAGGCTGCGGCGTGATGCAGACAACCGTCGCCCCCTCCCCGACAGCCCTTTGAACGAGCATACGGAGCCGCTCGTTGCATCGTTCTCCGATCCGTCGGAACGATGTGACACAAACCAGATACAGGCGTCCGGGGGTCGAGAGCACCTGACGCGTCACATCCTCCGTTCCGTCGCGCAGGGCAAACTCCTCGACGAGCGAATGCATCGGAAGCACCTCTTCGGACACCTTCGTGTCGACCCACTCCCACCGGCTCTCATCCTGCCACTCGGGATCCTCGACGGCAAACTCGCGAATCTCGCCGTTCTGCTTGTTGCGGTAGACCAGCACGGTCTCCACCTCGCCCTGGATCTCGTCGGAGGCATCCTCCATCTCCTCCAGAATATTGACCCCCACCTTATAGGGGAGAAAGTCAATCAAAGGCAGATGGCGGTAGCTATATGTACCGATCCCCATCGTCAGCAGGAAGAAGAAAACAGTCAGAATGATCTCCCGAAGGTTGAAGTTGAACACACGGTCGTGGCGATAATAGGCCCAAACAACCGCCGACATGGGGAGCAGAATCAGGTTCTTGAAGAAGGTCTGCCACGGAGTCAGCTTGATGGCCTCGCCGAAACAGCCGCAATCCTCGACCGGGAGGATCGTGGCGCTCAACAGCGTGAGCACCGTAAAAAAAGCCATCGAGGCAACCGCAAAGATGGAGACGAGCCGGATCCGCACCTTGAACAGCAGCATGCATCCCATCATCATCTCCGCTCCGCACAGCCAGATCGAGAAGATCATGCTGCCCGGGATCAACGCCTCGAATCCATAGATCGAGAGGTACTCGTTGATCTTGATGGCCGTACCCCACGGGTCCACCACCTTCGTAAAGCCGGATATGATAAAGACGACGGCCAGCGTGAGCCGGCAGACATGCATCAGGATGCGCCACAAGCGGCGACGGAATGAAAGGGTCTCCATTTATTTGATGAGAAGCGGTTCTATTTCGGCCCGAATCCGGGCAAAGGTTTCATCGGGCGAGGACATCTCGCCGGCAGCGTTCCGACAGTCGATCACCCGCAGCCGATCGTCCTCCTTTGCCGCATCGAGATAGACCTCGCGCACACGCCGCTGCAACTCGAGCGACGCCTCGTGAATATCCTCCCGTCCCTTCAGGTAGGCCCGGTCATCGCCCTGCCGTGCCTCGGAGAGCTTGCGCTCGGTAAACGAGAAGGGGACATCCAGGAAGAGCGACACGTCCGGCCGCGGAATGGCATGGTGCTCGAACTCCAGGTGCAGGATCCATCGGCGCAGCCGGTCCCGGCTCTCCTTGTCGGGCAGCTTGGCACACTGGAACCCCACGTTCGAATAGACGTAGCGGTCGAGCACCACGGCGTCGCCCGCAGCGATCCACTCGCGGATCTGCCGGGCGGCATCGGCCCTATCACCCGCAAAGAGCAGGGCCACCAGATAGGGATCGACCTGATCGACCGTACCCAACTCGCCGCGCAGGAAGCGGGCGATCAACTCGCCGTAAATCGGGGCATCGAAACGGGGAAAATGGAGGTATCGGCTCTCCACCCCACGCTCCTTCAGCAGACGAATGAGGCGTTCGACCTGCGTCGATTTGCCGGCTCCGTCCAACCCCTCCAGTACGATCAACATATCTCTCGATGCTTAATTCTGTTTCAACATTCTCACCGCACGCTCGACGCCGGCCACCAGGGCATCCGCCTCCTCGAGCGTATTGTACATTGCGAACGAGGCGCGGCACATGCCCGTCACCCCGTAGTGGGTCATCACCGGCTCGGCACAGTGCTGGCCGGTCCGCACGGCGATTCCCAGCTTGTCGAGGATCATGCCGATGTCATAGGCATGCGCCCCCTCCACATTGAACGAGACGATGGCACACTTGTCGGGCATCGTCCCGTAGATCTTCATGCCCGGGATCCGCATCAGCCCCTCCGTCGCCCGCCGCAGCAGCGCCTCCTCGTGCGCCTCAATCTCGGCCGCATCGAACTGACGAAGGTAGCGGACAGCCTCGCCCAGCGCGATGGCCCCCACGAAGTTGGCCGTACCGGCCTCGAACTTGAGCGGTACCGGGGCATAGGTCGTACGTTCGAACGAGACCCGATCGACCATGTCGCCGCCCCCCAGGAACGGCGGCATATCCTCGAGCAGGGCCCTCTTTCCGTACAGCACGCCGATCCCGGTCGGCGCATAGAGTTTGTGGCCGGAGAAGGCGTAGAAGTCGCAGTCGAGTGCCGCGACGTTCACGCCGCCGTGCACCACCCCCTGGCAACCGTCCACCACCACGATCGCACCGGCCCGATGGGCCATCTCCACGATCGGAGCCAGATCGGGACGGGTTCCCAGCGTATTGGAGGCCTGTGTCACGGCCACCACACGCGTCCGGTCGTCCAGCAGTCCCGGCAGCCGCTCGATCATCAGGCGCCCCTCGTCATCGAAGGGGAGCACCCGCAGCTGGGCACCCTTGCGCTCGGCGGCCATCTGCCAGGGAACGATGTTCGAGTGGTGCTCCATTTCGCTGACCACAATGTTGTCGCCCGCATGCAGATGCTTCTCGCACCAGGCATAGGCCACCGTATTGAGCGAAGCGGTCGCACCGGCCGTGAAGACCACCTCCTCCGGAGCCGCAGCCCCGATGAAGGAGGCAATATCGCGGCGGGCCGCCTCGTACATCTCGGTCGTCTCCTCCGAGAGGTAGTGCACCCCGCGGTGGATATTGGCATTCCACTCCTGGTGCAGGCGATTCACCACCTCAATCACGCATTCGGGCTTCTGAGCCGTTGCGCCGCTGTCCAGGTAGACCAGCGGCTTGTTGTAGACACGCCGTGCAAGGATCGGAAAATCCTGCCGAATCTTCTCTACATCCCACATAATCAAACTATATTTTATCGAGTCGTGCCACCACGGCCTCGGTCAACGCCTCCCGCAGGGCCTCGATGCCGCACCGGCCCACAATGTCCGACGCAAAGCCCTCGATCTGCAGCCGACGGGCCTGCGCCTCGGTCAAACCGCGCTGACGCATGTAGAGGATCGCCTCGTCGTCGATCTGACCGACCGTCGCACCGTGCGTACAACGCACGTCGTCGGCATAGATCTCCAGCTGGGGCCGGGTGTCGATCCGCGCCGTGCGGCTCAGCAGAATGTTACGACTCTGCTGCTGCGCATCGGTACGCTGGGCATCGGGCGCCACATAGACCATTCCCCGGAACTCGCCGAGCGCCTCACCCGAGGCAACGCCCTTGATGAGCGAGCGGCTCGTACAATCCGGCATCCGGTGGTTCGTCCGCAGGTCGATGACACACCGGTCGTGGTCCATGGCCAAGAACAGCGCATCCAGTTCGTTGGAGATATGCGTTCCGTTCAGATCGAACCGCAGCATGGTGTTGGCTCCGGAGAGCTGGAAGAGCGTCATGTGATAACGGCTGCCGCTCTGCTGGGCAACCTGCACCTCGGAGAAAGCCTCCGCCGAGAACAGCTGCACCACCTCCAGCGAAGCCCCCTCCTGCAGGGAGATTCGAATATCGGACTCTTTCGGTTCGGTATGCAGCATCACCAACCGATGCGGCAGGCTCCCCTCCACGTCGAGCGTGAGCTTGTCGGCATCGCGCACCACCAGCAGCCGCGAAGCGTCGCACTGGTCGGTGAGGTGTAATTCGCGGCTCTTGACCGGCCCGAAGGCCGCGCCGTCAAAAATATCCGTCCACATACCCCTACTCCTTATAATCGTTGATCAACCAGTCGTATCCCTCCTTTTCGAGTTTCAGAGCCAGCGACTTGTCACCCGAATAGATGATCCGGCCCTTGTAGAGCACATGCACGAAATCGGGGACGATGTAGTCCAGCAGACGCTGGTAGTGAGTAATGACCACCGTCGCCGTCTGCGGCGTGTGGAGTTTGGTCACGCCCGTACCCACGATGCGCAGCGCATCGATATCCAGACCGCTGTCCGTCTCATCCAGGATGGCAAGTTTCGGTTCGAGCATCGCCATCTGGAAGATCTCGTTCTTCTTCTTCTCACCGCCCGAGAACCCCTCGTTCACCGAGCGCGAGATGAGCTTCGAATCGAGCTCGACCACGGCGCTCTTCTCACGCACCATCTTCAGGAACTCGGCAGCCGACAGCGGCTCCTCGCCCCGATACCTGCGCTGCTCGTTGACAGCCATCTTCATGAAATTGGCCATCGAGACACCGGGAATCTCGACCGGATACTGGAATCCGAGGAAGAGACCCTGGCAGGCGCGCTCCTCGATCGGGAGCGAGAGCAGGTCGTGTCCCATGAAGGTAGCCGAACCACCCGTTACCGTAAACTTCTCGTTTCCGGCCAGCACCGAAGCCAGCGTCGATTTGCCCGAACCGTTCGGGCCCATGATGGCGTGCACCTCGCCGGCATTGACTTCGAGGTTGATCCCCTTCAAAATCTCCTTACCGGCGACCTCCGCCCGTAAATCCTTAACTGAAAGCATATTTTGAGTTTTCATTTTCACTTGATTAGTTTAACCTACCGATTCCTCCAGGCTGATGGCCAGCAACTTCTGCGCCTCCACCGCGAATTCCATCGGTAATTTGTTCAACACCTCTTTGGCATATCCGTTTACGATCAGACCGACCGCCTCTTCGGTCGAAAGGCCCCGCTGGTTGCAGTAGAAGAGCTGATCCTCGGAGATCTTCGACGTGGTCGCCTCGTGCTCCACCACGGCCGTCAGGTTGCGGCTGTCGATCACCGGGAAGGTGTGGGCGCCGCACTTGTCGCCGATCAGCAGTGAGTCGCACTGCGAATAGTTGCGGGCATTCTCCGCCGCCTTGGCCACCCGGACCAGACCGCGGTAGGAGTTCTGGCTGCGTCCGGCCGAGATACCCTTCGAGACGATGCGGCTGCGGGTATTGCGCCCGATGTGGATCATCTTGGTACCCGTATCGGCCTGCTGGAAGTGGTTGGTCATGGCCACCGAGTAGAACTCGCCGACCGAATTGTCTCCGGCCAGGATACAGCTCGGGTACCTCCACGTGATGGCCGAACCGGTCTCGACCTGCGTCCACGACAACCGGGCATTCTCGCGGCAGATGCCGCGCTTGGTGACGAAGTTGTAGATTCCGCCTCGTCCCTCCTTGTCGCCCGGATACCAGTTCTGCACGGTCGAATACTTCACCTCGGCATCCTTCTCGACCACGATCTCGACGATGGCTGCATGCAGCTGGTTCTCATCGCGGCGCGGTGCGGTGCAACCCTCCAGGTAGCTCACGTAGGCCCCTTCGTCGGCCACGATCAGCGTCCGCTCGAACTGGCCCGTACCGGCCGCATTGATGCGGAAGTACGTAGAGAGCTCCATCGGACAGCGCACCCCCTTCGGGATGTAGCAGAACGATCCGTCCGAGAAGACGGCCGTATTGAGCGCCGCATAGAAGTTGTCGGTATAGGGGACCACACTCCCCAGGTATTTCTGAATCAGTTCGGGATAGTCCCGAATCGCCTCGGAGATCGAACAGAAGATGATTCCCTTCTCGGCCAGCGTCTCCTTGAAGGTCGTCTTGACCGACACGGAGTCCATCACCGCATCGACGGCCACCCCCGAAAGGGCCATCTGCTCCTCGAGCGGAATGCCCAGCTTGTCGAAGGTGCGCTTGAGCTCGGGATCGACCTCGTCCATCGACGAGAGCTTCTTGGCCGGCTTCGGCGCCGCATAGTAGATGACGTCCTGGAAGTCGATCGGCGGAATGGTCAGATGGGCCCACGTCGGGGGTTCCATCGTTTTCCAATGCCGATAGGCCTTCAGACGACGTTCGGTCATCCACTCCGGTTCACCCTTCTTGGCCGAAATCATGCGGATGATCTCCTCGCTCAGACCGCGCGGGACCGTCTCGGTTTCGATATCCGTCGTAAAACCGTATTTATACTCCTGGTTCTCTATGGTTTCCAGGAGTTCCTTATCTTTATCTTTCTCTGCCATTATATTCTGAATAATCGTACAAAAGTACAAAAAAAATACAAATCCTTTATCAATACGTCGGTTTCACCCGTTTTATTGCAAAAATAGAGCCCACAGAGCCAATTTAGAGCCCCCGGCACCGGCCGAAACGGCAGCCATCGGATATTTTCGCCGGTTTTATTTTGGAAGTATCCAAAAATACCCTATATTTGCACCACTCTTTTGCAACAAAAGAGGGTCAGGAGAGTTGGGTGAGTGGCTGAAACCACCAGTTTGCTAAACTGACGTACGGGATTTCCGTACCGGGGGTTCGAATCCCCCACTCTCCGCAAAAGCCTAAAAACACCAGGCAGTCAATCCAACACAAATCCCGTAAAACAAATGTTTTACGGGATTTTCTCTTTTTATCCGGCGGATACTCGAAAAACATCAAAAGGCCCACTTCTGACAAAGTTCCGCCACGGAATCACTACTCGGAATCAATCTCTATATACAAAAATTGCTCTGCTCTTTCTGTTCCCAAGCGGCTCGGATAAACATCCGGGCATCCGTTTCCGCACAAGAAACCGGCAAACCTCCCCGGCAATTATCCCCGATGAGTTTATTGTTGAAATTTCGCGATAGATCCCTTCGTCCGCCACCTGTCCATCGTATAATTTTAGAAGACAAAAAAAAACCGGGAATACCATCAAAGGGCATTCCCGGTTCGTATCGTTTTACTCCCACTCGATCGTTGCGGGCGGTTTGGAGGAGATGTCATACACTACGCGGTTCACCCCGCGCACCTTGTTTATGATGTCGTTCGACACGGCAGCCAGGAACTCATAGGGCAGATGCACCCAGTCGGCCGTCATACCGTCGGTCGAGGAGACGGCACGCAGCGCCACGCAACTCTCGTACGTACGCTCGTCACCCATCACGCCGACACTCTTGACCGGCAGCAGGATGGCGCCCGCCTGCCATACCTTGTCGTACAACCCCCACTCACGCAGCGAGTCGATATAGATCTTGTCCACCTCCTGAAGGATCTGCACCTTTTCGGGGGTGATATCGCCCAGAATACGGATCGCAAGGCCCGGTCCGGGGAAGGGGTGGCGACCCAGAATCAGCGGATCGATACCGAGCGACTTGCCCACCCGGCGAACCTCGTCCTTGAAGAGCAGACGCAGCGGCTCGACCACCTTCAGATCCATCTCTTCGGGAAGTCCGCCCACGTTGTGGTGCGACTTGATCATCGCGGCAGGGCCTTTGACCGAAGCCGACGCAGACTCCACCACGTCGGGATAGATCGTACCCTGTGCCAGCCACTTCACGTTCTCGATCTGTTTGGCCTCGGCATTGAACACCTCAACGAAGTCGCGTCCGATGATCTTGCGCTTGCGCTCGGGATCGGTTACTCCGGCCAGATCACCCAGGAAGCGGTCGTGAGCCTTGACACCCTTTACGTTCAAGCCCATGCCCTTGTAGGATTCGAGCACGCTGTCGAACTCATCCTTGCGCAGCAGACCCGAATCCACGAAAATACAATAGAGGTTCGTACCGATCGCCTTATGCAGCAATACGGCAGCTACCGAAGAGTCCACACCGCCCGAAAGGCCCAGCACGACCCGGTCGTTGCCCAGTTTCTCGCGCAGTTCCCGAACGGTCGTCTCGACGAAGCTCTCCGAAGTCCAGTCGCGCTTGCAGCCGCAAATGCCGGCCACGAAGTTCTTCAGCAGTTCGATACCGTCCGTCGAGTGGTACACCTCCGGGTGGAACTGAATGCCCCACGTCTGTTCGCCCTCGATGCGGAAGGCGGCCACACGGACATCCTCCGTGCTGGCGATAACCCGATACGAGGAGGGAATCGAGGTGATCGTATCGCCGTGCGACATCCACACCTGCGTGGGCGAAGGGAGTCCCTTCATCAGCGGATCGCCCGGCTCCACGACCGACAGCATGGCACGGCCGTATTCGCGGCTCGGTGCCGGCTGTACCTCGCCCCCGTAGAAGTGGGCCAGGTACTGGGCACCGTAGCATACGCCCAGCAACGGCAGACGCCCTTTGATCTGGCTCAGATCGGGATGCGGCGCATTGGCATCGCGCACCGAGAAGGGGCTGCCCGAAAGGATCACCCCCTTGACCGAAGCATCCAATGCGGGGATCTTGTTGAAGGGATGAATTTCACAATAGACGTTCAGTTCGCGCACCCGGCGTGCGATCAGCTGGGTGTACTGCGAACCGAAGTCCAGAATAAGGATTTTTTCCTGCATTATCGTAGGGTTTTCTCTATTTTTCTTATCGGGCGGTTAAAAGACCCGGACAAACGCATCTCCTCGGCAAAAGCATTCTCCCCCACCTCGCGGATACGCTCAATGCAACCTCTGCGATCGGAGCGGAAGACCCACCCGAAAAGTTTGCCTATAAAGTTATTGAACTTCCGGCATTCGTCCAGCGGCAGCAGCGTGCACTGGGCGCAACTCTGCCATCCGTGCTGGATGCAACACGTACGAATTCCACACCACGTTGCCGTCTCGTTGGCATGACACCCCGGGCAAGAACCCTTAACGAATTTACGGCACCTGCCGCAGAACAGACCGCACGCAGCGATTTCCGGATCCCCTGCCATTCGGATTTATCGTTCGCTCGAATAGTTGGGCGCCTCACGCGTGATGGCCACATCGTGCGGATGGCTCTCCTGCATACCCGACGAGGTGATGCGGATGAAACGGGCGTTCTTCAGCGCCGCAATATCGCGGGCACCGCAATAGCCCATGCCGGCACGCAGACCGCCGATCATCTGATAAACCGTCTCGCTGAGCGAACCCTTGAACGGAACGCGGGCCACGATACCCTCCGGCACCAGTTTGTTGAGGTTGCCTTCGTCCTTCTGGAAGTAACGGTCAGCCGATCCGGCCTTCATGGCGTCGATCGAGCCCATGCCGCGGTAGCTCTTGAACTTACGACCGTTGTAGATGATCGTCTCGCCCGGAGCCTCCTCCGTACCGGCGAACATCGAACCGATCATCACGCAGTCGCCACCGGCAGCCAGAGCCTTGACAATATCGCCCGAATAGCGCAAACCGCCGTCGGCGATCACCGGAATATCGTATTTGCGGGCCACGCTCGCCGCATCGTAGATAGCCGACAACTGCGGCACACCGACACCGGCGATGATACGGGTCGTACAGATCGAACCGGGGCCGATACCCACCTTGATGCCGTCGACACCGGCGTTGATAAGGAACTGAGCCGCCTCGGCCGTTGCGATGTTGCCCACGACAACATCCAGATCGGGATAGGCGTTCTTCACCTTGCAGAGCAGGTTCACCACGTTGATCGAGTGGCCGTGAGCCGTATCGATCACCACGGCATCCACATTCTCCTCGACGAGCGCCTTCACGCGGTCCATCGCATCGGGTGTCACGCCGATACCGGCAGCCACACGCAGACGACCCTTGTCGTCCTTGCAGGCATTGGGGTTATCCTTGACCTTGGTAATATCCTTGTAGGTGATCAGACCGATCAGCTTGCCGCGGTCGTCCACCACAGGCAGCTTCTCGATCTTGTTGCGCAGCAGCACATCGGCGGCATGCTCCAGCTCGGTGTTGTGCGTGGTGATCAGATTCTGGGAGGTCATCACCTGCTCGATCTTGCGCGACATGTCACGCTGGAAACGCAGGTCACGGTTCGTCACGATGCCGATCAGGTTCTGCTCCTTGTCGACCACCGGGATACCGCCGATCTTGTTCTCCTTCATCAGCGCCAGCGCATCGCCGACCGTCTCGTCCTTCGAGATGGTGATCGGATCGTAGATCATGCCGTTCTCGGCACGTTTCACCTTGCGCACCTGAGCAGCCTGCTCGGCGATGGTCATGTTCTTGTGGATCACACCTATACCTCCCTCGCGCGCCAGAGCGATCGCCAGCGGGGCCTCGGTTACCGTATCCATGGCGGCGGATACAATCGGAATATTCAGTTTGATATTTCGCGAGAAACGGGTCTGGACATTGACCTCCCGCGGCAACACTTCAGAGTATGCAGGCACCAGAAGCACATCGTCAAACGTCAGTCCTTCGGCTTGCACCTTCTCATTGATAAATGACATAGGATTGAGATTTTGTTGCCTGCAAAATTAAACATTATTTTCGGATTTCCCGCTATTCGGCTCAAATTTCCGGAAAATTAATCCGTCCGTAACAACAAAACGCCGGCACCCTTTTCCCGGGCGCCGGCATGGCTGGCAATTCTCAACAGGATCAATACTGTTCGGATTCGTTGGGGAAATCGCCCGACTTGACGTCCCCCACATAGGAGGTGATCGCACCGGTCATAACCTCGTGCAGGTCGGCATAGCGGCGCAGGAAGCGGGGCGAGAAGCCGTGGTTGATGCCGAGCATGTCGTGGATGACGAGCACCTGTCCGTCCACCCCGTTGCCGGCTCCGATTCCGATAACCGGGATCTTCAGCTCCGAGGCAACCCGGGTGCCGAGCGTGGCGGGAATCTTCTCCAGCACCAGGCCGAAGCACCCCTCCTCTTCGAGCATGTGGGCATCACGGATCAGTTTTTCAGCCTCGTGCTCCTCCTTGGCACGCACGCTGTATGTACCGAACTTGTGGATCGACTGCGGGGTCAGCCCCAGGTGGCCCATCACCGGGATTCCGGCCGACAGGATGCGCTGCAGCGACTCGCGGATCTCCGCACCGCCCTCGATCTTCACGGCGTCGGCCTCGGTCTCCTTCATGATGCGGATGGCCGATTCGAGCGCCACCTTCGAGTTGCCCTGATAGGTTCCGAAGGGCATATCCACCACCACCAGGGCGCGCCGTACGGCCCGCACCACCGACCGGGCGTGATAGATCATCATATCGAGCGAGATGGGCAGCGTGGTCTCATAGCCCGCCATCACGTTGGCCGCCGAATCGCCGACCAGAATCACATCGACGCCGGCCTCGTCCACGATCCGGGCCATCGAATAGTCGTATGCCGTCAACATGGCGATCTTCTCGTGGCGCTGCTTCATCTCCGAAAGACGATAGGTCGTCACCGCCCTTACACTACTTTCTACTGACATAATCTTCTCATTTGACGCAGCGTCCGTCCTCCCCTTGCGAGGATCACGAACGGCGTGCGTTCATACATAACTCTTTTTTCGGATTCAATGCGGAACAACCCCTTCCGGCCGTCCGATAAACGGGGGCAAAATTAACGCTTTGAGCGGATTTGCCAAAAAAAGTGCCACAAAACGACACCCCCGGCTACCGAAACGTTGATCGAATGCTTGGTTCCGGCCTGCGGAATCTCGATGCCTCCGTCACACAGATCGACAGCCTCCTGCGCAACCCCCTCCACCTCGTTTCCGAAGACGAGGGCATACTTCACCCCCGGTTCGGGATGGAACTCATCGAGCATGCAGGCCCCTTCGACCTGCTCGACCGCATAGAGCCGATACCCCTCCTCCCGCAAGGTTTTCAAGCATTCCGTTGTCGATTCGCAGTAGTCCCAACGCACGGTCATCTCGGCTCCGAGAGCCGTCTTGTGGATCTCGCGGTTGGGGGGCGTAGCCGTTATTCCGCACAGGGCAATGCGCTCAACGGCAAAGGCATCGGCCGTTCGGAAGAAGGCTCCCACGTTCTGCATCGAGCGTACGTTGTCGAGCACGACCGCTACCGGCATCTTCTGCTGGCGGGCGAACTCCTCGGCCGAAGGACGCCCCAGCTCCTCGTTGGTAATCTTTCTCATCTGCTTGACTTGCATTTTTTCACGGAGGCAAAAGTAAACAAATCCGGATATTTTACCTAAATTTGGCGGTCATTTGAACCCTTGCGGAGGGCAGACATCCCGCGACAGAGAGGCCGCAACGGCCGCATCGCCCCGTATGCACCCGCAACATCGCCCCAAATCCGCCTATGAAGCACCTTGCACTTCTGTTCGCACTCCTGCTGTCGGGCCTCTGCGCCTCGGCCCAGGAGATATTCATCGGAGCCGACTTCGACACGCGGTTCGACAACCGCGAGGATTCGGGCTGTCTGATCGACGACTCGGGCACCTACTTCGGCCTACGGCTCACGCCGAAAGCGGGCCTCATCTGGGCCGAAAAGAACCGGCTGGTCGTAGCGGTCGACCTGTTCCAGCACTTCGGCGACGACCACGGCTTCCTGAGCCGTGTCCGACCCCAGATCTACTACCAGTTCGACGCCCCGAAGGTGCGGGCCCTGGCCGGCATATTCCCCCGCTCGCTGCTGCTCGGACGCTATCACTCGGCCTTCTTCGACAGCGCCTACGCCTTCTACAACAACCGCATACAGGGACTCGGCGCCCACTACCTCAATGACAAGGGTTCGTTCGTCGAATTCTACCTGGACTGGGTGGGGATGCAGGCGGCCGACACCCGCGAACAGTTTCGCATCCTCTCGGCCGGCGAATACAAATGGTCGCACTGGTACGCCGGCTACGCCCTCTCGGTGATGCACTTCGCCAAAAGTTCCACCCCCGACCCGGAGGTGCCGGGCGAACTTCCCGAAGGGGTGGTCGACAACATGCTGGTCAACCCCTACGTCGGCTACCGCTGCGCCGGACGCTACGAGTTCAGCGCCTCGCTCGGCTATCTGCAAAGCCTGCAGCGCGACCGCCGTACGGAACAGGGCTGGGAGACCCCGAAGGGCGGACGGATCGAACTCTCCGTGAAACGCTGGGGCGTATTCGTGAGCAACGCCCTCTATGTCGGTGAGAACCTGATGCCCTTCTGGGACATCTACGGATCGGCCCTCTATGCCAATTCGCCCTTCTACGGTACGACCAGGAATCTCTACAACCGAACCACCGTCGGCTACGACCGCCGCTTCTTCAACGATACGGTAGGGGTCTATGCCGGTCTGATTTTCCAGTATGACGGCCAGTCGATGGGACTGCACCAGGTGGTACGGCTCTCGGTCAACCTGCAAAAAACGGTCTATCGCCCGAAGAAATAACCACCCGGAAGAAAAAAGTTGTAATTTTGTAAAAATTATCATATAGCTGCTATGGCAATCGAAACAAACGACACCACCATCAAAGAGAAACCGTCGAATTTTCTCGACGAGATCATCCAGGAGTCCATCGCCAAGGGCGAAACGCGCGTACAGACCCGTTTCCCGCCCGAGCCGAACGGCTACCTGCATATCGGACACGCCAAAAGTATCTGCATCAACTTCGGTCTGGCACAGAAATACGGAGGCAAGTGCAACCTGCGTTTCGATGATACCAACCCCGTAAAGGAGGATGTGGAGTACGTGGACGCCATCAAACGCGACATCCACTGGCTCGGCTTCGACTGGGCGATCGAGCGCTATGCCTCGGACTACTTCGACCAGCTCTACGAGTGGGCCATCGTACTGATCAAGAAGGGGCTCGCCTACGTGGACGACCAGACGCAGGAGCAGATCCGCGAGACCCGTGGCACGGTCACCGTACCGGGCAAGGAGTCGCCCTGGCGCAACCGTTCGGTCGAGGAGAACCTCGACCTGTTCGAGCGGATGAAGAACGGAGAGTTCCCCGACGGATCGAAGGTGCTGCGTGCCAAGATCGATATGGCACACCCCAACATGCTGTTCCGCGACCCGATCATGTACCGTATCCTGCACGCCGAACACCACCGCACGGGCAACAAGTGGTGCATCTACCCGATGTACGACTACGCACACGGACAGTGCGACTCGATCGAGCGGATCACCCACTCGATCTGTACGCTCGAATTCGACGTGCACCGTCCGCTCTACGACTGGTTCATCGAGCAGCTCGGCATATACCCCTCTCACCAGTACGAATTCGCGCGTCTGAACCTCACCTACACGATGATGTCCAAACGCCGTCTGCTCAAACTGGTACAGGAAGGCGCCGTCATGGGTTGGGACGATCCCCGCATGCCGACCATCTGCGCCCTGCGACGCAAGGGATACACGCCGGCATCGGTGCGCAACTTCGCTGAGATGGTGGGCGTTGCCAAGCGCGACAACGTGATCGACCTGGGCAAACTCGAATACTGCGTGCGCGAGGATCTGAACAAGGTTGCCGAGCGTCGTATGGCTGTGCTCAACCCGCTCAAGGTGGTCATCACCAACTACCCCGAAGACAAGCACGAACTCTTCACGGCGATCAACAACCCCGAGGACGAGAGTGCCGGCACCCGTCAGGTTCCCTTCTCGCGCGAGATCTACATCGAGCGCGACGACTTCATGGAGGTACCGCCCAAGAAGTACTATCGCCTCAGCCCGGGCAACGAGGTGCGCCTGCGCTACTCCTACCTGATCAAGTGCGAGGAGGTGATCAAGGATGCCGAAGGAAACGTAATCGAACTGCGCTGCACCTACGACCCGATGTCGGGCAACGGCTCGTCGAGCGACGGCCGCCGCGTGAAGGGTGTGATCCACTGGGTTTCGATTCCCGACGCCTTCAAGGCGGAGATTCGTCTGTTCAACCCACTCTTCACCAAGGAAGACCCGGACGACGTGCCGGAGGGTGGCAGCTGGGAGGACAACCTCAACCCCGATTCAATGATCGTAACCAGCGGTTATCTCGAACCTTCGCTCAAGGAGGCCCCGATCGGCCAGCCGTTCCAGTTCGAACGCGTCGGCTATTTCTGTGCCGATACGGACTCAACGCCGGAACACCCGGTCTTCAACCGTACCGTTACGCTGAAAGACTCCTGGGCCAAGATCAACAAATAGATTCGCCACAAAACAAGAGAGGCCGGATGACAGATCATCCGGCCTCTCTTAATTTAGGGACTGTCGTAA
Source organism: Rikenellaceae bacterium (assembly GCA_963926835.1). Lineage (GTDB taxonomy): Bacteria > Bacteroidota > Bacteroidia > Bacteroidales > Rikenellaceae > Alistipes. The sequence goes on along the minus strand of CAWUYY010000068.1, from coordinate 70 downwards.
AAAGAATAAAACTTTATAATGAATTGATTGCCAATGTAATATAAAATTTGTATCTTAGCTAAAGATAAAA
>CAWUYY010000067.1:0-3097 GCA_963926835.1 Rikenellaceae bacterium | reverse complement strand
CAGAAGATGAACAGCTATCTGAAGGAGATTGCCGACATCTGCATGATCCGCAAGAATCTGACCACGCATTGCGCCAGGCACTCGTATGCAACCTCGGTCTGCCTGGCCAACGGCGTCAGTCTGGAAAATGTGGCCAAGATGCTGGGCCACTCCAACATCAAGATGACGCAGCACTATGCCCGGGTTCTCGACAGCTCCATCCTCCGGGACATGATGCAGGTGGAGAGAGCCATCTCCAAACTGGGATAGCGGAATACGCCCTGCTCTATTCGCAAAACGGCCCGGAGATAAGATTCTCCGGGCTGTTCGATGTCTTAGCTATGCCAACTGGCTGATCTTGTCTCGGATGATCCCCTTATATTCCTCTTTCATTTCTTGCGGAAGGAACGATCGATCCACGTACGCGAACCAGACGTTCTGTGACTTCCGAAACTTGTGAAAGATGTTTTCTATAACCTTGTCGCCCAAACCCGAAGCCTGCATGGAAGCGATAAAATCTTCTTTCCGGATTTTCCGCTTCTTGCCATTGAGCGTCAACGCCAGTTCCTCGTTATCCTCCGGCATGACCAGCGCTGTGGAGAGCATGTCGTAAGCCGGAGTAAGCAGATGTTTACCCGGCACCTCGCTATAAAGCGAGAAGTTCTTCAGATGCATGTCGGCATTCCCCGTGATCCACGAAAACACGACCTGCTCCCAAAAGTTGACCTGATCCAGCAAGGGGGTTGCAGAGAATCTCCGGATGGTCTTGTCGATCTGTTCGTACGAACCTTTGTATTTGTGCTCGGTCAGACGCCCGGTCAACTGGCACATATCTTCCATGGGTAATTTCACACCCTGAGAAGTGCGGTCTATACGGCGTGTGATATAGCACAGTTCGCCATCAGCAAAGCGAATCAGGCTGTGAGGCACGACCCTTATTCTGGCCAGTTCGGCCAAATGCATCGTTAAATCCTCCAACTCGGGCAAATGGGCGAATCGTTCGGTTGGTGGTTTCAGAATATACCGTCCCCACAGCCCGACAATCGTAAAACGGTCGACCTCGTTTCGTCCACCCTTGAGAATATCGAGCGACAATTTTGCCTGTACCCCCGTAAGTGTCGTCTGGCTACGAATTACCTGTCGGGCAAGATCTGTCAGATTTTCGCGCGTATAGGGTAGTTCGGGAGGACACGACGTCCCGAATATTTTTTGGGAACAACGCTTGTGGAAATCCTTTTCACCCGCGGTCAACTCCCCGTAACAATACAAACATACCGCCATCGATTACTCCTCCTTGGTGATTACGGGTTGAACTCCAACAGCTCCGATACAATCCTTACAGCAGGCCAAAAGCAAGGCCATGCGATCGCGGGCATCGATTTTCCAGTTCCTTTCGGCAATATCCAGCAACCAGCCCTCGGGAATCAACCCGTCAAAAAACGGAAACAGCACTTTATCCCGATAGGGACGATCGCTCAACGGAAGGGTCAGACTCACAGCCTGCGCATCCGGTGCAGCCAAATAACCGGTATCGTATACAAATGTATAACCGTTCTCGTCTTCAGTCAGGATGCCGGCCCGTCGATCCTGAAAAAATACAACAGCTTGTTTCATCATTCATCGGTTTTAGTCATCGGTACGGCTCCCACCTCATAGCCAAACAGATTCAGAATCTGGTTGACCTTGTCAAGACGAAGTGTCGGCTTGCCCTGCTCCAGTTCGCGGATAAAACGCAGTCCCACACCGGACTTCTCGGCAAGTTCCACCTGTGTCAGATGATATTGTCGGCGCATCGACTTGACCGAGTTTGATAGTGGTGTCTGTTTCATGATTTATACCCCTTTGGGTACAAATATATCAAATATTTTTCATTTCGTACCCTTACGGGTATAAATTTATATTTAATCATCCCTATTATACCCGATAGGTGGCACATGACACTCCTTTTCATCCGGCAGCAAGGTAATGGGCCGGAGCGAAATGCCAACCTCATGCCCCAGGGGGTTTTCCCGGAGAGGGGCCTCCGCAGATGGAGATGCTCCCCGTGAAAAGGTTGTCGTATTCGCTCCGGCCCGTTTGGGAAGATGCTACCGATGAAAAGGAGAAAAACTATGAACGCCGACGTTGTGAGATTTCTGCCCCTTGTCTACCGAAATTCGTTGCGATAACCCTCCTCCAGCATCCGTTCGACATCCGAGGAACGGTAGAGGATCTTGCCACCCAGCTTGATGTAGGGAATCCGTCCCTGATTGCGATAATCCTGCAAACTCCGGCGGCTGATCTTCAGCCGCTGCGAAAGCTCCTCGTCCGTATAGAAGCTCTCGCCGTCCAGCGAGGATTTGCGCTTCGAAAACAACGTCTCCAACGCCTTGGAAAGACGCTCCAGCGCTTGGAAGTACGAGCGGATCCGCTCGTCATGTTCCGTAATCAATTCATTGCCCATTTTTCGTCTGTTTAATGCGAGATCCGGCCCGACACCACACGAGTATCGCAATCCGAACCCCGCCGTTTATACTCCGTTTCTGCGCCTCTGTTCGTGCTTGCGCCGTGCCTCCAGCACCGCAAGGAACGACCGCACATCTTCTGCCCGGTAGTAGATCTTATGGTTGATCTGCGTATAGGAGAGCGACCTGTTGCCGCGTAGGGTCTGCAATGTCCGTTTGGAGATATTCAGCAGCTGACAGACCTGCTGGTTGTCCAGCCATGGCTCCGGTTCGCCGATACGGTGCGCATGGCAGAGCGCGTCCATCCGTCGGGCGAACTCCTCGAACCGCGCAAGCATCCGCTCAAAGGTTCGGGATTCTACATTGACTATTCCCATGGCAGTGTCGTTTTAAGATCCCGGGAAAGAGCCTGGATCCGATTGCGACACCAGATCGTAATCTCCTCGTCGAAGGTTGCGAAGTGGTGTTCCAACACCCGGTCCAGATAGCTGTACATCGAGACTTTGTCGTTGTCGAGGAGTCGCACGATTCGCTGGATCCGTTGGTGAAACTCCGGACGGACATAAATGGCCTTGCCGTGGAGAGCTGCGGTCTTGACCGGCAGCAGGAAGAGGCGCTCGTAGTTGGAGACTTTTCTCGATAAAGTTCCGGAGTCGAGGGACACCGTTCGGCTG
>CAWUYY010000066.1:0-35912 GCA_963926835.1 Rikenellaceae bacterium | reverse complement strand
ACGGCCAACCAGATTGCCGAGGTTGCCGAGTTCTTCTCGTTCGGTACGAACGACCTGACGCAGATGACGCTCGGATTCTCGCGCGATGATATCGGCAAGTTCCTCCCGATCTACCTCGAGAAGGGTATCCTGAAGAACGATCCGTTCCAGATCCTCGACCGCAACGGTGTCGGTCAACTGATCCGCGAGGCCGTATTCAAGGGACGCGGTACGCGCGAGAACCTGAAGTGCGGTATCTGCGGCGAGCACGGAGGCGAACCCTCATCGGTAGAGTTCTGCCACTTCGCCGGTCTGAACTACGTCAGCTGCTCCCCGTTCCGCGTGCCCATCGCACGTCTGGCAGCCGCTCACGCAGCACTCAAGGAGGAGAACTAATTTCTCTTCATTCCATAAAAAGGGGCGATCTTCTCTTGCGGGAAGATCGCTCCTTTTTTAGAACCGGCAAGAAGAAGCTGTGGCCACACGGGAGCGGAAACGGGACCACACCTCACCGCCTCTTCTTTTCAAAACGGGATCGCTTCTGTACAAAAATTCCGGCAAGTTTGCATTTACCACCCCTCTTTGCTTATATTTGTCTGAAAAGAAAAACGCTCTCGCATGAAAAAGCTACTTATCACCGCCCTTATGCTGCTGGCAGCCATCGGCGTATCGGCTCAGGACAAAGGAACGATGGCCATCGGTCCGAAGATCAGCCTCTACACCAACACGGGCCGGGGCGCCATCTTCGGCATCGGCGGATATTACCGCTACAACCTGGCCGATCCGCTGCGACTGGAGGCCAATCTAATCATTCCCTGTCGATCCGCCTGTTCGATCGACCTGAACTGCAACGTTCAGTATCTTTTCGACGTAGCCAAACGATGGAATGTATATCCACTGCTCGGCCTCGGTGTGAACGACCTGGGCGACTGGTCCTGCGGAGTCGATCTCGGAGCCGGGACGGATTACCGCATCACCCGCCACTGGAGTCTGACGGCCGATCTGCGCTGGAAGATCCAGACGGCCCGCTTTGCCCGGAATCCCATCGTCCTCTCCATCGGCACCACCTTCTCGTTCTAAGAGGGCAAACTGTAAAAGAATAGCGCCGGAACCCAGCAGGTTCCGGCGCTACCGTTTTTCAACAGACGCCCTTGCTTAGAAGCAGTACACGCACGTGATACCGAAGTTGCACAAAGCACGCTCGTTGAATTCGGAGTGCGAACCTCCGTCCCAGTAGGCGATGCCAGGTCCAAAGGCAGGAGACCAGTCGAACGACAGTTTCACAGGAGCTCCTCTGAAAGCAATACCCAGTTTGGCCATACCGGCTACACCGACATAAGCGTAATGGCTCTTGCCACCCACGTTAAGACCGCAACCGGCGTCGAAGAACCAGCGGCCTGCCGAAGGAGTCCAGTCCATGTTGCAAACATTCCAGTTGTAGAATGCCGAGAAGTCGGCCGTCAACGTGGATCCCGCATTGGCAAAATACATACCGAAACGAGCCTCCACATAGTTGTCATTGCTGAATACATACTGTCCTACTGCCTGGAAACCAGAACCGATACGACCACCGACGGTCCAGTTTTGTGCCGATGCCGACCATGCAAGCAATCCGACAGCCAGCGTAAGTAACCACTTTTTCATAATCTTTCGTTTTTAGGTTGTGTAATTGTTTAATGTAAAGATAAGCAAAATCCCCCGTCTATTCAACTCTCCGCCCGGAAATGATCCGATTTTTCCCTGTTAAATTCGTTTTTTTTACCAAAATCCGGGAGTACGCAAGAGTTCCAACAAAAAATCCCGATACCTGTATATCGGGATTCAAGAAACGGGCCAAGAAGCTCTCTTACGACCTCTATTTTGTCTTATAGGAGCAACGATAACGCCCTTTTGCCAGATTCAGCAGTTTGCTCTTGATCAGGTTGCGGCGCAACGGAGAGAGACGGTCGGTGAAAACCGTTCCCTCGAGGTGGTCGTACTCATGCTGGATGACCCACGCCGGCAGACCGACAAACTCCTCGTCATGCGGCTGGAAATTCTCGTCCAGATAGCGCATGCGAATCGAAAGCGAGCGCCGCACCGACTCATGCAGTCCGGGCAGCGAGAGGCACCCCTCCTCGTAGAGTTTGGTCTCCTCGGAGAGTTCGTAAATCTCGGGGTTGATAAATGCCCGCCGGAACTCGGCCAGTTCGGGATGCTCCTCCCCCCACGGGGTGCAGTCCACGATGAAGAGGCGGATGCTCTTCCCGATCTGCGGGGCAGCCAGCCCCACCCCCTCGGCCTCGTCGAGCGTCAGGAACATATCCTCGATCAGCTTCTTGACCTCGGGATAGTCCGGCGTAATCGCCTCGGCCTTCTCACGCAGAACCGGGGCTCCGTAAACAACTATCGGATAAATCATATCTTACTCTGAAACAAATTACTTAATACTATCCATATATCCTTGCAGGATGATCGTCGCCGAGATCTTGTCCACCAGCGCCCGATTGCGCCGCGCCATCTTGCCGATGCCGCTCTCGAGCATCGTACGGTGAGCCATCACCGAGGTAAAGCGCTCGTCGTAGAAGACCACCTCCTTCTCGGGATAGGCCCTGCGCAGCCGCGCTGCCAGCGGCTCCACGAAACGCCACGTCTCGGAGGGGGTGCCGTTCATCTGGGTCGGTTTCCCGAGCACGATGGTCGAGACGTCGTTATCGGCGAAATAGCGGGCCAGCCACCTTTCCAACTCCTTCGTATCGACCGTCTCGAGCCCTCCGGCGATGATCCGCAGCGGGTCGCTCACCGCAATCCCCGTCCGACGGGTTCCGTAGTCTATGGCCAGGATGCGTCCCACCCCTTAAGCGAGCTTTTTCAACAACGTGCGGATCGAGCAGGTCTCGTTCACCTTGGCAAACAGATCGTCGATTGCCACACGCTCCTGCTGCATCGTATCGCGATAACGAACCGTCACCGTATTGTCCTCGAGCGTCTGTCCGTCAACGGTCACGCAGAACGGCGTACCGATGGCATCCTGACGGCGGTAGCGTTTTCCAACCGAATCCTTCTCGTCGTAAACGATATTGAAGTCGTATTTGAGCAGGTCGACGATCCGCTGGGCCACCTCGGGCATTCCGTCCTTCTTGACCAGCGGTAGCACGGCCACCTTCACCGGTGCCAGTGCAGCCGGGAAGCGCAGCACGACACGCTCCTCGCCGTTTTCGAGCTTCTCCTCGGTATAGGCGGCCGACATGACCTGCAGGAACATGCGGTCCACGCCGATCGAGGTCTCTACCACATAGGGAACGTAGCTCTCGCCCGTCTCGGGATCGAAGTACTGGATCTTCTTGCCCGAGAACTCCTGGTGACGCGACAGGTCGAAATCCGTACGCGAGTGGATTCCCTCCACCTCCTTGAAACCGAACGGGAAGTTGTATTCGATATCGGTTGCCGCATTGGCGTAGTGGGCCAGCTTCTCATGGTCGTGGAAACGGTAGTTCTCATCCCCGAATCCCAAGGCGCGGTGCCACTTCATGCGGGCCTCACGCCAGCGTTTCCACCACCCCATCTCTTCGCCGGGACGCACGAAGAACTGCATCTCCATCTGCTCGAACTCGCGCATGCGGAAGATGAACTGACGGGCCACGATCTCGTTGCGGAACGCCTTGCCGATCTGTGCGATACCGAACGGCAGTTTCATGCGGCCGGTCTTCTGGACATTCAGGAAATTGACGAAGATACCCTGAGCCGTCTCGGGACGCAGGTAGATCGTGCTGGCTCCGTCGGCCGTCGATCCCATCTGGGTCGAGAACATCAGGTTGAACTGCCGCACCTCGGTCCAGTTGCGCGTACCCGAGATCGGGCAGGCAATCTCACAATCGAGAATAATCTGTCGCAGCTCCGTCAGATCATTGGCATTCATCGCCTCCGTGAAACGCTGATGCACCTTGTCGCGCTCCACAGCAATCTGCAGCACGCGCGGCGAGGTCGAGCGGTACTGCTCCTCGTTGAATGCCTCGCCGAAACGTTTTTTCGCCTTGTCGACCTCCTTCTGGATCTTCTCATCCTGCTTGGCCAGCCAATCCTCAATCAGCACATCGGCCCGGTAGCGTTTCTTCGAATCCTTGTTGTCGATCAACGGATCGTTGAACGCACTCACGTGACCCGAAGCCTCCCAGACACGGGGATGCATGAAGATCGCCGAATCCAGACCCACGATGTTCTCGTGGAGTTTGACCATGGCATCCCACCAGTAGCGTTTGATGTTGTTCTTCAGCTCGACACCGTTCTGGCCATAATCGTACACGGCTCCCAGACCGTCGTAAATCTCACTCGAAGGGAAAATAAAGCCGTACTCCTTGCAGTGAGCGACCAGCTTTTTGAAAAGTTCATCCTGGGTCATATCAATCGATTGTTTGTCTTTAAGTTCCAACCAGACGACAAAGGGGCGCCGACGCGGCCTCGGCCTGCTCGTGCCACCCGTCGTCATATTGTTGCAAATGTAGGAAATAAAAGAGGATTTTCCAACGCCTGCCGGCTCTTCCTCCCCAAGAAAGCCACTGCGGAGTGTTTTCGCCACCACCCGGGCGGAAGAATCGCCCGTCTTCGCCGCGGCGTCAATCAATCAGCCCCGCCTGACGGAAGCTGAATTCGCCCTCGCAGGAGATGATCAGGTGGTCCAGCAGCCGGATGTCGAACAGGGCCGCCGCCCGGGCAATCTTCTGTGTGAGCAGCTTGTCCTGTGGGCTCGGTTCAGCAGCCCCCGAGGGGTGGTTATGGACCAGAATAATCTGCGTGGAGAGCAGTTCCAGCGCCCGCTTGACGATCAACCGATGATCAACAACGGTCGCCTGCACGCCCCCCTGGCTCATACGCATGCGTTCAAGGATTCGATTCGAGGAGGTGAGAAACAGACACCAGCACTCCTCGTAGGTCATCGTCGCCATCGAAGGGCGGAAGAGGCGCACCACATCCTCGCTTGAATGGATCGTCCGGGTCTCCTGCGCCTCGGTCGAAAGGATGCGGCGTCCCAACTCGACAGCCGCCTGGATTCGCAGGGCCCGCTTCAGACCAATGCCTCCGGCCATACGCAGCCGGGCCATATCGACCCGTCCCAATTCCGAGAGATCCCCGCCGAAGTTTGCCAACAGCGCCTCCGGAGTACCCTCCCGCATCGGAGATCCATCCTCGAGCAGCAGAGCAATCAGTTCGGCATCGGTCAGACGATCGACTCCGCGCGCCAACAGTTTCTCGGCCGCCTCGTTCATGATACGTTGCCCCGATTGGATTGCAGCAGACGATCCACCTTGTCGAGAATCTCCCCCACCGTCTCGTCGTTCATCGCCACGTTCGAAACCGAACTGGCGGCATGCTGCTCCGCCTCCTTCTTCGACTCGCCCTGGCCGTGTCCGACACAGATCCCGTCGATCAGTACCGTCGACTCAAACACAGGATGGTTGGAGGAATATCCCTTCCCATGCACCGTCTCGAAGAGGATCGAGTGGTGATTCTTCTGACACCATTCGATCAGACGGCTCTTGAAATCGGTCTCCTCGTCCAACAGGCTGTCCAGATCCAGATAGCGGTAATAGATTCGATTGATAAGCAGTCTGTTGACAAAATCGTACCCCATGTCGAGGTAGATCGCCCCGATCATCGCCTCGAACGCATCGCCGAAGATGTGTTTCTGATTGCCGTTTCCGTTCGAGGAGGCGATCACATGACGGTCCAGACCGATCGTGTGCGCAATCGCATTGAGCGACTGACGGGAGACAATCTTCGAGCGCAACTGCGTCAGAAAGCCCTCCTGCCGGTCGGCAAATTCGATGTAGAGATAATCGGACGTAACGGCCTCGATCACGGCATCGCCCAGAAACTCGAGCCGTTCGTTGTTGATCTGCCGGCCGTCGTCCAAAACCAAAGAAGCTGACTTGTGAATCAAAGCCAGCTTATAAAGTTCGATGTTGTGCGGGATGAACCCGAACAGGTCATCGACAATTCTATAGTACTCCCTGTCAGGCCCGTAATTTCTTCTTACGGCACGTAATATGAAATTCCTCACGGCTCTCGGGATAAGGAAGTATCGCTTACAACTTGCGGAAAATAACCGTCGAGTTGTGACCACCGAAACCGAACGTATTGCTCAGCGCGCACTTCACTTCACGCTTCTGCGCCTTGTTGAGCGTCAGGTTCAGTTTGGAATCGATCGCAGGGTCCAGATTCTGGACGTTGATCGTCGGCGGGATCACGCCATGCGTGATGGCGAAGATGCAGGCCAATGCCTCAACGGCTCCGGCCGCACCCAGCAGGTGGCCGGTCATGGATTTGGTCGAAGAGATGTTCACATCGTATGCGTGGTCACCCAGAACGGTCTGTACCGCCTTCAACTCGGGCAGGTCGCCTGCCGGCGTCGAGGTGCCGTGTACGTTCACATAGTCAATCTCTTCGGGGGTGATGCGCGCATCCTTGAGGGCATCGCGCATGGCCTTGATGGCACCCTTGCCCTCCGGATGGGGGGCGGTGAAGTGATAGGCATCGGCCGATGCGCCGCCGCCGATCATCTCACAATAGATCTTCGCACCGCGCGCCTTGGCATGCTCATACTCCTCGAGGATCAGGGCACCCGCACCCTCGCCCACTACGAAACCGTCGCGATCCACGTCAAAGGGACGCGATGCATGCTCCGGATCGTCGTTGCGAGTCGAGAGGGCCTGCATCGAGTTGAAACCGCCCACGCTCGGTTCGTTGACCGCGGCCTCCGATCCGCCCGCAACCATCACATCCGCATGACCGAGACGAATCGTATTGAACGAATCGATCAAGCCGTGGTTGGACGAAGCGCAAGCCGAAACCGTACAATAGTTCGGGCCCATGAAACCATACTTAATGGAGATGTAGCCCGCCGCGATATCCGCGATCATACGGGGGATAAAGAATGGGCTAAACCGAGGAGTTCCGTCTCCTGCGGCGTAGCCCAAACACTCGTCGAAGAACGATTTAAGTCCTCCGATACCCGAACTCCAGATCACGCCGATCTGCTCCAGATCCTCCTTCTCGAGATCGAGTCCCGAATCCTCGACAGCCTGTTTGGCCGCGATCAAGGCATACTGGGTAAAGAGGTCGTACTTGCGCACCTCCTTACGGTCGAAGTGTTGGGCCCAGTCGTAATTTTTTACTTCACAGGCAAATCTTGTCTTAAACTTGGAGGCATCGAAATGAGTAATCGGCGCAGCGCCGCTGACACCCTTTTCAAGATTGGAAAAAAATTCTGCGATATTGTTGCCCAGGGGATTGATCGTTCCGATCCCCGTTACGACTACTCGTCTTTCTGCCATATATTCAAGACTTTAAATTGCCAATTGTGAATACGAATTATTTCTTGTGAGACTCGATATAGTTGATTGCGTCACCGACGGTCTGGATCTTCTCTGCATCCTCATCGGGGATCTGAATATCGAAAGCCTTCTCAAACTCCATGATCAGCTCAACGGTGTCAAGCGAATCAGCACCCAGGTGGTTGGTGAAGCTTGCTTCGGGAGTAACCTCAGACTCTTTTACACCCAGTTTGTCAACGATGATCTCGACAACTTTTGACTGTACTTCAGACATAATCTTAATTTTTTAGTTAAACAATCGTTATAAAATGTTGTGTCTTCTTTCACTGAAACAATCGCACAAAAATAACACTTTTTTTATTATTTTTGACATTAGAACCAAATAAATTGCCCCCGAAGTCCGGAAATATTTATACAAGATACTAAATATCAAAACCTTATGAAACTATTATTGATTTCCAACTCCACCAACGCCAGAGAGCCCTATCTGCAATATCCGATGCCGCGTATCGACGAATTTCTCGGTCCGATCCGCGAAGTGGTCTTCGTTCCCTACGCGGCGGTGACCTTCTCCTATGCCGAATACGAGGCCAAAGTACAGGCCCGTTTTGCAGAGAAGGGGATCAAGGTCCGCTCCGTTCACCGCGCCAAGGATCCGCACCGGATGATCCGCGAGGCGCAGGCGATCTGCGTGGGCGGCGGAAACACCTTCGCCCTGACCAAGAAGATGCAGGAACAGGGGCTGATGAAGGCCATTCTGGCGAAGATCAAGACCGGCACTCCCTACCTGGGGTGGTCGGCCGGCAGCAACGTCAGCTGTCCGACCATCTGCACGACCAACGACATGCCCATCGTCCAGCCCGAATCGTTCAAGGCCATCGGTGCCGTCAAGTTCCAGATCAACCCCCACTACCTGGATGCCAATCCCGAGGGACACGCCGGTGAGACACGCGAACAGCGTATCCTGGAGTACATCGCCGCCAATCCGCGCCGCTACGTGGTCGGTCTGCGCGAAGGGTGCATGCTCCGCTACGAGGAGGGACGTCTGGAATTGATCGGTAACCGTCCGATGCGCATCTTCAAGAAGGGGATCGAACCCTTCGAGGTGAAGGCCGGAGACGATCTTTCGTTCCTCTTATAATATATAAGGTACAAATCCATCGGAAGGGAGGCCTTCGTACGCAACAAACAACCGAAGGGCTCCCTTCCCTGCTAAAACCCCTCCCCATTCATGGACTTACAGATCGCCCTGAACCGTCTGCACGGCGGGAAAAACATCAAGCTGCCCTATTTCATCACCCAACTCTACCGCTATGCCATCCCCAAAGCCTGGCTGCACGGCCGGCTGGATGCCATCCTGCGCGACGGCGAACGACGCTACGACATGAAATATGTGCTCGACCGCGTCAACTACTACAACCGGCTGACCGGTACGGAACGTCTCTCTGACACAGAGGCAACACCGTTGCGGGAGTTCAAACTGAAAGGGCATCAAAGTGCCTACTTCTTCGACTCCTACCAAACGGTACGATTCTTCGACCAGTCACTGCGCTGGCAGACGAAGTTCGGCGACGGGGTCTTCGACCTCGACTACCCGACAATCGTCAAGGCCCGCAAGATCAACCGCGAGGGCAGCTCGGACAACTCCGTGCTGCTCAACCTGGACCGCTGCCGCTTCGACATCCGCCTGCACGACACGATTCCCTTCACCGAGAAGGCCGACCGTGTCATCTTCCGCGGCTCGGTCAAGGGAAGCGAACAGCGGCGCCGATTCATCGACACCTTCGCGGGAAATCCCCGGGTCGACACGGCCGACACCCGCAGCGGCCACAGCCCGCAGGAGACCGGCACGGCCAAGCAAATCACCTTGTACGCCCATCTGACCTCGAAGTTCATCATGTCGTTCGAGGGGAATGACATCGCCAGCAACACCCGCTGGGTGATGTCCACCAATTCGATCGCCATCATGCCCCGTCCCCGCCGCGAATCGTGGTTCATGGAGGGGCGTCTGATCCCGGACTACCACTACATCGAGATCCGCGAAGACTTCTCCGACCTGGAGGAGAAGATGGACTACTACATCTCACATCCCGACAAGGCGCAGCAGATTATCGACCACGCCAACGCCCACGTCCGTCAGTTCCACGACTGGCGCCGCGAGCGCTTCATCTCGCTGCTGGTCATGAAGAAGTATTTCGAAATGACGGGGCAGCTCCCGCGCTCGGAATGGTAACCGACAGCCGGCAAACCGGGCAGCTGGGCGAAGAGCTGGCTGCCCGATGGCTGCTCGACGAGGGCTTCTCGCTGCTCCACCGCAACTGGCGGCATGGACGTTATGAATTGGATTTGATCGCTCTCAAAAAGGGCGTTCTGCATCTGGTCGAGGTCAAAACCCGCCGCAAGGGGGCACTCACCTCGCCCGAGCAGGCTCTCGACCGCCGCAAGAGTCAGTCGCTTGTCCGCGCCGCCAGAGCCTACCTGGCCCAACACCCCTTCGTCGGAGAGGTGCAGTTCGATCTGATCGCCGTCGAGATCGACCCCGCAGGGCGCCCCTGCTGCGATACATCGAGCAGACCGTAGAACTGCACTGGTAATTTGGCAGTTCCGACAATTTATCTTATCTTTGCCCCGCGAAAACAAACGCACCCGAAAGAATGTGGATCTATAATCTCGGGCTCATACTCTACGTATGGGCGATAGCATTGGTCTCCCCCTGGCATCGAAAGGCCAAGCTCTGGATTGACGGACGTAAAGGTCTCTTCGACCGCATGAAAGAGACGATCGACCCCACGGCACGCATCGTCTGGATACATGCCGCCTCGCTCGGCGAGTTCGAACAGGGGCGTCCGCTGATCGAAAAGATCCGCAAGGAGCACCCCGAGTACAAGATTCTGCTCACCTTCTTCTCCCCCTCCGGATACGAGATCCGCAAAAACTACGATCAGGCCGACTACATCTTCTACCTGCCGATCGACACCCCCGGAAAGGCCCGCCGCTTTCTGGACATCGCCCACCCCGAAATCGCCATCTTCGTCAAATACGAATTCTGGATCAACCTGCTCACGGAGTTGCGCCGACGCGCCATCCGCAGCTACATCGTTTCGGCCATCTTCCGCCGCAATTCGATCTTCTTCCGCCCCTACGGCGGCTATTGGCGCACGGCCCTCGAGAGTTTCGATACGATCTTCGTGCAGAACAACGAATCGCGCAAGCTGCTGGCCGAGCTGGGCTTCGACAACGTGGTCGTAGCCGGCGACACCCGCTTCGACCGGGTCGCAGAGATCGCCGCAGCGGCCAAAAAGATTCCGCTGGTGGAGCAGTTCAAGGGGGGCAACCGCCTCTTCATCGCCGGTTCGACCTGGGGTCCGGACGAAGATCTGCTCATTGAGCTGATCAACGACAACCCCTCGATCAAGTTCATCATCGCCCCGCACGAGATGGAGGAGCACCGCATCGAACGCCTCCTCAACGAGACACGCGGCGGAGCGGTGCGATACACCCAATGCACCCCGGAGAGTCCGCTGCAGGAGAAGCAGCTGCTGGTGCTCGATACGGTGGGAATCCTTTCCTCCGTATACGGCTACGCCGAGTGGGGCTACATCGGCGGCGGATTCGGCGTCGGCATTCACAACACGCTCGAGGCCGCCACGTTCGGGCTGCCGCTGGCCTTCGGCCCCAACTACGAGAAGTTCAAGGAGGCCCGGGATCTGGTTACCCTCGGAGCCGCCACTCCGGTCCACTCCTACGAGGAGCTGAAATCCTGGTTCGCCCCGCTGCGCGACGATGCACAGTACCTGCAGCAGCGCAGCCGGATCGCCAAGGACTACACGATCTCCCACCAGGGAGCCACCAACATCATCCTCAAGAGCATCTTCTAAGGCGGGGGTTTCCCACCTGAATACCGGGAACTCCCATACATACACACAAAAAAACAGCGTGTCTCCGTTTCGGATGACACGCTGTTTATAATCGCAAAAACGAAAAGTTCACTTTTTCAAAACGAAATGCGAAAAAACCAGGTACAAATACTCCAAAACGAAATGCGATAATAAAATCGCACGCAAGTATTATTTGAATATCATTCTATGATCGTTCGAATAGTACTCTTTCTTGTCATCCGAACAAAGAATTTTGATTGCGAAGCTCGTAGTTACAAACCATCCACTCTTCCTGGCGACGGCGACTCGACTTTGAGGCGCTTATCGTTCGTTCAATGCGATGGATGGTCCATCCATTCTGCTGTGCATATTGGTAGATCATATCAAAGGGGAACATCGTCAGCATAAACTTTCCCTTCACTCTTTCGAGCAGGTGAAGAAGCTGCTCCATATTTTGCTCATTGAATGTATCTTCATAATGTCCACAATCAGAGTTTACATAGGGTGGATCAACGAAATGAAAGGCTTCTGGAGCGTCGTAGCATGCAATCACGTCGAGCGCATTCCGATTCTCGATTGTTACTCGTTCGAGCCGGGCACAAAGTTGTGCTGTGAATTCGTCTTTTGCATTACGCAGTTTCTTGGGCATCATACCTCCGAAGTCGTAACCGAACGTCCCATCCATCATTGATGCAAATGACATTTTGCAAAGCGCCCAAACAGCCCAGGCCCGCTCCACGGGGGAGAAGAACTGAGGATAGCAGTTAATATGTCCGGCGTGAGCGTGAATATCCCGGCTGTGCAGCGTCTTATCGATCTGTTGCTTCAGTTCTGGATAGCAGGCTTTCGCCATCCAATAAAAGTTAGTCAACTCCATGTTGATATCATTGATCACCTCAGCTTCAGCCGGGCGTTTGGCAAATAGAACCGCTGCGCCACCACAGAATGCTTCTGTATAGATTTTGTGAGAAGGAACTAATGGCAGAATGTGCTTCAGCATTGTCTGCTTGCCTCCGTAGTACGATATAGGTGTTTTCATATATCAGATTTGTTCGTATCCAACTATTTTTTTACTTTTGAGGTCTCTTACCTAAAACAAATAAGGTGCTGACACACCCAAAGGCATATAGCCTCTGTCTTGGTGTGTCAGCACCTTTATCGTTCGCGGGAGGTAAGAGATTCGCGAATGAAGGCGGGGGCTTTTCTTGTCCCCTATGCTATTTACCGAAATATTCTTTCAATTTCGGCCAGAAGAGATAGAAGTAAATGACTCCTACGGGTATCAACCCTGTGGCAAAGAAATTACTTCCTGGGACATCACAATAATAGAGAGTCCCCATTCCACCAACTATAGCGATCAGACTAAAGAAGGCGAACAACAAAAGGATAATTTTTTTCAACTCGTTCATGGTAAAGATTTTTTATGGTTATACTTAGATATTTACGTTTGTCCACGCACCCGTAGACGAATTGTATTTCTGCCATTGACCTGTTGATGTTATCCGGAAACCTCCTTTGCCGAGACGCACCTCGAATATGCTGCCAGTGAACACTGCGTATTGATTGGCAGACTGGACGACCGCCATTCCATTCGGAGCGATTAGATTGCGTCTCGTGGATGCTGTGAATGAGTACTCAATCATGTTTGCGGATGCAGAACCACCTCCTATTTGTTCCGGGATTGGTGATCTCGCCGCAGATACAGTAACGACTATCCTGTACGAGCCTTTCGCAAGCATCTTCTGAATTGGATCTGTCTTGACCCCGCTCTCTGTGGATGTTGACGCCCCGCGAGAGTATATTCTGATACTGTCTGATCCGTCGGTTGGGACTGCGTCGATAAACAAATTCGCCGATCCAGTACCCGATGCGTTTACAGTACTCGTGACACTACACGACATCAGTGTATCTACAGCTAAAGTGAATATGGCCGACTCAGACTTGTCCGATACGAATGGCGATGCTGTGCTCGCCATTACAGACACAGCCGCTGTACTAACAGAAGGAATAGTTCCTGACGATCCAATCGCATCCGCAACGTTCGATATATTCTGCGTGCGAATGATAACCCGATTGTCGTTCGCTCCAGTCACCTCGACCGTGTTCCCGTTCACGCTCAAGATACCGATCTCTCCGAGCCGAGCTTTGATAAAGCCGTCTCCATAGAGAATCGTTGGGGCGTTCTTCCAATTATCCAGACTACCGGTAATTCCCAGCACGAGCATGGCGATTTTGTGTGCAGTGTCGCTGAATTTACCAGAACCATTCAGCATGGCCACAATATCCTCAGAGTTGGATGCCTTCACAGCCACGGCGTTGGTCAAAACCGCACCCTCGAATTCACTTACCCCCTCTTTGAACAACTCTCGCAGATATTCCGTATCCGATCGAACATCCTGTTGACTTTCAGACCATGAGGTCGCTTTGTTGCCATTTTCCAACTTAACGGCACAGAGGTAGACATCGCTCGCGGCCAACGCACCGAATATGATATTTATCGTGCCAGAAGAAAGTCCTGCCGGCAATGTCAAGGTGTAGCTAAATCGTTTCCATTCTGAGGATAATTCAAAGTTTGATGAGATAACTCCGGTAATATTAGAAGATAGCTCTATTCCGCCAACACCTCGTGCGATGAAAGAAATCGTGTATGTTGATCCTTTATCATACTCGAAACGAAGATATGCCGCGATACCTTTTTTCGATGATCCAGAATTACTTGTATGTAATACTGTGAAATCCTTGTATTCATTGTCGAGTTTTTCGGTGCCAACGCCTAAACTCCAATTATCCCCTACAAACTTCTGGGTACCGTTCAGCAGGTTTACACCACCGATTTGGATATTGTCGACCAAATCCTCCGAATACTTCTTTACAGCCTCTGCAACAGCATCCAGCACCGTTTGTCTGGCCGTATAGTAGGCCGCAATATCAGCATAGTCGGTTCCGACGGCAATCTCAGTCGGGGATGAGGCTGTGTACTTGGTGAGAGCGGCATCAGCCTTGTTGTACGCGGTAGTGTATACGGAAGTCGATACTCCGTACTGGTTCGCCTGCGCTATGATCTCATTATACTCTGCCCGTATGTCTGCTTGCTGCTGTTTAAGCGCGGTCTTTTCTGTCGGGGAAATATAGCTGTCGGAAGCCCACTTATCCAGCTGCGCTTTTGCTTTCTCTCCAGCTTGTTTAGCGGAGTCAATAGCTGCTTGTATATCAGCAGGAGACTCTTTTAATGTTGTTGCCTGCGTCCCTTCTTCAATCTGATAGCCATATATATATCCATTAACGGGGAGTGACACTCCGTCCTGACTGTATGGTTCTGTCGCAAATTCTGGTTGGAATTGAGAGGACGGTATGTCTGTATCTCCAATCTTTATCGTAGCTTTAACCCTCGACCATGTATCTGTCAGATATTGGTTCCCTGAGCCTTTCTCTGTGTTAATTGCAAATAGATTCCTGCCTGTAGGAACTTCTATATTCTCTACTAATTTTATATTGTCTACATATTCGCTTATAACAGTGAACTTACCTCTTGCCCAGACGACAAAATATGCATATTTAACTGGAGAAACCAATGTTGATATGTCATATTTAACATACATTGATATTGTATACGTCCTGTTGGCTTTAAAAGTAAAATTATTGTAAGACAAAACGCCCCATTGACCCGTTATTTTACCAACGCGCCATCCATCTACATATTCATCCATAAGTTCCGACTTGCTAAAATACCAGCCAGAGCCAGACATGGATTTTGAACGTTCTATTAGGTTAACACCTCCGACTTCTATCCCGTCAACCTTTTCTTGTGCAATGGCATTGGCTACCAAATTGGCAAATCGACTAACCTCGGCGTCATAGTTTGCAAAGTATGTATTATACGTCGTTCTTTGAGATGCAGATAGGGTGGTATCAGTATCATTGTTTACGGCTACAGTCCCCGTCAAATACGTGGTCAGATTGTTGTATGCGGTTTGTAATGCTGTGATCGAAACCCCATAAGTATTTGCGTCAGACTGGTACGTAGCATATTCCTTCTGCATCTGAGCAAGTTGATTCCGAAGCGTTGCTTTCTCTTCCTTGCTGATAACGCCATCAGACGACATCTGCCGTAATCTCAACTGAGCATCATTCACTAACTGCCAGTCCGCGATAGCCCCAGTAGCTCCTTCTTTTCGATCGGCGTTGCTTATGTATATATCTCCACTCGTTTTAATCCATAGGTCATTTATGATATAAGGCACAGACGGGGTACTATCTCCAAAATACACCTTGTTTTTACCATTAGCCACACCGAGAGCCTCGATAGCTTTAGCTTGTGCTTCAGCCGCTCCACTATCGGCTATTCTAATCCATTTATACCCATCAGAATCTTTTGTGAATTTATATCGTTCATACGACACTTCTCCACTCGATCCTGCTATTTTCCGGTCGTAATAGTCATTTATATGCCTATCTCGTTCAGTATCGTCCTGCCACTCGTTGGCCGGATAATTACTCAGCGTTGGAACTTCATCTCCGTTGTAGGATACGATTTGCTTGTCTATCTGAGCTTGGAGATCGGGAATTATAGCCTCGTTTAGGTTGTTTATGGCAGTCTGCAACTCACGTGAAAGTTGATATGCTCCCTGAGCCGTGGCGTTGATTGCCGTCTGTATGTACTTCTGCGCCTCTTCTATCGCCGTACTGAATCCAGCATATGCCACATTAAACGTGGAGTATTTCGAATCCACGTCAGCTTTTTCCGCCGGAGTTGCAATGCCATCGTCTGCCGCCGTCTGAATAGATGCAAGCAGGTCAGCAACGGCCGTATCAAATGCACTCTTAGCAGCCTGCAAGTTTGACTTGGCCGAGCCTCCGAGAAGCGTATTATTGTAGACAGTAGTGTATGCAGCATCAACGGAATCTTTAGTCTCCGAGACAGAGTTGATATACTTTTCTATGGCCGCAGATTCCGCTCGATTTACAATTCCGTCGGCAAAAGCATCGTCTGTGAAGTTTTTGAGTGATTCGACACCGGCTGCGGCTGACTCTCCAGTCTGTTGTGCCTTGCTAATGGCAGTCTGAACATCGGCCGGAGATTCCTTCCACGCTGAAACCTTTGTGCCTTCTTCCAGTTGGTATCCAGCGACGTAAAGTGTGTTTGTTGCTGCGACAGCATTCTCTACTCTTAAATATACATATCCAGATTTTACAGCATCGATCGTGACGGAGAACCTTGTCCACTCGGGTGTCACTGGAATTGTTCCACTTGCAGGAGCAATCTCTCCCGCACCCGTAGAAGGTCCGGTCGAGAACCATCTGGCTGTCAGAGTATCATCGCCAACACTCTTGTACCAACAACTGAATGTATATTTCTTGCCAGCAACAACAGATATGGCTTTATGTATACCTGATCCTTTGCCTGTGATTTTATATACAACAGCCCCATTTATAGTTTCATCCGTTCTCTGCCAGTTCCCTTTTGTAAACCCTTCAAAATCCTTTGTGCCGTCTATCAGGTTTACTCCACCGATCTGCAACCCGTCAATCTTCTCATTTGCATCCTCGGCCTTCTGCTCGATCAGGGCCAGGTCGTACTCCCGCTCGAAACGTCCTGTTTCGGGATCGTAGACCGTGCCGATCTTCAACCCCTGATCCGGATTGTAGGCCAGTCCCATGCCGCTCTTCGGCGAAGCCATCAAGAGCGACTGCGTCTTCGAGTCGATGATGAAGTTGCCTTCGAGATTGCGCAGGATTCCCTGCATATAGATGTTGTCCAGATAGGCCGAGTAGCCACTCATCGAAAGGCCATGCACGGCCAGGTTCGACAGATCTCCGAACTGCGCGGCAATGTTGTCGACCGTAAACTCCCAGTCGGCAACTCCCTTCAGGTAGCGCTGGTAGGTTCTGGTCGAGTAGCGGGAGGTGCGGCGCGCCGGATCCGTGAATGACCCGTAGCAGACGAAGGTCATTGCCTCGAACGGGTCGAATGCCTGAGTGTAGTTCTGGCTGACGGGACGCCGCTCGTAGTGCAGCGTCTGGTTCTGCTCACCCGACACCTCCGTCACCTGGAAGTATACGGTGGCAAAGCCGGCGAAACGGCGGTTGCCCCGACTGTCGTCCGCATCTTCAGTGGCGTTCTGCTCCGGATTCGAGCTGTGGAAAATACCCATGCAGATGTCACCCGCACGAGCCGATCCGACCTCACCCTCCTCAAGACGCAGGGTTATGATCTGTTGCTGGGTGTCGACCCGCTCGATCACACCGCCTCCAGGTGCGCTCCACTCATCGCCGACTGCAATATCGACACGGTTGTAGTTGAGCTGCGGCACTTCGAGGAAACGTCTGAGCGTCAGACTCTCCATCTCGGCAGCACCCACGCTGTCGATCTGCGCTCCGACACCGGTGATGCCGCTTGCGAAGTTGGCAGTTCTGAACCCTTCATCGAGCAACAACTGCTTGATGAATCGGACAACTCCCTCGACCGTACCACCGACCCGTTTGTTCAGGAACTCGCGCTCACTCTTGCGAGATGAGTAGAGGGTTGTATCGCTCGGAGGAGTCTCTTCCCAGGAACGAATAATATCCGGGAACTCGGCAGCTACCTGCTTGGTATAGCGGTCGATCTGTTCGATGCTTTGCTCGATACGACTGATGCGGCCGGTCGACAACACATCCGACAGCTTTAAGTCCATGGTTGCCGGCCGACTGATGCTCCTACTTATCGAAACAATACGGGTTTCACGATATCCGGTATCTGGGAACATCTGCTGACTCTCAAGACGGATTCGCTGACCGGGCTTGAGTACAAGACCGCGCTTCTCGATCACAGTGAAATCTGTCGAGGTCTGAAAAACAGATATGTTCTTTCGACTCTCCTTCATGAAGTCGTCTACCGCCTGTCGAAACTCCTGTTCTGCCTCGGTGTAGTAGCTTTCAGGCATCCGGATGTTCCAGAGGATATATTCATCGCCAGGAGCGGGGACAAGAGGTTTGGAGGGCAGTTGCGTATCATCGTCATAAGGCCATTGGGTAATGATCTCGAACTCCTTTTTACTCGACTCGTAGTTCACTTCGAACTCACGACCTCGCAACTCACCAGACTGAAACGTGATCCGTTTTACAAGTCCGCCGATCTCGTAATCGTTCGGATCAAACGGGATCTCAGGATCCGTAAAATAATAGATCGTAAAAGGCTTCCCGTCTTCGCCCTTTTTCTCTATGGTGCGGACCGTTCCGACCGTTCCAATACGGCGGGGAAATATACCCTCAAAGGCCTCCTGTTCGAAGTGCTCGACAAGGCCGAGGTGTGTATCCTGCTCAACGTATTTCGCCCGGTCCGGAAGTTGCAGCCGGGCATATCCGTAATGGTCCGGATCGATATTGCGAGAGGATCCGACAGGGAAGAGTCGTGTGAAAAACTTCACACCCTCAGCCATACTGGGTGTGATTCCTCCGATCAAACCATTTCCATAGGCGAGAGGAATTGCCTCGCCAAACTCGCAACGTGAGATATTGAGTGTCATCCCGTCGAACCACCATTCGGTGCCGGCTGCCGAGGAGAGCTCCGAAAGTGCGTCCGAGGCATACTTGCCCGTATATTCGATATCGATGTATTCGGACACAATCACCTCTCCAACCTTCCACTCGGTCGTATTCATAACACGGTTGAGATTGGCTATGATCAGAGCGGCGTGTTCGCGAGCCGGGGCAGTCAGGTTGAATATCGGGTTGTCGGCGTCGGCCGTATTTACCATCAGCGTCTGTGAGGCCAGTCCGGGGACTCCGTGCAGCTGCACGGAATAACTCCAGCTACGTCGGGAGTTCATCTGCGGAATGTAGCGCTCGAGAACCCAATAACGGTCGCCTTCGAAGTCGATATAGTCATACACCTCCAGAGGGACACACTCAAACGTGGAGAACGAAAGAGACAGGATGCTGTCTTCCTGTATTCCACATGATGCCACATTGTTCGAGTCTGCTTCAATCGTTAATCGGAGCGAGCTCTCTTTTGAATAGATATTGAGTTTCATTTGAACGCCTTTTAAATATTATTCCTGCATCTCAAAAGTGGGATTTGGCTCCCGAAACTTCACCGAAAATCGGGCGGCAACCAGGCCGTTCCCGAAAGGTACAAGTTGAGAGTACCGGGAGAAACTTGTCATTAAAACCCGAAACTGCAGCCCGACATCTGTCAATTTCAAGGTCAGCCACCCATTCTCCCCCTCCTTCAGGAACTTGATGAACCCGAAGTAGCGGGATAGGAAAGTACGGCTATCGGGAGCTGCAATGGCGAACTGCAAAGTGATGTCCCGCCCATCGAACACCTGCACGATCTGATCGGGCATCCGCTCGCCGTCCTCATCCTCAAGCGACACCTTGCGCTGATCCTTCAGTTTCGGAGGCAAGAGTATAGAGTCGTAGTTCTCGTTGCCGTCATCCGATTTTTCAGCCAGAAAAGCCCCGAATCGGACGTATACATCCGCATCATTGATTAAAAACAGTCCTTCAAGTATCTCCATATCCTTATCTCACTTTAAATCCATCCCGGTCGAACTTCTGCAGCATGGCATATATAAGCGGAAGAGCTCCCGTATTCGATCGAATGAAGTGCAGATCATCCAGAGCACTGCTTAATGCCGGCACGATTCCCTCCTCGACCGAATCATCAATGTTGGCCAGATGGATCTGCATCGAAGTCGCAAGGCCTTCCACACGCGAGAATGACTCCTGCGATACACTTTGAATCTCTCCGGCTTGACCTCTCTGAGAGGATCCCTGGTTTTGCCACAGGTCGAATCCCATCTCTTCCGCCTTCTTCTTCCAGGCTTCGAGCCAGGCCTGGGCGGCATTCATGTCCGAGCCAATGTTGTCATAGAAAGCATCGAGTACATCCATCGCTTCATTGGCGATCTCTTCCGGCGAACCATCCCCTCCATACACATCTTTCAACTGATTTTGGAGATCATCGAACTTATCCGCAAAGAATAGCGAGTAAGCAATCTGCTCGCCGAGGCGCTCCAAAACGGCTGCTGCGTCGTCGGCAAAATCCTCCAAGGCATTGCCACCCTCCCGAAGTACTGTCGTTATCGATTCAAGGATCCCGTCACCGAGTGCTCCGAATGTCTCCTGCAGATAGTCTTCCAGAGCCTCCTCTGCCTCCTCCAGCATATCTTTCAGGTCAACGAGGTTCTCCAGATAGGCCCGCGTCTCATCCGACATCTTCTGCGTATCGAGAATCGTCTGCAGCATTGCCGTATCCAATTCTCCATTTGCATCAATGAGCTGCGGATAGACGGCCAGTATGCTGCTGTATATATCCTTGCCCTTACCCCAACCGAAAAGGCCCGTTTTCTTATGACCGGTGACGATTTCAGCCTGGTTCAACCGGGTCATCTCATCCTGCAGCTTTGCATAAGTCTCCCGGTAGACGTTCACCGCGTTGATCGCCTTCTCGATCTCTCGTTCTCCGAAGATGTTCGTCGCATCCTCCATCAATAACTTCTGTTCGAGGAGTGCAAGGTTATATTGCCTTTGAAAAGCCAGTCTCGCTTTTGCAATCTCTTTGAGAGCCTCCTGGTGGCGGGCCTCGGCCGCCAAGCCCTGCCCAATGAAATTGATTGCCTCACCGATTGTCGCTCCGATTCCTCCGATAAGTCCACCTTGGGCAAAACCTTGGGCAATATTCGACACTGCACCGAGAGCCTGTTGCACGCCAGCAATCGTATCTGCAGTCTGTGTATCGCCCGTTGATGCAAAGAAGTCCGCGAGCTGCCCGGCAGCATTCGAGGCAGCACCGGAGATTGCCCCGAGTGCGTTGGTGATAGCCTTTACCCCTTGAGCCCCCTTCATTTGGGCAATGCCCTCCTTGAACGAATTGAAAATGTTTTCCCAGGGATTCCCTCCGCGTCGTGAACCCGTGTTCAACAACCGTTCGAGAGCCTTTCTGAGACGGTCAAGATCTGCCGGGCTTTTCTCGATATTGGCAAGGTCTTCCGGGGAGATGAAGGTGATCCCCTCCGCTGAACCATTGCCGGACAGATATTCTTTCAGTTGGCGAGCCTGCGATATGAGGTTCTGAAGAGCATTGAAAGACATCGACGAATAGTCTCCGAACAGTCTCCTCAAGAAATCGTTATCCTTGAAAGCGGAAGCAGCCTCTTGTGCGTTTACCGCTGCGAGCTCTCGCTGTTTAACCCTCTCGGCCTCATCAATGGCCCGGTTAATCTCATCGTCCAGGTTGCCCCCCAACTGGCTACGCAACTCTTCGATCACCGTGTTGTATTTGCGCTCAATCGCCTCGCGTTTGGCTGCGTAGTCCTGGTACTGAGCCAGCATTCGCTCGAGTTTTGTCCGGTTGTCCTCTTCTTCCTCCTTGTCAATCGCTGTCATCTGGCCATCGAACAGCTGCGCTGCCTGCACACGTTGGGTTGCAGCCTGAGCCTGAATCCCGATCCTGTCTGCCTCGGAAACATTGGCTCCGGAACTTTTCAACTTGTCGTACAATGCAAGCCGCTGACGCTCCTCATCATCGATTCGCTGTTTTTCCCTTTCAAAGTTCAGTTCTGCCTGTTTACGCTGCCGTTCATAACCCTCATATTCTATCTCGACCTTTTGGTCCTCGATCCGACGACGGGCGGCCAGCTCCATGTCTGACAACTTATCGAGTTGGCCCAGAATAGTTTTCTCCTGGTTGCCATCGGGTTGTTTTGGATCAGGATCCTTACGCCGTGGATCTGCCAGTGTAACTGTTTTGGTCGCCTCTTCAGTGAGGCGTTTTCTCAAGTCATTATTGCTACGAATATAGGCTGCTATATTCCCATCGAACTGATCGTTTATTCGATCAACGAGTTCACTACCTCCATCGAAAGACTGAATCTCTTTAAGCAGTTTCTCCCGAGCCGTTTTCATCACTTTGGCGGCTTCCATAAAGCGTTTCTCTGCAGCACGAGCTGCATCCAAGGCCTCAGTGTCATTCATAGGTCCCTGCCTATATTCATCGCGACGACTGTTCATCTCCGTCATGGCATCTACATACTCTGCAAAGGCAGCGACATAGCCACGATAAGAAGGTGCCCCTGTAACGAGAATCTGCTCTCCTTCCATTTTTGTGAGAGCCTCCGTTGCGGCACGGGCACGGGCCAGCTCTACAATCGACTTGCGGAGCCTGTCGTAGGTGTTCTCCAGTCGCCCAGCCATGATCAGCTCCGAATCCATATTGCCGAAATAGGAGGGATATGCCTCTTGAAGTTTCTCCACCGCCCGCCTACGCTCTTCATAAGGCCTGGCCATATTTGTGGCTGCATCATAGAGCAGACGTAGTTTCGTAATCTCCTCCTGAGCCTTCTTGGCTCCATCAAGCATCGTTGCGTGAAATGCGCTTGCAGAACGGTTCGCGTCATCGAGTGCACTCTTCCCTTGGACCAATCCAGAAATCCAGCTGCCGATCTCTTTCCCATACATAATAAGCAGCATGATGCCTGTCGTCATGGCTGTCTGCCATGAGAAAAGAGACTTGAGGATCTGCCGCCAGACCGGGACCGCCTTTTGACCACTTGCTGTCAACAGTTCGTACTCTTTGCGGGCACGGGCAACCTCGTCTGCGAACACCGGGAGGTTGTTTGATATTGCGAGGAAAAACATCTGCGGACCCATGGCCAGCGAGGGCATTTCGCGAGCGATCTGCTGGATCGACATATTCAGGCCATTGAATGTACTCTTGGCCTTCGCTGCATCTGGAGGAACGAGTGTCGTGTTCTTGACGGCATCAGATGCTGTTTTGGCGCTTTTCGATACGCGATCCAAATCCGCTTCAAGCTCCTTGATCCGAGCCTGCAGAGTCTCTATCTGTCGAATATTATCACTATGGTCCATCTTCGGTGTTGCAGACATTGTCTTACGCAGTCGAGCGACCTCTGCCTCGAGAGCTTCGATCTGTTTTCTGGCATCTGCAGCATCCTTCTCTACACCATCAATCCCGTCGGAGACTCCGGAGAGTCCCTGACGGGTATTGTTTTTCACAAGGAATTCTATTTCGACGGGTTTCATAAGTTCAATTTCGACTGAAAAATCTGAGCTGTATCCATTTTCCGGGAAGAATCCCTCGACTGAGGGGTCTTGTCGGAAAGTCTGTAATGCGGTGCATCGGCCAACATCAGCCTAAGAGTCTGGAAGTTCACTTTCCAAAGGATGTAATGAAGTGTCCATCCTGTAGCCGTAGCGATCTGCCAGACGATTCCGAACGGGCTATGAGAACCTTCGTATACAGTTCTTAACTCCCGTTTGCCGGACTTTTTATTTGGCTCGTTTCGGCCCGAAACGGGTTGGTCCTTTCGGCCGAGACGATAATATCTGTAAAATCCTTTGTCCGTTGTACCTTACGATACCATCGCTGGACTTCGATCAGGTACTCCAACGGAACACGCCATCGAATCAACCAGGCCACCAGAGGTGCGAGAATCAAACCTGAAAGATATCCCCGGCAAATTGCATATGCCACCATCATGGACAATTCATGGAGATGCTCGGAGAAGAAATCCCGTTCCTGATCTTCGGTCAGAGAAGCGATCTGTTGTGCGGACTTTCCCGTCTTCAGGAACTCCCTGGCAATGCGCATCTGGGTCCCGAGATAAGGCCTGCGTGCGGTTATGCGCAAGGTCTTTCTACCAAAACGGAAAAGGGGCAGCGAAATCCCCACGTCGAGCAGGGCTTCCGCCGCCGCCAATTCGACGGAGTTATTCATAACCTATCAGGCATTAGGTTGTGAAAGGGTGATCGTCGCTTTCGTTTCGGGATCCGACTCGAGAATGAACTCGAGCTGGCCGCTGCGCTCGCCTTCACCGTTGTTCTCGGTCGCGATGACCGTAACACGGCCGTTTACGATCTCGACAGAGAATCCTTCGGGGACAGACCCGACAGAGAACATTCCCGACGCTTCGATATTGACCGTTTTGCTGCCGCCTGCCCTCTCAAAGGAGAGAGAGGTCGGATCTGCCGTGATGAACGGTTCGGTCGGCTTGATCGATCCCGGGGATGAGCCATCGAGGGGTGCAAGAACTTTCAGCGAGAATTCAATTCCCAACGTGTTGTCGCCACCGAGTCCGCCTCGGATCTTCGACGCCCGCAAAGAAACTCGCTTGAGATTAATTGTCTGACCTGTACCGGTCAGAATCTTCAGTTCGCCCTCCGCACGGATTGAACTGGCCGGCATCTGCCATTCACTGCCAACAGCCTTACCACCCATCAGGGCAACACAGTTCTCCGGTACCATCTCGATGAGCTTGCCTGTGATCTCGTTTGTAGCAGCCTTTGTTTCAAGGTCGAGGACTGGATTGCTTCGGACCTGAGCAGCCCACAACTCTGTCGTTTCAGCATCATCGCCACCCCAGTCAAGTCCATCTTCAGAGATGTTACCGATGCGCTTACCTGCGAAATAGACCGCATCAAGAAGCATCAGGTATCCACTTTCGCTCGTAGTTACACGTGACATAATCAAAATGTTTTAATCAGTTTCTGTATAAGATTTGTTTTATGAGCCCACCAGCCTGCGACGCCTCCGGCAATAACGCCGAGGAGCATCCACCACCCCCGATGGGCAGGGGATCGTGTGCGTTCAACTTCAATCTGAGACTGATGTATGCGAGCAGTAGCAAGAAGTCTCTCATATGCTTCGCGAATCTGAAACAGACTGTCTTTGAGTAGATCTGCATATTGAGATCTCTTTGATGCGAACATTTCGTAATATTCAACACGCCGGGACAAAGAGTCTGAGTGCGCTGATATCCGGAAAGAATCCCCTTCTCGGCGAGCCTCAAGGGTCAGCCCTCCATCCCGAGCATGATAAGCTGCTCCTTCCGGCATATTACGGAGGTTCTCCTCCGTTACTATCACTTCCGCTGTCCGCTGAGGAATCGACTCCGTCCGAACTTCCCGTTGCACAGAGATCTCCTCCTGGCTGGAGTTCGTTTTCTCCGCTATCGTTTGTCCGACGACGTCGTGTACGTCCTGTTGCCGGAGGTGAGTTGTATCCGCACGAGTCTCCTGGCTGCTCGATGAGAACCTTTTCGTTGACCCGCATCCCGCCAGAAGTACGGCGAGCAGCACTAAAAAGAGTCTTGTCTTCATAGTTGTTTCTTTTTCCAATTGTTTTACGGAGCCTCTCGACCTCTTTGGTCAATCGATCAATACGTATGAGCATCTCCTCCTGATTGGCCTTGAGATCGATATTCTCCCGCCGCAACTGGATGTTTTCCTCCAGGATCTTCTTATTCTCTCCGGAAAGCAAATTGATCGAACTCTGCAACTCTTTGAGAAAATCATTGTTCTGTTTGCGCCGCGAGAAGATCCAGGTGACGATACTTCCGAGGAATCCGCCAGGTAATGTGAATGTGAGAATCTGCATCCAGATGCTGTCCATTGTTCAATCGGTATTTGAAAGTTATTTTAAGTCCGCTCGATCATTCGGGCAATACGTGAAATCGAATCGGCATAAGTGGCCGGGTCGGCGGTACAATAGCCTGCTTTGGCAATCTCATATGCGAAACGGGTTACGTCATTACGATACACCATGGCCTGCGAGTACCGTTTGGCCGACAGGATCTTCGCGTGGTCACGAATCGCATCTTCCAGCGTATCGTAGTCCCGGAACTGACGATCGACTTCGTAACGATAGCGCCCACTGGTGGTTCGGGTGATTGAATAGACCCGCTCGAATCGGGCTCCCTGCTGGTCATCTGCAAAGTATTCGAACGTCCGTACGGTCTGACGTTTCCCCGTCCACTTGTCACCGGCTGTGATGCCGAAGAGGTTGTTGCCGATGGCCGCATCGCCCCAGCCGCTTTCGAGCGCGGCCTGTGCTGCTACAAACAGGGGATTCAGTCCTGTCTCAGCACAAACCCGCTCGATGGCCGGATAGTATTGGCGCTTGAACTCTGAAGGCTTCATGGCGCTACTCGGTTGCGGCACCGACAAGTGCCATTACACCAGCGTTGTCACTTCTCATGATACGGCCGCCGGCACGCACCAGGAAGGAGTAGAGATCTCCATAGTATTCGGGGGAGTTCTCCTGCTCGAAAGCCTTCACTTCGCCCAGGGCATGGCATACGGATTGATCGTGCCATGCCAGAGCTGCAGCGAGATCCGTCGCTGCTCCGGCCGCACTCCATGCTTTCGGGGCCTTCGCAGTCGTATAGAGAGCCGACTGAGAACGCATCATGACGTTGAACGAGAAGAGTTTTCCCAAAACTCCGTTCTGAGCATCGGCAGAAGCGAGGAATGCGGAGTTTTCGTTTGCCGTAAGGCTGTTGAGCAGCTGAGAATACATCATTGCATCAAGCAGCAGGTAACGGCCTTCCTGGGGAATATTCCCTTTGTTGAACTCCGTCATGAGCTTCAGGACATCGTCTTTGACAATCGCCCTTCGCTTGCCTGTAGCCGACGGTGTGTACGCATCGACAGCATCACCCGTCGTTTCGATTATGCGATCCGAGGAGGGGCTCCAGTTGAAAATGAAATCCTTGGAGACGGCATCGTGCAGAGCCAGTTTATCCTGGCGAAGCACCGACTCCCGCTTGTCATACGAAAGCTCGACCTTGTCGGCATGGGGAATCAAGACAGGATCGGTAGTGAACGTAGCCAACTCGAATGTCAGATCCGTATCGGTTCGCTGCTTGACTGTGGCCGGAAACGACTTGCGCCCCTTCTCCACCTTCGAAGCGGCACCTGCCTGCGGGATATGAACGACCTTACCCGCATTGACAAATTCGCTGACATTGAATGATTTGGAAAGGAAACTGTTGGAGGCGAAGAGACCTTCGATGATCGATCTCAGCCAGATTTCTTGTTGAATAGCCATAATATCTTTTGTTTTGAGTTCTACATATTGGGCTCAACGCCAAACTCGGCTTTGAACTTTTCGCGATAGAGTTCCGGAGCCTTGTCTTTGAGCTCGACCAGACGTCCTGCCTTATCGAGCTCGTCCCAGGATTTGTTCTTGAGATCGGAAAGTTCGACCTGCTGCTGTCGCTCACCTTCACGGATGAGTTCTGTTACAGACTTGCGTTTGGGTACAGCTTCGAGGGTAGCCTTGGCACTCTCAAAGTCCGTATCGAAGAGCTTCAGATAGGCCTCTTTGCCGGCAGCATTGATCCGACCATCGGAGATGGCTGCATCCACAAGTTTGATCGCCTCGGCCTTCTGAGTCTCTTTGCGTCTGGTCGCTTCCTGTTCAGCAGCCTCTTTGAGTTGCTTATTCTCACGCGAGAGTTGGTCGTTATTCTTGATCAACATCTCGATAGCCGCAAGAACATCGGATTCCGCGGCAGTGTCCTGCAGTTTGAGGACCTCTTTCAAAGTCTTATTCATATTTGATTCGTTGTTTGAATGTTTGTGCTGGTCCATTAGGCGGATGACTGACGAGGCATCGGTAAGATCAATCTGCTTGCCCGTTTGACGGTCGTACATAACCAGGGCATTATGGTTCGCTCCGATCGTTACGATCGAGGCTTCCCGGACAGTCCATCGGGTTACTGTCGGCAACGTTTGTCCTGGCAGTTTCAATTCAGCAGCATCACTGACCTCTTCCGGAGGCCAGGCTCCAATCGATGCCATACGTAAAAATCCCCCCTCGATCTTGTGGACAAGTTTCATTGCCACTTCGTCTTCCTCGTCAAAGACCGCCTCGGCAATAATCTTCCCGTCTTCCGCGCGAATATTCTCCCAGAATCCAGGAGGAAGTTCCCAATCCCTGTGGTTGATGAACATTACCGGATTCTTTCGGAACTCTTCAAGGTTGGCTCCGCTTGTAAGCATCCGGAATCCATATGTATTGACCGTGTCGTCATGCAACACGAATGTGAATCGTTTCATTGGCTATCATTTTTCGACAAAGTTGAGTCTTAGATTGGCCTTATGCAAATCGCATGGTATTGATATGCAATATATTGCAGTTTATGTGCAATGCGCTGCATACTGTTTTATACCGGTTCGTTACATCCGTCGCAAGACCTTACCTTTGAAGTGCAAAAAGAGATTTTATGGCACAGGAGTTAGATTCAAAGCAGAAAAAAGAATGGGCGAAATTGCTCTTTCTGACCACTGACCAGACCCAGGCTGAAATCGCTGAGAAGGTTGGCGTGGCACGCATAACCATCGTACGATGGGCAAAGGAGTGGGAAGGTCTTAAACTGAACTTCCTGCAAACACGTGAGGCGCGGATCAAATCAACGCTAATGCAACTTAATGAGTTGGATGAGAGTATTGCCTCCCGCGAGCCGGGAGCGCGTTATCCGACTGCTAAGGAGGCGGATATCCGACGTAAACTCACTGCTGACCTTGAGGCTCTCGAGCAAGAAGCCTCTGTAAGAGATATTGTCAATGTATCGAGAGGCATCCTCGACTACATCCGTGGTGTCGACCTGGAAAAGGCAAAGATGCTGTCGGACTATTTCGATTCATATATTCAAGATCGACTCAAATGGGTAAAATAGATGACACCCGCGCCTGGAACGAATGGCGCGAATATTACCGTGCATTAAAACGAGATAAGGCGGTGGATAAGCTGTCTCCCGTAGAGCGGGCACATCGACTCGAAAAACTCGAGAAAGATCCCATCGCATGGATGCTTTTTTTCTTTGCAGAGTATGCCCGATATCCTTTCACACTTTTCCAGAAGAAGGCCATCCGACGGATCACCTCCAACCCCGAGTGGTATGAGGTACTCTCCTGGTCGCGTGAGCTGGCCAAGTCTACCATCGTCTTCATGTGCATCATGTACCTTGTGCTTACACGTCGCAAGCACAACGTGCTGCTCGTATCGAACAGCCACGAAAATGCGACTCGATTGCTCGAGCCTTACAAGAAAGCCTTCGAGCAGAACGCGCTGCTGAAAGCATATTACGGAGATCTCCGCGAGGCCGGAAACTGGACTGCAGATGAGTTCTCCCTTTCGATCGGAGCAGCATTCCGGGCTCTCGGAGCAATGGAGTCTCCTCGAGGCACACGTAAGGATGCATTCCGACCGGATACGATTCTTCCGGACGATTTCGATACAGACGCAGATTGCCGAAACCCCGATATCGTGAAGAAGAAGTGGCAATGGTTCGAAGAGGCCTTGATCCCGACCCGATCCGTCAGCGGGGATCTGCTGATTGTTTTTTGTGGCAACGTCATTGCCCGTGATTGCTGTGTCGTTCGGGCCGGGGCAAAGGCCGATCACTGGGATATCGTGAATATTCGGGATCAAGAGGGAAAATCAACCTGGCCGGAGAAAAATACACCTGATCGTATCCGTCGAATCGAAGAGACGATATCCACCAAAGCCTTTCAACAGGAGTACATGAATAACCCGCTGTCTGAGGGGGACGTTATCAAGGAGGTCGTCTGGGGAAAATGTCCGCCATTGCGACGCCTGCAGTTCGCTGTCGTATATGCCGACCCCTCTCCATCAAACGCCCGCAACAAAGCCTCTAGTTTCAAGGCAGCATTCCTGCTCGGATACAGTGAAGGGAAATTCTTTGTATATACCGGATATCTTGACCATGTAACCAATGATGAGTTCGTCGATTGGTTCTATGCTTTACGCGATTACGTGGCAGGACGGGCTCAGATATACAATTACATTGAGAACAACACACTGCAGGACCCTTTCTATGAACAGGTCTTCCTTCCGATGTTCGCAGCGCGCGCCCGAGAGCGTGGATTCATCGGAATCACACCCGACGTACGCAGTAAGCCTCCGAAGTTCGAGCGCATCGAAGGCAATCTCGAACCCTTGATCCGCAACGGTCAATTGGTTCTCAATATAGACGAACGGGAGAATCCTCACATGAAGCGCCTTGAAGAGCAGTTCCTATTACTTAACCGACAGATGAAATCCCCGGCTGACGGACCTGACTGCATCGAAGGTGGCGTATGGATTATAAACCAGAAGATATCGACTTTATCCGAAGGATCCTATACCATCGGACAACGACATCATGCATCTAAACGTTTCTGATATGTTTCTGACACCTGAAGAATTACAGACACATCTCTACAAAGAGAACATAGCCACCATTTCCCGAGAGGACGATGCTATTGTGGCTGCGGCAATCGATGCCGCCATTGAGGAGGCCTCGGGCTATCTCGGAGCCTATGACCGCAAGAAGATCTTCGGCGCTGTGGGCGACGAACGCAACGCATTGCTGCTGATCTTCGTCAAGGATATCGCTGTGTGGCACTTCATCAACCTGTGCAATGCCGGCACGGATCTCCAGCTTCGGCAAGACCGTTACGAACGGGCTGTTGCCTGGTTGAAATCCGTACAACGATCCGAGACTAAACCTAATCTTCCGCCCTTGGAAGATGCGGACGGCGACGGCAAACCTGATCCTACAGTTGGAGAATACATTTTCGGATCAAATCCCAAACGATTTCAACACTTCTAATTATGGCAGAGGTAGGTTATAAGACAAAAGCGAGAAAAAGAACAAAGGCGGAATCCTCGCAGCCGCTTGTGGTCCAACAAATCGTGATGCAGGCTCCACAGCGCCGGGTCTACGACGTCGGAGACTGGCGCAGCGCGCTTCGGTCAGCAGATAACAGCCGACCGAAATACCTGTATGATCTGTTCGACGATATTATGATCGATGGAATACTGTCCGATGCGATCAGCAAACGAATCGAGGCTGTGCTGAATGCAGAGGTTATATTTATGGACGCGAAAGGGCGGCCGGAACCGAGCATATCCTCTCTGATTGATACGACAGCATGGGAAACACTTGTCCGGGAGATCATGAATCAGTTGTTCTACGGGCGGGCCGGTGTCGAGATCTTCTTTAACAACGGATTTAAGGTCGAGCCTATAAAACCCAAGTACATCGATCTGGAAAATCACAGCATCTTATTGAATGACCTGGGGGACAAATCCCTTCCTTACGAAGGAGATCCGAATCTGCTTGTTATAGGTCGTCGTGCAGATTATGGCCTGCTCTTGAAGGCAGCTCCTTATGCTATCTGGAAACGAGGTGGATTCGGAGACTATGCGCAGTGGATCGAGTTGTTCGGAATGCCCCAAAGAATCGGTAAGTACAACACCTACGATCCTGAAAGTCGCGAGCTACTCAAACAAGCTCTTGCAGAGGCAGGATCGGCGCCGTATCTGGTTATTCCCAAAGAAGCCGACATCGAGACAAAAGAGGGGAATACCGGATCGGGATCTTCGTTCAATCAATTCCGCCAGGCCTGCAACGAAGAGATGCTCATCACGATCCTCGGACAGACTTTAACGACAATTCAAGGAGATCGGGGCGCTCGATCCTTGGGAGAGGTCCATCTTCAGATCGAGGACTCAAAACACAAGAGCGATCTGCGCTTTGTGCAACGCACACTCAACGAACATCTGCTCCCGATGCTGGCGTCATGCGGACTACCCGTGAATGGCGGCCGATTTGTCTATCCGAAAGCTGCCGAGCCCCTGTCCGTGGATGAGATTGTACAACTCTCTACGATTATCGATATTCCTGTCTCCTTCATTCATGAAAAATACTCAATTCCCATCCCTGAAGAGGGAGACGCTGTCGCAGGAAAAAAAGAGGCTGCAGCATCACTTCAGTCTGCGAAAAACGATGGAGAGGATAGAGTGATTCAAAATGCTGACGATCGAAATATCTGGAGACGTATATGGGATTTTTTCGTCAAGGCCCCGCAGGACGGGGCTATCGATGGTACAACCCTCATGCGAATGCAGGACAGTGAGGCACTCGATGATCGGCTGATTGGACGCGTGGCCGCCTCGCAACCTGCGTTCGATACGGAACTCTTTCGATTCATCTCCGAAGACCTTTTGAAGGCCGTTCAACCGGGAGCTGATAGCATCGGGAATGCCGATATCGGAGTCGCCTATGGCGTACGCGACGATGCCTTACAAACAGCCATGGAGATAAATCTGTTTCAGTTCTCTGCAGCCAAGACCCTGGCTGAACTGCAGGAACTGAATCGTATCTTCCGCGAGAGTGGCAGTTTTGCCGATTTCGAACGTGAAGCTCGCAAGGTATGTACTGCATTCAACCGGGATTGGCAGCGCACCGAATACGACACGGCGCTGCTCACGGCCGAAGCTGCGAGTTCCTATCGCAGGCTGATATCAAAAACGAAGCTATTCCCATTCTGGGAGTACCGGACCGTCGGCGACGATCGGGTGCGCCCGTCCCATCGACGACTCGAGGACGTCATCCTTCCTTGGGACGACATTCGGTGGAAGAAAATCTTCCCTCCAAATGACTGGCGGTGCCGCTGTCGGGTTGTGCCTCGAATGGCCCACGAAGTTACGAAAGAGCAGGTCGAGGCCTCGCAGCAACGCGTGGACGAGTTCTTCGGGACAGCGACATGGAAGAAGGCGGAAGCTCAGGGTTGGGGTGTGAATCGCGCCCTCACCGGAGAGGTGTTCACGCAGAATCAATTCTACATCCGCCGCTTCCAGGACAAGGCTTCCAAACAGCTCGGCCGGCTCTACTACAACGACTGGGGACTTGATTCCTTTGCCAAACGTCTGGCAGCAGCCACGGAGCAAATGCCCGAATACAGCGGGTCGGCTGCCGGGTGGTACGATGCGCACAAGACGATGCGCGACTACAAGGGGCGCGAAGTCGTCCTGGACGAAAAAGTGTTCCGTACTCATACGACCGGAAGCTACGAGAAGGCGCGGGTACCACTACTGGCCTGCATCGAAGAGGTTCTTAAGAATCCCGATGAAGTATGGTTGAACGATTACCAAAAGATTTTCAAGAATCTGAACTTTATCAAGTTCTACGACGGCAAGGTAATCGACGTGATCTGCGAGGTGGATGAGAATCTTGAATATCGGATAACGACCTGGTTCGAGATCATTCAGACTCCGAATTTGAAACATAAAATGAGAAGTAGCCGTCACATTGACCCGCGATGGAGGTATCGGAGGGGACTGCTTATTAAAAAGTCGTAGCGGTATGTCTTTGCGTCCGGACGTACTATTGTTTGCCGATGATCCCGTCATCGTGCATTCTCAACGCCTTGGATAGCCAGTGTCATACCGCTGCTTCGGGCTTCATACAACTCCCGCCGTCGTGGTCCGAAGACCGGTCCTCTTTGATACC
This sequence comes from Rikenellaceae bacterium, assembly GCA_963926835.1. Lineage (GTDB taxonomy): Bacteria > Bacteroidota > Bacteroidia > Bacteroidales > Rikenellaceae > Alistipes. The sequence continues at coordinate 2,657 of CAWUYY010000066.1, read as the reverse complement.
CCCATCACCCGCGAGGGTGGCATCATACCATTCACCAGTAGTCGTATGCATCAGTGCAAATATAGTAAATTTTCATGAAAATAGAAATTGACAAACTCCTTGAAAACCAAATGGAGGAGATTATGCAGGGAACAGCCCAGATCGTCGCCGAGACATCCGTCGAATATTTCCAGGACACGTTCCGGGCCAAGAAGTTCGACGGAAATCCATGGGCGCCTCCGCGGGCACCCAAAAGGTCGGGGTCACTGCTTGTGCAGTCCGGAGCGTTGCTCAACAGCATACGACCAATCCTGGTCTCACCCGAGCGGATCGTCATCGCAGCCGGAAACGAGAAAGTCAACTACGCCCAGGTACACAACGAAGGTTTTACGGGGACGGTGACGGTGCCGGCTCATATCCGGCATACGCGTTGGGGAGATCAGAATGTCCGACAACACACCCGAAGGGTGAATATTCCCCAGCGACAGTTTATCGGCAATGCTCAAGAGCTCGAGACCGAGCTGCAAAAAAGAATTGAGTCTTATGTAGAATCCGTATTAAACAATTAATTGCTTATGGAAAAAGAACTATTCATCGCGTTGTGCGATTTGCTGAAGAACAGAGTCCCTGAACTGCAATGGGTGGACTCGGATCAGGGACAGCTCAATGTTTCAGAACGGCCTCCCGTAGCCTTTCCCTGCTGCCTGGTCGAGATGAGTTATCCTCAATGTACAAGCCTTCAGGGAGGCGCACAACGTATCCATGTGAGATTCCAATTGCGAGTAGCATTTAATGATTGGGGGCCGACGAATGCGTCCGTTCCGCAAGAGATCCGCGAGAAAGCACTTCGGCAATACGATACGCTGCAGACGATTCACAAAGCAGTTCAGTGGTGGAATTTTGGACGAAAGATCAATCCAACATCTCGGGTTTCTGTCTCGCCGGAGAGCCGTTCTGACGGATTGAAGGTATTCAGAATGATATACGAATCGGAGTTTATCGATTAACTCCAGTCGAACCCAGGAAACATTTGCCGCAGCTGCCTCCTGGTCGTACGCTGCCGAATGAGTGTATTGTAGAATTCATCCTCGGCCAAAAGAGCATTGCTGATCGTACGGTCCTCGACAAAAAACTCGTTGTCGGCAAGAATCTTCAGCACATCGTCGAAACGACGACGTTCGAGTTCCGTCCAATAATAATAACGAGCTGTCAGAATACGATTGCGTTTGGCAATACGGTCTGCCCGGGAGGTGATATTTCCGTCCCCACGCCGGGCAAGAGAACGCGTACGACGACGCGGTCCGGCTTTCTCAATGGTCGGGCAATGGAAAAGAATGAGTTGGTTATCTGACGGGTTGATCATATTGCAAAGATAACGATTTTTATCCTGCCTAAAACAAAAACGCTGCCGATCTTAACCGTCGGCAGCGTTTGTCATCAATCATATAATCTGCACGTTTAGTAGAAAGTCAATGCGGATACGACTGAAATACGTGAGTTTGATATCGAACTTGCTATATTCCGGATTTTGCGTCTCCAGATATTGTCGAAGTTCTTTCTGGCAGGCTTTACGCATCTCATCGACAGACAAACTCTCTCTTGGGCGATAAAGGCCTTCAAGATAACGTTTCCGATATCCTGGCCTTTGCAATATGAAACGTATCTTGTACATCATAGATCGATTTTATTCCATTGCGGCCATTGAAAGCGGCAGCGACCGCTTGACACCCTTTTCGTCCTTCCAAAATGCAGAGATGAACTGGCAAGTCTCCTCGGGCCGGTACGCGCTCTGGATAATATCGGTCGCCTCGATAAGTGAAGGATACCCGGACTTTCGGGCAATTTCCCGGAGCTGCAGTACACGGCTCGCCTTCAGGTTCCCTTTGCGATCCTTGGCCAGCAGATTCATTACCATCTCGGCCAGTGCAGCCGAGTCCGCATCCTTGGCCAGCGATTTGATGAACTCCTTGACCTTCGCAACGCCGACTTCGACCGTGTCATCCCACCCATCGTTTGTGCGGTTGCCAAGTGCCAGTGTGATCCGCCCATCAGAGGTGGTGAACTGGTCGCTGTGCCGGTCAGATTTCGTCTTGAACAACTCCTCCTTGAGCTTGATCAGCGTCTCAGCCTCGGCGAACACTTCGTTCTTGAGGCAACGCATCTCCTCACTCAACGCCTTGAGCCGGGAGAACTTCAACCTGCAGAACTCGTCCACTGCGGACTTGTATGCGGCAACATCGTCTTCGCGTTTCTGTTTCTCGGCACGCTCTTCGGCCTCAAGCTGCGCCTTCAGAGAGGCGCGTTCTGCTGCTGTCATTTTCGTGATATCCATAATTCTTGTGTTAAATATTTTCATGAGTTTGAATGGCTCCGGGAACGACCGTTACAATCCCAGGACCTTTCCACCAATGGCGGCCGGTAATCGGGTAATATAGGCCGTCGTACTCAAAGCATATAACCTTGCTCCCGTCCGTCAGCGTCAGCATCACATGCTTGCTTTTGTCGAGTGTCAGCAGAAATCGCATCCATATCGGATGATCGATGCCTTTGTCGCCAAAAAACACCTCTTCTGTATCGTTCCATGCCTTTAGATTTACCAGATTTATAATGTAAAGGTGTGAAATGAAAACAACATCCAAACAAGTGCAAAGAAAACGGCTTTATTACAGGGATTTATA
>CAWUYY010000065.1:0-45822 GCA_963926835.1 Rikenellaceae bacterium | reverse complement strand
CGAACTGACGGCCCTGGTCGTCGAATCCGTGGGTCATCTCGTGGCCGATTACCACACCGATGGCACCGTAGTTAACGGCATCGTCCGCATCGGGGTTGTAGAACGGCGGCTGGAGAATGGCTGCCGGGAAGCAGATCTCGTTGGTGGTCGGGTTGTAGTAGGCGTTGACCGTCTGCGGGGTCATCAGCCACTCCTCGGGATCTACCGGTTTGTTGGCCTTGGCCATCGCGTCGCGGGTAGCCCACTCGTTGGCACGCTGGATGTTCTCCCAGTAGGAGAGGGTCGGGTCGATCTCAAGCGACGAGTAGTCCTTCCACTTGTCGGGGTAGCCGATCTTCACGCGGAAGGCATCGAGCTTCTCGTGAGCACGCATCTTGGTCGAGTCGCTCATCCAGTCGAGCTGGTCGATGTGCTGACCCAGAGCCGTACGCAGGTTCTCCACCAGAGCGAGCATGCGGGCCTTGTCGTCGGCCGAGAAGAACTTCTCGACATACATCTTGCCGACAGCCTCGCCCAGTACGCTGTTGGGCACGGCCATGGCGCGTTTCCAACGCGGACGCGGCTCCTGTTTGCCCGACATCGTGCGGCCGTAGAAGTCGAACGAAGCGGCGTAGAAGTTGTCGTCCAGGTAGGGCGCTGCGGCATTCAGATACTGCGAAGCCAGGTAGTAGCGGATATCCTCGATCGGGGTCTCCTCGATCAGTTTGTTGAGGGCCTCCATGTACTCGGGCTGGCAGACGATCACACGCTCGGGAGCAACCTTCGCATAGTCGAACAGGTAGTTCCAGTCGATGGCGTTGTAGTTCTTCACCAGATCGGCCGTGGCCATCGGGTTGTACATGGCGGCAACGTCACGCAGCTCGACGTTCGAACGCATGTTCTCGGCCAGCGTGGTCTCGATGCGCATGACGGCATCGACCGCCTTGCTTACCTGAGCCTCCTCCAGACCGGCCAGCGTGAAGAGCTGACCCAGGTAGCCCTTGTAGGCCTCGCGGATCGACTCGTTCTCGGCGTCGAGGTAGTAGTCGCGGTTGCCCATGCCGATACCGGCCTGGCCGATATAGAGCACGTTCTCCTTGCTGTTCATCAGGTCAGCCTCGGGGCCGAAGCTGAAGAGCGGCGAACTGGTGGTCATCTGCATGATGGAGAGCATCGGGGTGAGCTGCTCCTTGTTCTCAAGGCTCAGGATCGACTCCAGACCGGCCTTGATCGGGGCGGCACCCTCCTTGTTCAGACGAACGGAGTCGAGCCCCATCTTGTAGAGGTCGACAATCTTCTGGTTGACGGTTCCCTTTTCGGGGTTCTCCTGGCCCATCTGGGTGAAGAGCTCGTTGATACGCAGCTCGTTGTTGTCGGCCAGCACGTTGAAGGCTCCGTACATCGAGTGCTCGGGTTTGAGCGGGTGTTTGGCCTGCCAGCCGCCCGTGGCGTACTGGTAAAAGCTCTCGTTGGGGGCGACCGAAGTATCCAGGTTGGTCAGGTCGATCGCCGGCGTCGTGGTTTTGTTTTGGCATCCCATCATAAATAGAATGGTTGCGGCGAAAAGAACTTTTTTCATTGATTTGATTACTTAAATATATGTATAAGATTCTTCATTTGTTGTCTTACGCATCAGTTCGGGCTTTTTCCGGCGCTATTTGCGGATGGCGGCCACACCGGGCAGCTCCTTGCCCTCGATGTATTCGAGCAGCGCACCGCCGCCGGTCGAGACGTAGCTGATTCTGTCGGCCAGGTGGAACTTGTTGACGCAGGCCACCGAATCGCCTCCGCCCACCAGCGAGAAGGCTCCGTTGGTCGTGGCGTCGGCAATGGCCTCGGCCACGGCTTTCGATCCGCCGGCGAACTTCTCCATCTCGAAGACACCGACCGGGCCGTTCCAGAGTATGGTCTTGCATCCGAGGATATGCTCGCGGAAGCACTTCTTGCCCTCTTCACCGATGTCGAGACCCATCCAGCCGTCGGGGATGGCATTCGAGGGGCACTCTTTCGTGGCGGCCTCCTCGGAGAACTTGTCTGCGGCCAGCGTGTCGGGCGAGAAGATCAGTTGTACGCCTCGCTCGCGGGCCTTCTGCAGGATTTCGAGCGCCGTGGGGAACATCTCGGGCTCGCAGAGCGAGCTGCCGATCTTGCCACTCTGCGCTGCCTCGAACGTGAAGGTCATGCCGCCGCCGATGATGATCGAATCGACCTTGTTGATCAGGTTCTCGAGGATCGAGATCTTGGTCGAGACCTTCGATCCGCCGATGATGGCCACGAACGGGCGCTGCGGGTGTTCGATGATGCGGTCCACGGCCTTCAGCTCGTGCTCCATCACGTAGCCGAACATCTTGTCGTTGGGGAAGCGGTCGGCGATCAGAGCCGTCGAAGCGTGGGCGCGGTGAGCCGTGCCGAAGGCATCGTTGATGTAGCAGTCGGCGTAGGAGGCCAGCCGCTCGACGAACTTCTTCTGCGACTCCTTGACCGCCTTCTTGGCTGCCGCCTTCTCCTCGTCCGAGGCGTCATCGGCCAGGCCGCGGGGCTTGCCCTCCTCCTCGGCGTAGAAGCGGAGGTTTTCGAGCAGCATCACCTCGCCCGGACGGAGCCGTGCAGCCTCGTCGGCCGCCTTCTCGCCCATGCAGTCGCCGACGAAGATGACCGGCCGGCCCAGGAGCTTCTCGACCGTCGGGACGATCTGGCCGAGCGAATATTTCATGTCGTTGTTCTTTTTCGGACGACCCAGGTGGGACATTAGAATTACCGATCCGCCGCCGTCGAGCACCTTGCGGATGGTCGGGATCGCCGCCCGAATGCGGGTGTCGTCCGTAACCTGACCGTTTTCGTCGAGCGGAACGTTGAAATCCACGCGGATGATCGCCCGCTTGCCTTTGAAGTCGTAAGAATCGATCGTTTGCATCATAATGATCCAGTTTTTATGAAAGAAATATTCGGTATGGTTGCCGATACCTCGGAACAAATGCGGGATGGCAGTCTGTTTCCCCGGAAAAGGTTCCGGCTCAAGGTGTCACGCACTTCCCTATTTTGCAAAAGTAGGAAAAATATCCCGAATCTGTCTCCGGTAGACCTCGATATTGACAGCAAATACCGTACAAACTCCCCTCCGAAACCCTATTTTGCGGTAAATTGTAGAAAAAAACGACTTAAAACGATCAATCTGAACAAATAAAGCGTATCTTTGCTAACAAATCGTAATATCAAACCTTAAATTATCGGATAGATTATGTATGGTAAAATGAAGGAGCACCTGCAGAAGGAGCTTGCCGATCTGAAGGCTGCAGGTCTCTACAAAACAGAAAGAATCATCGAATCTCCGCAGCGTGCAGAGATCGAAGTCGGCGGACGCAAGGTTCTGAACTTCTGCGCCAACAACTACCTGGGTCTTTCGGACAACCCGCGTCTGATCGAGGCTGCCAAGAAGGCCATGGATGCACGTGGTTTCGGTATGTCCTCCGTGCGCTTCATCTGCGGCTGCCAGGACATCCACAAAGAGCTTGAGAAGGCCATTGCGGACTACTTCGGCACCGAGGATACGATCCTCTACGCAGCCTGCTTCGACGCCAACGGCGGTGTCTTCGAGCCGCTGCTGACCGAGGAGGATGCCATCATCTCCGACTCGCTCAACCACGCTTCGATCATCGACGGCGTACGTCTCTGCAAGGCGGTTCGCTATCGTTATGCCAACGCCGATATGGCCGAGCTGGAGGATTGCCTCAAGAAGGCTCAGGCACAGCGCTTCCGCATCATCGTTACGGACGGTGTCTTCTCGATGGACGGCAACGCCGCTCCGCTGGACAAGATCTGCGCTCTGGCCGAGAAGTATGACGCCATGGTCATGGTGGACGAGTGCCACTCGGCCGGTGTGCTGGGCAAGACGGGCCGCGGTATCACGGAGCTCTTCAACCTACGCGGACAGGTCGATATCCTGACCGGTACGCTGGGCAAGGCCTTCGGTGGCGCTGTCGGCGGATTCACCACGGGTCGCAAGGAGATCATCGACATGCTGCGTCAGCGTTCGCGTCCGTACCTCTTCTCGAACTCGCTGCCGCCTGCCGTAGTAGGCGCTTCGCTCGAGATGTTCAAGATGCTGGGCGAGAGCGACGAGCTGCATGACAAACTGATCAAGAACGTCGAGCACTTCCGCAAGGGCATGATGTCGGCCGGTTTCGATATCAAACCGACCCAGTCGGCCATCTGCGCCGTTATGCTCTACGACGCAAAACTGTCGCAGGACTTCGCCGCCCGTCTGCAGGACGAGGGTATCTTCGTGACGGGATTCTACTATCCGGTTGTTCCGAAGGGACAGGCCCGTATCCGTGTACAGGTATCGGCCGGCCACACCACCGAGCAGCTGGATCGTTGCATCGCCGCCTTCGTGAAGATCGGCAAGGAGATGAACATCCTCAAGTAACAGGGTCCGGATCTGAAAAAAGAGTCTATCCATGTCTAAAACGACTTTGGACGCTATCGACAGCAAGATTCTCAAGTACCTTGTCAGGAACGCCCGCATGCCGTTCCTCGAGATCGCACGCGAGTGCGGCATCTCGGGTGCGGCCATACACCAGCGTATCCGCAAGCTCCACGAGGCGGGGGTCATTTTGGGAAGTCGTCTGATCGTGAATCCGAAGATGCTCGGCTTCGACGTATGTGCCTTTATCGGCATCTGCGTGCAGGATCCGATGTACATGATGCAGACGATGGAAAAGCTCAAGGATATTCCCGAGATTGTCGAGTGCCACTTCATCACCGGAAACTTCAACATTCTGGTGAAGCTCTATTGCCTGGACAACGAACACCTGATGAAGACCATCTTCGACGGTATCCTCCGCATCCAGGGAATCTCGACCACGCAGACCTTCATCTCGCTTGAAGAGTCATTCCAGCGTCAGGTTCAGGTGGACTTCCTTGCGCCGGGCGGCAATTGACGGATCGTTTCGACAACGTGAACAAACGGGGTGTCCCTTACGAAAGGGACATCCCGTTTTTCTGTCCCGGGGGGAGCGGTCGTCGGGGGGCCACCTTGTGAATCCGGGAAAAATTGACTACCTTGCAGGAGCCAACCGGGTGGACGGACGCCGCCCTTCGGGGCCGCTCCGTACAGGGGATGCGGTTCGCTGGAGGAGAGCTCCAGCTTGGAGTGTAACAAGCTAAAACATAAAGAAATAGATACTATGGCAACAGTCATTCGTCTGACGAAGGAGTTCTCCTTCGAGTCGGCCCACGCGCTGGAGGGGTACGACGGTCTGTGCCGCGAGATTCACGGCCATTCGTACCGTTTTTTCGTGACGGTCAAGGGGTCGCTCTGTGACGATCCGACCAATCCCAAGTACGGGATGGTGATGGACTTCGGGGAACTGAAGCGGATTGTGAACGAGCAGATCCTCTCGCGCCTCGACCACAGCCTCGTGCTGCGTGATTCGCCGCTGAACCGGCCGCTCATCGAGCAACTCTCGACGCGGTTCGAGCGGGTGGTGCTGGTCGATTACCAGCCGACCTGCGAGAACATGCTGGCGGACTTCGCGGCCCGCATCGGGGCCAACCTGCCCCCGCACGTGAAACTGCATGCGCTGCGCCTGCACGAGACGGCCACCTCCTATGCCGAGTGGATGGCCGAGGACAACCAATAACATGCCCCCCTATGAAGAGACTCTTTCTGGTCGATGCCTATGCGTTGATCTTCAAATACTATTACGCCTTTGTCGGACGTCCGATGCGCAACCGGGCGGGGATGAACACCTCGGTCGTATTCGGCTTTACGAAGTTTCTGCGCGACATTCAGAAGCGCGAGCATCCCGATCTGCTGGGGGTTGTCTTCGACCCGCCGGGGGGTAGCTTCCGGCGCGAGATCTACCCCGAGTACAAGGCCAACCGCCTCGAGACGCCCGAGGATATTCTGCTGTCGGTGCCCTACGTCAAGCGGATCGTCGAGGCGATGTGTATCCCCGTGCTGGAGGTTGCCGGGTTTGAGGCCGACGACGTGATCGGTACGCTCGCTCACAAGGGCGTTGAGGCCGGTTACGAAGTCTTCATGGTGACCCCCGACAAGGATTACGGCCAGTTGGTGCGCCCCCATTGCAGCATCTACAAGCAGAAGGGCAACGAGGGGCGGATCGAGATCGTCGACGTGGCGGCCGTGCAGGAGCGCTACGGGATCGAGGATCCGCTGCTGGTGCGCGACATTCTGGCGCTCTGGGGCGATGCTTCGGACAACATTCCGGGGGTGCCGGGCATCGGCGAGAAGACGGCCTGCAAACTGGTGCAGGCGTGGGGTCCGGTCGAGAACATCCTGGCGAATGTCAGTCAGATCAAGGGACGCCAGGGGGAGAATCTGGCCGTCTGGGGCGACCGACTGCTGCTGGCCAAGGAGTTGACGACGATCCGCCTCGATGTGCCGATCGAACTGCGCGAGGAGGAGCTGACCGTCTGTGCGCCGAAGGCCGACGAGCTGCGCGAACTCTTTGCCGAGCTGGATTTCCGCCTCTTCCTGCAGGAGCTCCCGGGTGGGACCGCAGCTGCGGCTCCCGACCGCGACGCCGCACCGACCCCGACGCCGCAGGAGCCGGCACGGACGAAGAGTGCTGTCCGACAGGCGGCTCTGGTAGGGCAGGGGGATCTGTTTGCTCCGGCTCCGGCAGCTGCTCCGGCGGCACCCGCACCCGCTGCACCCGCTGCGGCAGCTTCGGCCGTGACGGCCGCCGGCGGTACGGATGATTCGCCGGAGGCGTTCGAGACCATTGCAACGACCCCCCATACCTATACGATTGTCCGCGACGCTCGGCAGTTGGCCGCCGTTGTAGCTGAGGTTGCTGCCTATAAGGAGTTTTGTTTCGACACCGAGACCACCGGCTTCGACCTGTTCCGGGATCGGATCGTCGGCCTTTCGCTGGCGGTACGTCCCCACGAGGCGTGGTACGTTCCGTTCGACCCGGCCACGACGGCCGGGTATGCCGAGGTGATCCGCCCGCTCTTTGCCGACGAGTCGATCGCCAAGATCGGACAGAACATCAAGTTCGACCTGATGGTGCTGCGCCGCATTGGGGTCGAGCTGGCGGGACGGCTCTACGATACGATGATTCTGGACTACCTGATCAATCCCGAGGCGCGTCACAACATGGATGCGCTGGCGATGCGCTACCTCAATTACCGCCCCGTCTCGATTACGGAGCTGATCGGCAAGGGGGCCCGGCAGCTGACGATGGACCGCGTGCCGATCGAGCAGATTGCCGAGTATGCGGCCGAGGATGCCGACGTGACGCTGCAACTCAAGCAGGCGCTCTGGCCCCGGGTCGAGGAGTTGGATCTGGCGGGGCTCTACCTGGAGGTGGAGGAGCCGATGATCGGCGTGCTGGCCGACATTGAGATGGCGGGCGTACGCATCGACACGGCGGCTCTGGCCGACTATGCGGTGGAGCTGAACGGCAAGCTCTCCTCGCTCGAGGAGGAGATCCGCCGCCTGGCCGGTGAACCGACGCTGAACATCAATTCGGCCCGGCAGCTGGGAGAGGTGCTCTTTGCCAAGATGCGGATCACGGACAAACCGAAGATGACCAAGACCAAGCAGTACTCGACCGACGAGGAGTACCTGCAGATGTTTGCCCATAAGTACGAGATCGTCGACCGGATCCTCGAATACCGCGGGGTGAAGAAGCTGCTTTCGACCTATGTCGAGGCGTTGCCGCAGCTGGTCAATCCGGTGACGGGCAAGATACATACGTCATTCAACCAGGCCGTCACGGCGACCGGACGTCTCTCGTCGACCAACCCCAACCTGCAGAACATTCCGATCCGCGACGAGCTGGGACGTCGGATCCGCGAGGCTTTCATCCCCTCGGATGAGAATCACCTCCTGCTCTCGGCCGACTACAGTCAGGTCGAGCTGCGGCTGATGGCCCACCTGAGCGGTGACGAGGGGCTGATCGCCGCTTTCGAGCAGGGACGCGACATCCATGCCGCCACGGCTGCCCGTCTTTTCGGCAAGAGCATTGCGGAGGTGACGAGCGACGAGCGGCGCAAGGCCAAGACGGCCAATTTCGGCATCATTTACGGTATTTCGGCCTTTGGACTGAGCCAGCGGCTCGACATCCCGCGTAAGGAGGCCAAGGAGATTATCGACGGCTATTTTGCCTCCTACCCGCAAGTCAAGGCGTACATGGAGCGGGTCGTGGAGCAGGCGCGTCGAGACGGATACGTTTCGACCATTTTCGGCCGGCGACGTTATCTGAACGACATCTCGTCGCACAACGCCGTTGCCCGCGGGCTGGCCGAGCGGAATGCGATCAACGCCCCGATTCAGGGAAGTGCGGCCGACATCATGAAGCTGGCTATGATCCGTGTCCATCGCCGCTTCCGGCAGGAGCAGATCCGCTCTCAGGTGATCCTGCAGGTGCACGACGAGTTGGTGGTGGATATGGTGCGCGAAGAGCGCGATCGGGTCACGGCCATTGTAGCCGAAGAGATGGAGGCGGCTGCCTCGCTGCGCGTTCGTCTGGTGGCCGAGTACGGCGTGGGGCGGAACTGGCTTGAGGCCCATTGATCCGCCTTTTCCTCGCTCTTTCGTCTTTTTCCCCTCTCTTTTCTGCATAGCTTCCCCCTTTTAGGGGGATTGCTTTTTTGGGAGGATTGCATTCCCGGAATTGCACGCGCGGATTTCGCAGGGGCTTTGCCGCGGGGATTGTCGCCGGGAATTTACGTCTGGAAGTTCACGTTCGAGGATTTTCTCCCGGAATTTTGCTCAGGATTCCTTGTCCGGGATTCTTGTCCGGGATTTTATTGGAGCTATCTGTCGGGTCTCACCGGAATTCTTGCCGGAACTTCCCTGTCGGTTCTTGTTCGGAGTTTCTGTCCGGCTCATTGCTGAAGTTTATCGCCGAAAAGTTACCCGGAAACCCGCCCGGGAACCCGCCCGGAAAAGTCAACCGAAGGAGCTTCCCGAAGAGCCCCCGAGAAGTCACTCTGGAGGCCATTCTGAAAGTTACTTGAAAAGCCGATCGGGATCCAGCCGGATGCTACTCCGTCCGGGGTGTAAAAAAGGACAGATCCTGCAAGGGATCTGTCCTTTTTTGATGCAAGCTGGGCTTGCCGTAGATTATTTCTCCTCCATCGTCTTGTAGGCGGCGTAGGAGATCTTCAGGGCATTCGCACGACGGAGCTCCTGTTTGATATCCGTAATGGTACCCATCGAGATGTTCTTGTCGGCTTTCAGTGCGATGGTCATCTGAGCACGCTCCGACTCGTTGAGCTTGTCGCGCTCGGCTGCCACGAACTGACCGATGTCCTGAGCCGTCTTGAAGGCATCGTTGAGCTGGATACGGGGAGCGGTACCGTACCGTGCGGCCCATACGCCCACCGGCTCGCCGATGTGGATGTAACTTACCAGTGATTTCTTCTCAAGTTTCTGAACCTCTGTGGCGTTCGGAAGCTCGTATCTCACGAATAACTCCTGCTCACGCATGGTCGTCGATACCATGAAGAAGAAGAGAATCATGAAGATTACGTCCGGAAGCGAGGCCGTAGAGATCGGGGGCAGACTCTTGTTGCCCTTCTTTTTCATTACTGCCATACTTTTCGTCCTCCTAAGTCTTTGGGTTCAGCCTCCGAGATACTCATGGGCACCGCCTTGGCCACGATCGCACGCAGATCCTCGGAAAGTTCCATGAACTTCTTGCCGAATTTGGCCATGGACACTTCGTCGCGGATCTCGTTGATGGCGCGCGTCAGCTCATTCTGTACCTGGATATAGGCATCATACTTGGTCTCTTTGGTCGTCTGCAGAGAGAGGATTCCCTTGCTCACCGCGAAGCTCCATTTGGTTCCGTCCGGCAGATCGAACTCCTTGACCTCCTTCTCGGGAAGGTTTTCGTCGTCCATCGCATTCATGACGAAATTCTTGGCGCGATCCTTCAGCTGGTGGATGCTGATGTACTCCTGCTCTCCGGTTCTGCCGACCAGAATGTCACCGCGGCTGTTTACCAGCACAGGCAGAAGGTTACGTACTTTCACCTTCACATCCTCGGCTTTCTGATCTTCGGGCGGCATGGGAGGCAGGTTACGAGCGATACCCGTATCCACGTTCATCGTCGTAGCCACCAGGAAGAAGATGAGCAACAAGAAAGCGATGTCGGCCATTGAACCGGCATTGATCTCCTGCACTTTTCTTTTATCTATAGCCATTGTGATACTCCTCTTCTATTTGAAAGCTTTGTAGATCTCCGAGAACACGGCAACCACAATGGCGCCGCACAGAGCTACGTAGGTTACCAGAATACTGCAGTCCGCGATAACGGTCTCGTTATGCGGGAAGAAACCTCCGGTTGCCAGATCGGGAACCTCGATCGTACGGCCGGCAGCGATCAGGTAGGCAGCCACAATGACCACCACAACGATTGCCAGCGAGAGCAGCGATCCCTTCAGGCTGGCCGGGTTCTTGAGCATCCCCCATACGGCGCAGAAGAGTGCCGATACGATGGCCAGGACGATCAGAATGTAGCTCCAGATGAGGTTCGCACTGGTCGCGGCCCAGGGTTTCGCCTCCTGTCCTCCCTCAACGACCATGTAGACAGCAAGGCCGACCGTGATGAGGATGAGGATCAGCAGGATGATATTTAATAATTTCTTCTTCATAATTGGATTTAGATCTTAAAGGTACGCGAATTATTTCTTGTAAGCCGTCAGGATATCCATCAGCGTGATGGACGAATCCTCCATATCGTTTACAAGCGAATCGATCTTCGAAACGATATAGTTGTAGAACAGCTGAAGAATAACCGCAGCGATAAGACCCATCATCGTGGTCAACAGAGCCACCTTGATACCGCCGGCAACCAGCGTCGGGGAGATATCACCGGCAGCCTGGATGGCGTCGAATGCGGCGATCATACCTACTACGGTACCCATAAATCCAAGCATCGGGGCCAGTGCGATGAACAGACCGATCCAGCTCAGACCCGACTCCATGCGGCCGGTCTGTACCGAACCGTAGGAAACAACGGCCTTCTCGACGTTGTCCAGACCCTGGTCGTAGCGATCCAGACCCTGGAAGAAGATCGATGCGATAGGACCGCGCGTGTTGCGGCAAACCTCTTTAGCAGCGTTGATACCACCCTTTTTCAGCGCCTCTTCCATGTTGGCGATGAACTTCTTGGTGTTGATGGTTGCGAAAGTCAGATAGAGAATACGCTCGATTGCGATAGCAAGACCGATGATCAAGCAGAGCAGGGGCGGAAGCATCCACTCCCAACCACCATCGAGGAACTGACGCATCATCTCCTGGTGCATCGGCTGTGCATCGGCGAGCTGGGTGTTGTTCTCGTCTGCATTGGCAGCGGGGGTTTCAACTGCCTCGATCGCAGTCGTCTCCTCAGTTGCAGTAGTCGTCGCTTCCTGGGCGAAAGAAGTAACAGTACCGAGCGCGAACGTGGCGGCTGCTACCATCAAAAAAAGTTTTTTCATAATCGGTTAATTAAAATTTTGATTAGTTGATCGTTCTCTTTTTTTGTGTGTATAAAATATGTTTTTCTCTTGCTTTTTCACTCGTCAAACCCCTCCGGCATGCGCTCAGACGGGCGGTTCAGGCTCGTTGGACGCCGCAGACACCGGAACGGTCTGCTGTCAACTTGCTTTGGTGCAAATATTTGTCATCCAGGTTGTTGTCCCGGATTCTGCGGCAGCGGACGCTCTCCGCTCCCTCTCAATACAGCACTTTTAGCTCCGAAATATACGAATTTATTTTTTTTCGTACAATCATTTAGCAGGTAAATTCTCCTTTGAGCGGGGTGTGCAGCAGGGCCAGCGCCTCCTCGCGGGAGCGGTTTCCGCCCAGCGCATACATCAGTTTGGTGACGGCCGCCTCGGTGGTCATGTCGTGGCCGCTGATCACGCCGATGTGCTGCAGGCGGAGCCCCGTTTCGTAGAGCTCCATCATGACCGATCCGCTCTGGCACTGGGTGACGTTCAGGATGAGGATGCCGCGGTCGATCGCCTCCTTCAGCACGCGGATGAACCACTCGCTGGTGGGGGCGTTGCCGGCGCCGAAGGTCTCCAGAACCACCCCCTTCAGCCCCTCGGCCGAGAGCATCGCCCGCAGCGTGCGCTCGTCCAGACCGGGGAAGAGCTTGACGATGGCGATGCCGTCGCTCAGGCCGGATGCGATGCGCAGCGGCTCGTCGTAGCGCTCGGGGCGCAGGATCGCCTCGGTGTGGTAGGTGATGTTGACCCCCACCTCGGCCAGCGCCGGGTAGTTGCACGATCCGAAGGCGCTCAGCTCCTCGGAGGAGTGCTTGGTGGTGCGGTTGGCGCGGAAGAGGCTGTTCTGGAAGTAGAGCGACACCTCGGGCACGGCCGGATGGTCATGCAGCCGGGTCGAGGCGATCTCGATGGCCGTGATCAGATTCTCGCGGCCGTCCGTGCGCAGCACGCCGATCGGAATCTGGCTGCCGGTGAAGACGACCGGTTTGGCCAGGTTCTCGAGCATGAAACTCAGGGCGGAGGCCGTGTAGGACATCGTGTCGGTGCCGTGCAGGACGACAAAGCCGTCGTAGCGGGCGTAGTTGTCGCGGATGATGGCGGCCAGTTCAAGCCAGTTCTGCGGGCTGATGTTCGACGAGTCGATCACGGGATCCATCGTCAGTACGTCGATCTGCAGTTCGAGGTGCCGCAGCGCCGGAAATTCGTCGTAGATTCCGTTGAAGTCGAATGGAACGAGGGCGCCCGTTTCGGGATCGGGCTTCATGCCGATCGTGCCGCCCGTATAGACGATCAGAATAGATGGTTTCATGCGCGCAATATATGATTATAGTGTATTGGTATCTTCGTCCAGCTCCGCCGCTCCGAGTCCGAACATGCGCTCCGCATTGCGGGTCGTCTGCCGGGCCACCTCGTCGGCGGGGATTCCCTTCAGTTGGGCAATTTTCTCGCAAATATAAGGAATATATCCGGATTCGTTCCGCTCGCCGCGATGAGGTGCGGGGGTCAGGTAGGGGCAGTCGGTCTCCAGAACGAGGTCCGAAAGCTCCATCCGGCGCACCGTTTCGGCCAGCGCACTCTTCTTGAAGGTCACCACGCCGCCGATCCCGAAGAGAAAATCGCCGGCGGCCCGCCAGCGGGCATAGACCTCCTCCGACTCCGAGAAGGCGTGGAAGATGCCTCGCAGCCCCCGTCCCCGGAACGACTCGACCACCTCGGTCATCGCCTCGGTGGCGCTGCGGGTGTGGATCACCACGGGCAGATCGTAGCGGATCGCCCACTCGAGTTGGGTGCGGAACGCCTCGATCTGCTGTTGGCAGAAGTCTCGGCTCCAGTAGAAGTCCAGACCGATCTCGCCGACGGCGTAGAAGCGGTCGACCGGCGGCTGGCGCAGGTACTCCTCCACGATCGAGAGCTCTTCCCGCCAGCGGGGATTCTCGTTCACGGAGGTGGGGTGGAGCCCCATCATCGGAAAGCAGCGTGCGGGGTAGCGGCGGCAGGTGTCGAAGAGCCGCTCGTGGCTCTCGGAGTCGATCGCCGGCAGGAGCATCCGTCCGACGCCGGCTTCGACGGCTCGGCGCACGACCTGCTCCCGGTCGGAGTCGAACTCCTCGGCGTAGATGTGTGAATGGGTATCGATCAGGTTGGTCATCGGTTGATGTGAACTCTTATATAACGATTGCCGGGCAGCTGTCGTATGGCGCCGGCCATTTCAAGCCCGAAGAGGAGGGCCGAGAGCTCCGGAACGGAGAGTCCGGTGCATTCGACGAGCTGCTCGACCGAGAGCGGATCGTCGCTGCGGAAGCAGCCCAGCAGCCCCGCCTCGTCGCGCGTAAGTTCCAGCGGCGGAGCGGGATTCGGCTCGGTCAGTTCGTCGGGGCGGGTCTGATCCCACATCAGCTCCCGGACAATATCTTCGGCCGAGAGGATCATCTGCGCCTTGCGGTTGCGGATCAGGGTGTTGCATCCGCTCGACATGGTGTCGGTCAGCCGTCCCGGAACGGCCATGACCGTGCGGTCGTAGCTGTCGGCCAGCAGGGCCGTCGAGAGCGATCCTCCGTTTGCTGGCGACTCGACGACGACGGTCCCGGCGCTCATCCCGGCCAATATACGGTTGCGGGCCAGGTAGTAGCGGCCGTTTTGCCGGGTCTGCGAATGGAGCTCCGAGACGACGGCGCCACCCTGTTCGATCATCTCGCGGGCAACGGCCGTATGTTGAGCCGGGGTGATCTCGGGGAGTACCGAGGCAACCACCCCGAGGGTGGGGATTCCGTGGGCGAGAGCGGCCCGGTGGCAGGCCGTGTCGATGCCGAAGGCCAGCCCGCTGACGATGACCGTTCCGGCGGTGCGTGCGGCTAGATCGCCGATCAACCGTTCGGCGACTTGCTGACCGTAGGGGGTCATGCGGCGGGTTCCGACCATCGTGAGGAGACTTTTGCCGAGCACCTCCGTCTGCCCCATGACGTACAGTACGTGCGGATAGTCCGGGGTTTCACGCAGCGGGGCGGGATAGTCGGCATCGGTCGAGGAGAGTGGCGTGATGGCGTGGCGACGGCAGTACTTCATTTCGCGCTCGGCGGCCTGAAACGACTTTTTGCGGAGAATCTGCTCGACCAGATCGGGATGGAGCGCGGCCTGAGCGGTCAGCTCGTCGCCCGAGGCGGTGAAGATTCTTTGGGCCGAGTGGAAGATTCCGAGCAGGTGGACGATCCCTTTGTGCCCGAGTCGGGGAATCAACGTAAGGGCAATATCTTCGATTTCGGCCACCTTGGAAAATGGATTAAGCGGAAGTAAAGGTAAATAATCCGCGTAAAAAATGCAAAGTTGTCGATGAAGTTTTGCAGGAAAGAGAAAACTTCTTATATTTGCACATCCGAACAGGATCAATATGGTCTGATGGCCGAGTGGCTAGGCAAAGGTCTGCAAAACCTTGTACAGCGGTTCGAGTCCGCTTCAGACCTCATAGAAGACTTCCAGGTATGCTTGGAAGTCTTTTTTTTATGTATTTTAGCCCAGAATCCATAGATGTCAGTATCATTAAACACGTTTCACATATGGAAAATCAGATACAAGCGGAGATCTTCGAGATAAGAGGTCTTGTTAATAATCCATGGAAAAGAGCTATTCTTTTCAGGGACAAAAAGAAATGGCGTATGTTATGCGCATGTATGGATTGTATTGAGGAGACCCAGTTGGCTATAGACAGTTTCTTCAAACTGTCTGATTTTTCTGCGGATGAGGGAGGTTATTTGTATTTATATGGACTGCTCCAGGCTTGTTTCTTGCAGCAGGATGCCGTTTCTAATTTACGTGTGGCATTGTGTGGGCAGGGAATGGATTGGAAAAATAGTTATCCTGCTCTTTATGAGGTAAGAGAGTTAAGAAATGATGCTATTGGACACCCGACAAACAGAGGGGAGCAATCCTTTCATTTTATACCACGTAACAGTATTAATAGAGATTCTTTTCAAATCTGGTCATTTGGAGAAGTTTTCCCGCATGGGTGTCGAGAACAAAACATCTTGTTTAAGAATGTTCGACAGATACAAGAAGAGGTGATTTCTAAGGTGCTTGGAGATATTTTGAATAAATTACAAATGGATTTAAAGCATCATAAACAGGAATTCTCAGGGAAGGCTTTATGTCGTTTGATCGACAGCATTGAATTTGACATATCCAAGATATGTGAAGGAATAGATTCGGGATATGAGATAGTGTCTGCAAATGTTAAACAATTATGTAGTTCTTGTGAGCAGATAAAAACAGGCTTGTCAGAACGTTATGGTGATATAGATGAATTACCCGTAGGAAAATATCATGTTGATAAAATTGATTATTTGCTTGACAGGATAAACAATTAGTTGTCAGACGGTAGTTTATGCGGGAATAGAGATGCAGGAGTGTTTATGGACGCTTTTAAATATAATTTTGATAAATTAAAAGAAATTCTTTCAGAGGCAGACGAAGAGTTTAACATTGAGAGCTGATTCTATTTTTCTGTAAAAGTTCAATTTGCACAACATCTGCACAACATTGCTTGCGGCTAAGGTAACGGCTACGTGAAGAGGACGGGGCGTCCGGGGAACTGTTGGGTGTGGCCGTCTGTGGTTTTTAGGAGAGAGTCGATGAGTTTTATGCCGTTGTGAGGACGACAATGCAGCAGGGGGATGCCAACCGGCATCCCCCTGCTGCATTGGATAAGGTCGGATTACATGCCTGCGGGTGCCTCCGCCTCATGCGGCTGTCCCTCTTCGTCCAGGGTGAAGAAGACTTTCTGCATGCCGGCGGTCACTTCGCCCGCTTCGCTCAGGCCGTACGTGTAGGCCATGTAGAGCACGCCCGGCTCGAAGCTCTCCGGGAAGATATAGGTCTGGTCCCCCTTCAGGAAGAGTCCGTAGGCCGACAGCAGCTCCGCGAGGCTCATCCCCTCGGCGCCGGCCATCTCCGTCCACATGGCGATGTCGTCGGCCAGGAACTCCGCATCCGAGGAGTACCAGGAGTAGACTTCGCCCTCTCCGACCATGCCCACGTAGGTCATCTCCTTGTCGGTCGGCGTCACGCTGACGCTGAGCCCCTCGTCGGTAAGGCCGTTGACGGTGATCGTACAGGCCATGGGCTCCTCGGGACCGGCCGACGAAGAGAGGGTGGTGAAGGGCTCCGAGAGCTGTACCTCGGTCGTGTGGCGCCCCTTCTTGTCCAGACCGACGGCCACCACGTAGTACTCCGTCGCGGCATCCAGCGTGTTGTAGGCGTAGCTGTCGCTGCCCGTCACGGCAACCATCGAGGCGGCAGCCTCGGCCGTGATCTCAAAGCCGTATTCAGCCGAGAGGGCCTCCGCGATGATGGCCAGTCCGTCCTGCATCAGCTGATCCAGACCCGCGCCGCTCACGTAGCTGTCGACGAGCACCTTGTTGTAGACCTGCCAGAAGTAGGGGGTCGAGGGGTTGCTCGGCGTGACGGTGATGTTGGCTCCGTGGATCGAGAGGTCCTTCACGCTGAAGTCGAAGGTGCAATCCTGCGGAATCACCTCGCCGCCCCCGGTGTGGAAGGGAACCTTCGTCACGGCGGTGGTGGCATAGCCCCCCAGATAACCGAAGGCGACGGCGTAGTAGTCGGTATCCTCCTCCAGGATTCGGGAGAAGTCGCGCTCCACGTTGCCGCTCTCGACGCAGTTGTCGGCCAGTGTGCCGTAGCTGCCGATGATGTGCTCGGCCAGACGCTCCTCGGGAATGTCGGTCAGCCGGCTCGCCTCGATGCAGTCGAGAAAATAGGGGTCCTCGTTGGTAGTCTTGACCGTCACGATGCCCTTAACGGCATCGACCGTTACGTTCAACTGGTTCTCGGAGGGGGAGACGGCCGTCGTGGTTACGAACTCATGAACCGGATCGAGCGTAATGACGCCCCCTTCACCCACGCCGAAGGCCAGGACGGCATATTCGCGTTTGGGTTTGACACTCCAGAGTTCACCCGCCTCGAGGGTCGCGTTGCCCTGGTGGATGAGTTTGCCGTCGGCC
Organism: Rikenellaceae bacterium; assembly: GCA_963926835.1. Classification (GTDB taxonomy): domain Bacteria; phylum Bacteroidota; class Bacteroidia; order Bacteroidales; family Rikenellaceae; genus Alistipes. The sequence goes on along the minus strand of CAWUYY010000065.1, from coordinate 28,354 downwards.
TTCGTCCAGTCCACATCCCCGGCCTGGTTGGCGATCTGGATGAATCCTTCGGCCACGGCCTTGGGATCCCCGAGGTTGTCGTAGCTCTCGCGGGTGGTGACTCCGACGAAGTAGAGCGTTTCCGGATCGGTGCTTTCGACCCCGATCGTGAAGTTCGTCGCTCCGATGTTGGAGAGGGTCAGCTTCAGCGACGGGACGGGCGGAGTGTTGGTGGACTCCTTGGAGCAGCTTGCCATCAGCAGGGCTGCGAGGACGAGCAGGCTCGCCCTGAAGATTGAATTTTTCATAGGGTGATTTGGTTTTGTTGGTGTATGAAATACGATTAGAGGTATGCCGTGTTCTTGGAGATTTGGGTAATGGATTTTCTATCTATCATTTAAAGATAGTGCTTTTTATTCGGATTCCAACCTTTTTCCCTTTTTTCTTCCACTTTTCCCGAACGGGAGGACAATGTAGTGTGACAGGGTATCGGACACCATGAAAAAAACCGACCGGCGGAGCGAATGCCGCCGGTCGGGTGTGGAAAGGGGGAACAGGTGTGGATTAAATGTGTCGGATCGGGCGGGCCGGAACTCCGCCGACAATCGTGTCGGCCGGGACATCCTTCGCAACGACCGCTCCGGCCGCTACGACGGCGTTGTCGCCGATGGTGACCCCTTGCAGGATCGTCGCGTTCGAGCCGACCCAGACGTTGCGTCCCAGCACGATCGGTGCCGGATGGGTCGTGGGGCGCTCTTCGGGAGCGAGGCCGTGGTTGAGCGTGGCGAAGACCACGTTGTGTCCGATCTGGCAGCCGTCGCCCAGCACGACGCCGCCGTGATCCTGGAAGTGGCAGCAGGCGTTGATAAAGACGTTTTTGCCGATGGTGATGTTCTTGCCGAAGTCGGAGTAGAAGGGGGGAAAGACCCGCAGCGTGGGGTCGACCTTGTGTCCGAAGAGTTTCGAAAGCAGGTCGCGCACCTGATCGGGGGTGTGGTACGAGCCGTTCAGCTCGAAGGTGACGCGCCGGGCCTCTTCGCTCATCTCATCCATGAATTGCTGAATCTCGGGGGTGTTGAGCGGGTTGCGCTGGCGGACGCAGGTTAAAAATGCATCGAGTGTCATGGTGTTTTTGTCGTCTGTTCAAACGGGAAACCCCGCCGATGGATTCGGCGGGGTTCGCCCGGGTTTCGGTTTATCGGAGGTATTTGCGGTAGAAGGCTTCGATGCGGTCGAAGGGAATCTTCTCCATGTTGTCGTACAGATCGGTGTGGCTGGCGCCGGGGATGATCATCAGCTCCTTGTTGTCGCCCTTCAGCTTCTTGAAGGCATCCTCGCCGAAGTAGCGCGAGTGGGCCTTCTCGCCGTGGACGATCAGCACCGCGCTGCGGATCTCGTCGCTGTAGGTGAGAATCGGGGTGTTGAGCAGCGAGAGAGCCGAGGTGACGGCCCAGCCGTTGTTCGAGTTGAGTGAACGGGGGTGGTAGCCGCGCGGGGTCTTGTAGTAGGCGTAGTAGTCCTTGACGAACTGCGGAGCATCCTCGGGCAGCGGATCGACCACACCGCCGGCCAGAGCCTGGGTGCCGTTGCGGAAATCCTCGGTGCGCTGGGCGTTGAGTTGCTTGCGGAGTTCGTAGCGGGCGTCGGCGTCCATCGCGTCGAAATAGCCGTTGGCCGTTACGCGGTGCATGTCGTACATGGTCGAGGCGACCGTTGCCTTGATGCGGGTGTCGATGGCGGCAGCGTTGAGGGCAAAGCCGCCCCAGCCGCAGATGCCCAGAATGCCGATGCGTTCGGGATCCACGTCATCGCGCGTGGAGAGGAAGTCGACCGCGGCGCTGAAATCCTCGGTGTTGATGTCGGGCGAGGCGACGTAGCGGGGTTCGCCGCTGCTCTCACCCGTGTAGGAGGGGTCGAAGGCGACGGTCAGGAAGCCGCGCTCGGCCAGCGTCTGGGCATAAAGGCCCGAGGCCTGCTCCTTGACGGCTCCGAACGGGCCGCTCACGGCGATGGCCGGAAGTTTTCCCTCGGCACTCTTCGGTTTGTAGAGATCGGCTGCGAGGGTGATGCCGAAACGGTTGCGGAAGTGCACCTTCTCGACCGTGACCTTGTCGCTCAGGGCGAAGGTGCGGTCATTCTCTTGGGCTTGGATGGTACTCATGGCGGTCAGAATAAGCGATGTGACAAGTAAAACGAACTTTTTCATGGCGTGATGTCTTTTTGCGGGGCGGAGGTGCGCGCCGGATCTCCGCTCTTTTTACGGAACAAAAGTAGCGAATATATTCGAACGATTGTTTGTTGTGCGGCTCAAATCGCTTGTCTGAGAGGTTCGGCGGGGTGGATTGGCCCGGGGCGGAAAGGGTGCAGGCGACCCGAAGGGCCGCCTGCACGGAGAAAAAGAGTAGGAAGAGGGGTTATCGTTTCTGCATGGCCACGAGCGGGATGAAGAGGAAGAGCCCCAGCAGCAGGATGCCGCACAGGGCGGGAATCCGACGGCGGAGCGTGCGGCGGTGGAGCAGGGCGTAGACGATGGCCAGCAGCGCCCCCAGCCCGAGCGCCTGCCACGAGAAGTCTGCGAGGCGCGGCTTAACGAATCCGTCCAGCGGCGAGGTGAACGAGAGGGTGAACGGGAAGAGGTATTCGGCCCGCTGCTGCCAGGGATCGATCTCCGCAGCGGGACGGTATTCGTCCGCCTTCGTGTAGTCGCGGGCATTGACGGCAACCAGCCGTTCGGATTCGGCACGCTGCACCGTTACGGTCCAGTAGAACTTGTCGCCGATGATCATGATCCCGTCCCGCGTCGGGTCGAATTCGCCGACAGGGATCTCATGCAGCGAGTAGTCCTCGGCCTCGAGGGCATAGAGCCTGTTTTGTTGGTCGGTCAGAAAGCCGAAGAGCCGTTGGTCGGGAAATTCGGTGACGAAGAAGTGGCGGATGCCCAGCGAGGCGGGTATCTCCGTACGGCGCACGAAGGGGCGGCCGAGCATCTGCTTCATATGGAAGAGGGCTCCGTCGGCATCGACCAGGAAGTAGCCGTTATCGTACGATTTGCGCGTTGAAGCATTGCCGGCGACCACACGTGCCGGGAATCGGAATCCGCGGTCGAGCATCCGGCGTGTGAAGGCCTCGCTTTTGGCCCGGTCGATCGTGTTGGTCTGCATGTCGACGAACTCGATTCCCGTGTCGGTGATGCGGAATACGTCGGTCGGAGCCTCGAAGTCCACCCGTTCGGGAACCGATTCGAGCAGCTGGTAGAGCCCCGTGTGGGGACGGTTCAGGTCGGACGGCGTACTGCGGAAGATGAATCCCGACCGTTCGGCATCCTGCATGGTGACGGGTTCCCCTTCGATTTGGGTCGGGAAGGCGCCCCGCGAGGCGAGCTGCCGGTAGTAGAACATGGGCAGGATGCTGTCGAACTGCTCCTCGGTGTAGGTGTTTCCGAGCCGGTCACGCCCCTCGAAGTTGCCCTCTTCGTCGTATCCGGCCGAGGCGAAGCTGTGAACCACACAGCTGTACAGGGTGAAGGGCGACCACGAGGGCGAGGCGGTCAGAAAGCCGTAGAACCAGGGAAGCAGCCATGCCATCAGCAGCACGGCCGTGAGGAGAACTCCTCCTTTTATTGTTTTTATCGTCATTTTCAGTACGGATTAGGGGTTAGTCCTGGCAACCTTGCTTGAAGCGGTCGGTCGACAGCAGGGGAAAAAAGAGCGAGCCGGCGAGCAGCAGCATGAGCCAGGGGATCATGCCGTTGTAGGCCTCCGGCAGATCCGAGAGGAAGAAGAGGCGGCCGATGCCGGCGGCGATCAGGATGTTTACGATGCGTCGGCGCCAGGTCGGTTCGAGGCAGATCCACGTGGTCAGCAGGTAGAGGGTCAGTCCGGCCAGGGCCCAGGGAAGGGCCGTGAGCAGGATGCGGGCGGTCAGCTCCGGGGGGAGGATAGTGGCCAGGTATCCCCAGAGGATGAGCCCCTGCAGGAGCAGCAGCAGGGTGAGTGCTCCCGCTCCGAAACCGGTCATGATCAGGATCATCCGGCGTTCGGGATAGGGGAGATGAAGGGTCAGTTTGAGCCGCTTCTGGCTCATCTCGGGAACGAACTGCGTGAGGGCGAGCAGAATGCCCAGTAGTATGGGCAGGTATTGCAGCGTGTCGATCAGAACGACCTCCTTCTCGAGCAGCACCTCCCACAGATGGGCGACCCCCCGGAAGGTGATCACCCGCTGGATGCGCAGCAGGGCGTAGAGGGTGAATCCGGTGAGGAGCAGGGCCGCAAGCGGATAGAAGCGGTGGATCTTGATCCACTCCTTGTAGCATATGGCTTTGATCATCGTCGTGTCAATATTTTCCGGTTAGGCCGATGAAGGCATCTTCGAGGTTCAGGGTTTCAGCGTGCAGCTCGCCGTGGGGGATTCCCGTGCGGTCGAGCCACTCGCGGACGCTCTCCGGCGAGTCGAACGAGTAGAGTTCGCCCTGGCCGTTGATGACACCGGGGTTGTATATCTCCTTGCTTTCGGGGATGATTGCCTCGTCGGCCGTGGTGAAGGTATAGCGGCGGAAGCGTCCGAGCAGGTCGCGGACCGGCATCTGGATCAGGATGCGTCCGTAGTCCATGATGATGCAGTCGTCGATGAGTTTCTCCATGTCCTGGATGATGTGCGAGGTGAGGAAGACGCTCTTCTCCCGGCTGCGGGCGTAGTCGCGCAGGTATTCGACAAAGAGGCGGCGGTAGCCGGGGTCGAGTCCCATCGAGAAGTCGTCGAGGATGAGCAGCTCGGCATTCTGGGCCAGGATAAGCCCCAGAGCGACCTGGGAGCGCTGTCCGCAGGACATGCGCGCGATACGCTGCCGCGGGGCGACCTGCAGTTTCTCCATCAGGCCGTAGTAGGCGTCGCGGTCCCAGGCGGGGTAGAAGCTCGCGTAGAAGCGTTCGATCTGTTCGATGGTCATGAAGGCGTACTGAACGTGCCCCTCGATGAGCAGGGCGATGCGCGCCCGGGTCTGGGGACGCATGCGGCGGATATCCTCGCCGAAGATCAGGCATTCGCCCGAGCGGGGCTGCAGGTAGCCGCTCAGGATGTTGATCGTGGTGGTTTTGCCGGTGCCGTTCTTGCCCAGGAGCCCGAGAATCCGCCCGCGCGGAATCTCGAAGCTCAGGTCTTTGTATATCAGCCGTTCCCCGTAGTAGTGGGTCAGGTTGCGGCATTCGATTACTGGTTCTCTCATAGGTCGGTGTGTTTACAGAAGAGACGGGGTTGCCTCCGGGGTGAAGTCCTCGGTCGAGTTGTTCGTATCCTTGTAGATCGTACGACCCTCCTCCTGTTTGTACACTTTGCGGCGGACACTCTTGCCGTAGCGGGTCTGGTCCTTGTCGATCTTGCCGCAGTAGGTCCAGCCCGAATCGAGCGAGGGTGAGGTGACGATCCACTTGAACATTGATTCGATGCTCAGGTTTACCGCATCGATCACCCACGCGTTGGGAACCTTCCAGCACTCGGCCTCCATCGGGAAGGAACCGTATCCTTCGACCACCATCTCGTAGTGGGCCGTGTAGGCGTAGTCTTTGGCAAAACTCTCGGCCGTTACGCCCTCGTCCAGACGGCCGATCGCATAGGAGTAGAAGCCGCGGTTGTGCCATGTCCAGAAGTCGTCGGCGAAGAGGGTCTGTACGTTCGGAACGTTCGGGTTGTCCACATCCTCGTCATCGAGTGCGTTGTAATATTCGAAGGTGGCACCCGACAGGTCGAGCGACTGCGAGTTGAACTCCCGGTGGTCGATGGCCGTGTCGGCAATGACGATCGAGGCCCCCGGAGCAACCGGATAGTCGGTGCCCGAACCCGGCAGGATCAGTCCGCTGTCCACCGAGAAGTGCGTAGCCATGATGTCGGGCGTATAGTCGTACTTGTCCACGGTCATGAAGGCCGATTTGAAGATGATCAGTCCGTCGGCATAGAGGGTCTGATCCGAGTTGTTGGTGATCTTCATGTACTGGTCGCCGTAGTATTGCTGCCCCTCGGGGGTGAGGCTGCCCGTGAAGAAGATCTCCTCGATGACGAAGTTGTTGGTGCGGATCGTGGCTACGGTCGTCTCGACGGTCAGTGCGTGCGACTCCTCCGAGACGGGGATGCTCGTGCGCGAAGCCTCGATGTCTCCCTCTCCGGTTACCCCGTCCTGCGTGTAGCGGATCACACCTTTCAGGGTCAGGTTGTACTGGCCGGGGAGCAGGTCCGCATCGATGCGGTAGGACTCCTCCTGTGCGGTGCTGAACTCGGTGACGGTGGTCGTCTGGCCGGTCGTTACCTCCGTAAAGGTGGCCTCGACCGAGGTGAGTTCGGGTGACTCCACGCTGATGGGCATATTGACCGTCAAGGTAAAGTCAAGGGTTTGTTCGCCCGGTTTGCCGGTTTCGTCATCGGTACACGAGCTTGCGAAGAGCATGGCGCAGAAGGCTGCGGATGCATAGAGTAGATGTTTGTAGTTCATGGATTTTATGGTTTTTTAGTTAAAATGATTTTCTGTCAGAAGGCCATGCCGCACGCTATTTGGGCGTAGTGCGACAGGGCGCCGTCCCGGTAGCGCTCGATCCGGTAGTCGGCCGTCAGGAAGAGCGTCATCCGCTTGCGGAGCCGGTAATCGCCCCGAAGAGCTGCCTGCAGGCCGAGGCGGTCCTGTGAGCGGCGGTCGTATTCATATCGGACCATCTCGACAAGCTGCGGAATGTCGATGTTGGCCACCGGGATCGCCAGATTGTGGCTCAGGGAGGCGAAGTAGTCGGCTCCGACGGTTGTCCGGAGCATCGTCCGGCGTCCCTGATACGTATAGTGTACCTCGACACCTCCACCTGCGTGGGCGTGTTCCATGTGTTGCGCCGGGTAGAGGTAGTCGGCCGTGCGGCGCTGATAGGCGCCCCAGGGTGATACGGCCCAGGCGCTGCGGGGGGATTCCTGCCCGATGAGCAGTTCGAGACGGTTTTGCAGCAGGCTGTATTCGAATGTTTTCAACGCCCCGATCGTCTCGTAGGCACCCCCGACCGATTCGGCCACGATATTTTCAATTCCCTCACGGTACTCGTACCGGTTTTTCAGTCCGATACCCCAGTAGAGTCCCCGCTCCGGCTGCTGCAGCCAGGCCGCGTCGGCGCGGAACGTGTGGGGAGTGACCTCCTGCAGGGGCAGGTGCTTGTAGCTGCGCAGGATCTTGGTGATCTTCAGCCGGTCGTATCCGAGCGTCAGGAAGAACCCCTTGCGGCCGTGGGCCGGCAGCAGGACCGCCTCGGCCGAGAAACCGTTGCCTCGGTATAGGTCGCCCTCGGTATCCTGGTTGTCGCCGGTGTAGCCGGCGTAATAGGACCCCAGACCGGTCAGCCGGAAGAGCCCCGTCCCGCCGATCGGGTTGGCGAAGTAGGTGGCGCTCGTCTGTTTGTAGACCCGCAGCGAGGTCGAAAGCCCCGCCTTGTAGTGGCCGATGCATAGAGAGCCTCCCAGCGTGGCCGAGATGTCGATCGTGATATTGCGCGGACGGGGGTCGGTTGTCCGGTACTCCTGTCCGGCCCGTACGTCGGCCGAGGCTCCCCAGCCGAAACGTTCGCCCCGATGGCCGTAGCCGCCCCCGAAGGTGTACTCCTCCGAGGTGAGGTCCCCGCCGCCGACCGTATCGGTGGTGATGGCCGGATAGATCAGTTCGTAGTCCGAGGCGAGGTTCCAGACGACGTTCCGACGCTTCCCGATCCGGTAACCGGCATGTCCCCACAGCGTGCTCTTCTCGGAGAGGTGTCGGTAGCCCTCGGTCGCGAAGTATCCGAAGTCGGAACGGTCGCCCTTTTGCCGGACGGTCGGCTGTTCCTCGGATTGGAGCCGGTAGCCGATCGAGAGTTCGGAGAGCGAATGGCGGAAGGCGTCGGGACGCGTGGCCGGATTGGCGTAGGCCTCCCGGATGAGGGCGTTCGTCGGCGAGGCTGCCTCCCGCAGGGCACGCATCAGGGTGTCGGGCTCCGTCGGCCGGGCCTGGCTCCACTCCGCGATGCCCAGCAGGCATCCCGCACATAACCATATCTTTACGAGTAATCGCATTGTCTATTCGCTGAAGATAACCTTGACCGGAACGGTCTCTTCGACAGCCGTCAGCACCAGTTTCGTATCCCGCTCCAGGACGATGTCCCGTGTGAAGGTCTCATCGCCGGTGCGGTATTTCAGTTTGCATCCCGCCTCGAGCGTAAGTTCATAGACCCCCTTCATCAGGGTGATCCGCAGCACCCCTTCGTTGTCGAAATCCGACGTATAGGTCCGCTGTCCGGTGTTGATGTTGCGCAGCGTGACGGGGGCCTGTACCCGAAGCGTCTGCTGCACCTCTTCGGGTGGAACCAACTGCAGGGTAACCTGCGAGAAGAAGTCGCTCGTGTCTCGCTTTACGCACGAAGAGAGCATCGCTATGCCGACGAGCAGCAGGGCTGTTTTCAGGGTGTATTTCATAGGCTGAGGTTGATTTCCATGCCGAAGTAGGGGGTGGCGTGGCGTCGGGTGGTGACGCCGTCGACCTTGTAGCTCGGCGTATAGTTGAACATTTGGGTGACGTAGATGGCGGCCATCACCTTCTCCTTGAAGAGTCGTTTGGTCACCTTCAGGTTGGTGGTCATGGCGAACGGGATGGTGGTCCAGCGCGAGACGGTCGTCCCTTCGTAGCGTTTCAGTGTGGCCAGTTCGGGATCCGAGAGCGACTCTTCGGTGAAGGGATGGATGATCCCGTCGGGCCCGAAGTAGGCATACGGAAGCTGGCTCCCGCTCGGATTGAACTGTTTGGTGGTCCAGGCACACTGGAACGTGAACGAAAAGCCGAGACCGAGGCGCGGAATGTCCGTATCGAGCATGAAGTTGGTGTTGGCCATCTCCCGGATATAGTAGGTGTCGTTCTCGTAGAGGCCGACGTAGAGTACCTGCTGGAAGTTGATGGTCTTGCCGGGGAAGTACTGGATCGGGTCGCTGTTGCTGTATTCGGTGTGAAACCAGGCCCCCGTGACCGTCAGGCGGGTGCGGAGCGCCTCGATGCGTTGGGACGAGAAGGTGAACTCGACCCCCCGCTTGAAGGTGCGGCTGCCGTTGGTCGTGCGTGCGGTCGAGGCCATGCGGGTCTCGATCGTGTAGGGCATATCCTCCAGCGAGGGTGGGGCCTGCAGGTTGTCGTGGTCCACTCCGCTGTAGTCGTACGCCTTGTAGTCGTAGCTGTCGTAGGTCGAGGTGGTGCGGAAACCCGATTTCATATCCTCCTCGAAGTAGGTGACCGAAAGCCGGTTCCCGGCCAGGGTCAGGTCGGTGCGCACCTCCCATTTGAAGTTGCGGGCCGCTTCGAGGGCGTAGTTAGTCGGGTCGATCACGTAGGTTACGTAGTTGATGCGCCGCAGGTCGGGATTTGTGTGGAAATAGTTCAGCTGGACGATGTCGTAGTAGCGCAGGGCCGGGTAGAGCTGGTCCATGGTCGGGCTCTTCGTGTGCCAGCCCGTACCGCCCGAGAGGGCGAACTCGGCCGTTTGTCCCCAGATCCGGAACGAAGGGAAGGCGAGCCGCAGGTTCAGACGCGGGTCGAAGTAGAATTTGCCCCGCATCGTGTACTTACGGTCCAGGTTGAGCATCGTGGTGGCACGCAGGCCGGCCATGATGTCCAGTTGGTAACGGCCGAAGGAGAGGGTGGTGTTGTCCTCGATGAAGAGCCCCAGGTCGTGCTGGGCGGGGATGTCGTAGTAGGGGCGCGGCCGGAGCGAGGATTCGGGGAAGACGGGGCGTGTGACGTCGTAGACGACCCCTTCGCCCAGGTTCTTGTCCATCACCCAGTCCACGCCGGCGAGAATCGTGTTCGAACTTGCGTCGCTGTCGATCCGAAAAGTGGCTACGGCCTTGGCAAAGGCGTTCAGGGGACGACCGTCGATAGTCATTTCTCCGATGAAGGAGGGTTCAAGCAGGATGGCATCGTATTCGCCCGGGGCCAGACTGTTCGAGACGGCTGTCGGCTTGGTGATCTGCACGAACTTGCGGCGGTCGATGCGGTCGCGCGAGTAGTCGATCGAGGTATTTATGCAGAGCGAACGGAAAAAGCCTTCACGGCGTGAGTGAAGTTCGAAATCGCCGCTCAGGGCGAAGCGGTTATACTGTGACCGGTAGTCGTTCAACTGGCCGTTGTTGGCCTCGGGATCGATCTTCTTGTTGTCGAACGATCCGGTGTAGTCGAGATTGATTCCCAATGAGATGTGGTGCCTTTCGGAGCGGTCCCACAGTTTGTTCAGACGGACCGATCCCGTGGCACGCCTATAATCTTCGAGCGTGTTGCGCGGGTCGGGTTTGGCGTCCAGCAGATCGACGCCGAAATTGACCGTCAGCCCCCGGTCGGGGATCTCGAATCCCTTGCCCAGGTAGTAGAGCTTGCTGTTCATGTCGGCCTTGAAGCGCATGTTCCAGGGGGTGTATCCCCGCTTGCGTTCGATCTTCACCAGTCCGCTCGTCAGGTCGCCGTACTGCACCGAGGGGATGCCCCGCACGATCTCGACGTGTTCGATCTCGTCGGTCGAGAGCGTGCGCATGTCCAAGCCGGAGTTCGCATGGTTCTTCGAATCGAAATAGGGATCGTAGCTGGGCATATACTGCATATTGCCGTCGTTGCGGATCGGGGCCCCGTCCACGACGAACGAGGTGCCGAGCGACGAGGTGTTGTAATCGTCGCTCGCAATGCCGATCTCACGCAGATGGATCTGGTTCGGTGCGCTCAGCGAGGGGGCCGAGGCGCTTCCGCCCGGAAGGAGCGAGAGCAGGTCGCTGAAACTCGACGGTTGCAGGTGTTCCATGGCCTTGCGGTCGATCATCGAGGAGCTGGTGATCCCTTTCGACTCGGTGGCCGTGACAACTACGTCGTCGATGGCTACCGAGGCGGGTTCCAGCCAGAGGGGGCGATAGAGCTCGTCGCCCGGCTGGATCGTGACGCTGCCCGTATGGGCGACGTAGCCCACGTAGGTGATGGTCACCTCGTAGCTGCCGGCCGGGATGGTGAAGGAGGCAATCCCCTCCTCGTCGGTCGAGCGTCCGTAGGGGGTCTCCTGGTCACCGCCCTTCAGGATTACGGTGGCGTAGGCCAGCGGTTCGCGCGCGGGGTCAGTCACCTCGAAGGTGATCTTCCCGACGGGGCGGTGATCCGCGGCCCGAAGAGCCGTACTGCAGAGCAGCAGAGCCAGAGCAATGAGGTATGTCGGCAGGTTGCGCATCTTTTTTTCGATGCTGCAAAATAACAGTATCCTGCGAGCGTGCACAATCGCCAAATTTTGGGATTTTCCCATCCGTAACTCCTCAGTAGTGTTGAGTGTCCGCGTATATATGGATAAAACGACCGCACTCCTTTCAGGGTGCGGTCGTTGAAACATACGAATGTGGTTTTTTGATACTACAAGATACGAAAAAAGATTGGAATCAAAAGGAAAGACCGTTACTGTGTGGTAAAAACCGAGCCGCACCCTTGAAGGGGTGCGGCTGCCGGGATATTTACTTGCGTGGTTGGTTTTTATGAAAACACATGCGCCCAAGGTTCCACTGGTGTGATGGGGGAATAACTTTCCCATCCTTGATGACGAATCGTTCTGCAGAATAACCACCGCCGGACTCCGAGTAAGGTGAGAAGGCCTGGTATTTTTTATAAATCTTTCTGATGTGATTCAGCTTCCCTTTGTAGATTGCGTCGATGATCGGATCGAAGGAGTCCTTGTCAGACAAAGGATTCAGGATAACCTGTTTCCCCCAATTATCCTTGTCGTCTATGCGTACGTAATCTATATCGATAGCGAAGGCGTATTTCGAATTTTTGGTTTTTACATAGATGTAGTCCGGCTCGTGGTCATCATGAGAACTTGCGTTATATACCGTAAACAGCACCAGTATGTCGTCATGTTGATCGAAAACCACCCCGTTTTGATCCAGTTGTCTGATTATCATGGAATAGGTGTTGGAAGGTACAACGTGATACTCGCCTGTCTTTATATCGGTCTGCGTGTCTTGATTATCGATCATTATTTCGGGCGAGATGTAGGTGTGGGAGATGCTGTTGGTTGGGGTTTGCCACAATTGATATAGACTCGGGGCGGATTCCGGAGCCTCTTGAAGGGTGGCCGGAGTTCCGGTCAAGAAGGACCAGAACATGAATATAAGCGGAAGATTCACGGGTTAATGGAGAAATTTTAATGATACAGCATCCTGTTGGGCTTTTTGATATTGATTACAAGATACGAAAAAAACAACCGCGTCCAAAATCGGGATTGACTTTGGAAGCGGCTGTCGGTTTCGAACGGTTCTACAGGAATATCACGGTGAGCGAGCGGGCCCCCTGGGCACCCCGCACCATGAAGGCGCCGATGTCGGCCGTGGCCGACGGGCCGAGCATGAAGCAGCCGTAGTTGGTCGCCTGCAGGTCGATCCGCTCGTACGCCTCGTACATGTCGCGTACCAGCTGCTGCGGATCGAGCAGGATCACCAGGTGCTGTGCCAGCACGCCGAGGGCATCGACCACCAGATCCTCCTGCGTCAGCCATACCATGCCGGTCTCGGCTACGCCGAACCGGGCCCGGATTACACCGACATCCACGTCGTCCAGCTCGTGCGGATCCTTGATGGCGTGAATGTCGCGGTTGCCGCGGATCTCCGATACGGCCGAGCAGATCACCTTCGCATCGGGATGCAGTTCGCGGATCAGCGCTTCGGCCTCGGCTGCCGAAGCCGCCTCGCGCCAGGCGCCGCCTCCTGCGGTCAGACTCTCTTTGAACTGGTCGAGGATCGGTTGGCCGCTCTTCGGAAAGTTCGGAATCTCGGGGTGAGGAAAGTCGCCCGCCTGCCGGTTTCTGCGCAGCGATTCCAGAATGATATCTTTCGTGCTATCCATTTTTTTGCTCCTTTCTGTTTTTCAGGTACCACTCCCGGAAGGTCGGTTTGGCGATCCGAACCATCTCGCGGTCGTTGCCGCCGGTCCAGGGGTTGAGTTTGCTGTATATGAGAAAATCGGGAACGATGGGCAGGAGTCGCGCTCCGAGGTTCTCGGCCAGGTGGAACTGTCCCGGGTGGGAGAAGAGTTCTCCGGCCGCCTTGAAGGCCAGGCGCCGCATCTTGGGCATGTAGCCCGCCTTGACCACCTCCTCGCGCCACTTGTAGATCTGGTCCGAGAGGTCGATCTTCATCGGGCAGACCTGCGAGCAGGAGCCGCAGAGGGTCGAGTGGAAGGGGAGTTCGCTGTACTTCTTCAGGTCGAAGGTGGGGCTGAGGATGATGCCGATCGGCCCCGAATAGGTCGACTGATAGGCCAGTCCGCCGCTGCGGCGGTAGACCGGGCAGGTGTTCATGCAGGCGCCGCAGCGGATGCACTTGAGCGAACGCCAGAAGTCCTTCATCGCAAGCCGCTCGCTGCGGCCGTTGTCGGTCAGGATGATGTGCAGTTCGCCGCCGTTGCGGGGACCCGTGAAGTGCGAGGTGTATTGCGTGGCGGGGGTGCCCAGGGCGCTGCGCGAGAGCAGGCGGATGAAGATGCTCAGGTCGCGCACCGTCGGGATCACCTTCTCGATGCCGATGCTGGCGATGTGCAGGGGAGGAACGGAGGCGCCGATGTCGGCGTTGCCCTCGTTCGTGCAGACGACGAACGAGCCCGTCTCGGCGATGGCGAAGTTGGCACCCGTCATGCCGGCGCCGGCCTTCATGAAGCGGGGACGTGCGTTGTTGCGCATCGCCTCGGTGAGCGAGGTGGGGTCGGTGTTGTTGGGGTCGGTGCCGATCTTGTCGGCGAACAGACGGGCGATATCCTCGGTGGTCTTCTGGATGGCCGGCATGACGATGTGGGCGGGCGGCTCGTTCGAGAGCTGCTGGATCCGCTCGCCCAGGTCTGATTCCGTCACCTCGATGCCGTGCTGCTCGAGGAAGGGAACCATGCCGCACTCGTCCTGCAGCATCGACTTGCTCTTGATGATCGAGGTGACCTTGTGGCTCTCCAGGATCGAGTAGACGATCTCGTTGTGCTCCTGAGCCGTGCGGGCCCAGTGAACGATCGCTCCGCGTTTTTCGGCATTCGCGGCAAACTCTTCGAGATATTGATCCAGGTGGTTCAGCGTGTGCTCCTTGATGGCCGATCCCAGATCGCGCAGCTGCTCCCATTCGGGAATCGAGGCGGCGATCCGGTCGCGTTTCACGCGGGCATTCCAGAGGTTCTTGTCGTGCATCTTCTCGTGGATGTCGTCCTGGGCGATGAACCGCGCCGAGTTGGATACGACATCGACAACCTTCTCCTTTTTCATAGCTTCTCGTTTTTAAAGGGACCTCCGTTGAGAACCTGGGCAATGTGTACGAAGGGGAGTTCCGTGAGTCCCATCTTGCGGGCTACGGCCTGCTGGTGTATCAGGCATGACATGTCGGGCGAGACGACGCATTCGGCGCCGCTCGATACGTAGTCGGCCACCTTGTCGCGCCCCATCTTCGTGCTGACCGCCTCGTCCGTCACGCAGAACGTGCCGCCGAATCCGCAGCACTCGTCCGGGCGGCTCAGCTCGACCAGCTCGACCCCCTTGACCATCTTCAGCAGGTCGGCCGACTTGTTGAACGGCTCGCCCGGCCGCTCGGAGGGCTTGGCCAGCCCCAGTCCGCGGATCGAGCTGCAGCTGTTGTGCAGGGCCACCTTGTGGGGGAATTCGACGCCGGGGAACTCCTTTACCTTAATTATATCGTGCAGGAACTCCACCAGCTCGTAGGTGCGCTCGCGCACGTGCTGCACCTCGGGGGTCTGTTCGAGTTTGTCGTAGTGGACGCGAACCTGCTTGACGCAGCTGCCGGCCGGGCCGACGATGTATTCGTAGTCCTTGAAATTTTCGACGAAGAGCTCTTCGGTGCATCGGGCGCTCTCGAAGTCTCCTTCGTTGGTCATCGGTTGTCCGCAGCAGGTCTGCCGGTGCGGCACCTCGACCTCGACGCCCAACTTCTCCAGCAGTTCGAGGGTGGCGATGCCCACCTCCGGATAGATGGCGTCGATGTAGCAGGGAATGAATAAGCCTACCTTCATACGAGTCGTTTGGTTTCTTTTGCACGCTGCCGGTTGTGGCAGTGAGTTTGCATTCAGTTTCTTAAGGGGTGAGGCAAAATTGTGCCAAACCCGTTTCTCGGGCCGAAAGATAGGAATATAATGAGAAAAATATTCGCTCGGGGAGGCTGTTTCTGCATCGTGAGAGGGCAATTTTTTTCGAAAGGCGCCGTCGGGCGGTCTCGGAGCGCCTCCCGGGACCCTTCCGGCGTGGTTTAATAGTTTCGTAACAGGCTTTTGGAGAAAAGCTGCGCGGAGTTTCTTAAATTTGCAACGTGAAATCATTTAAAGTATCAGCAATGAGGAGAACGATCGCCCTGCTATCGCTGATCGCCGGCATGATGATGGCCGCGACAGCCGTTCGGGCCGATGAACCCGAAACGGACGAGAGCGAATCGCAACAGACCGAAGAGATCGAAGAGATGGAGGAGCAGATCGAGGATCTGCAGGAGGAGGTCAACAAACTGAAACGCTTCACCATTTCGGGTTACATCCAGGCCGAGTATCAGCACGGCCAGCAGGATGCCTCGCTCAATGTGGGCGAGCCGAGCAACGAACCGGGAGCCGAAGGGATCGACCGCGTGGGTATCCGTCGCGGACGACTCAAGGTGGCCTACAACGGCGGAATCACCTCGGGCGTCTTTCAGATCGACGTGACCGAGAAGGGGGTGAAGGTCAAGGATGCCTACTTCAACCTGAAGGATCCGTGGATCCGGACGGTGGCTCTGCAGGCCGGAGTCTTCAACCGTCCGTTCGGTTTCGAGATCGGACACTCCTCGTCGAAACGCTTCTCCCCCGAGCGATCGACCCTCTTCCGGACGCTCTTCCCCGACGAGCGTGACTTCGGCGGCATGGTGATCCTGCAGGCTCCCGAGCGGTCGTCGTGGAGCGTGCTGAGACTCGAGGCGGGACTCTTCGCCGGTAACGGCATCAACCTCGATACGGACAACAAGAAGGATTTTATCGGCCATCTGTCGGCCTTCAAGGATTTCGGAGCGGTGAGCCTCGGCGGCGGCGTCTCCTTCTACCATGGCAAGGTCTACCAGGGGGCCCGCGAGGTCTATACGATGCAGGGGGACCGTTTCGTGCTCGATGACCGCGAGTCGAACATCGGCCGCTATGCCAAACGTCAATACGTCGGATTCGATCTGGAGCTCGGCCTCTCGACCCTGCTCGGCCGGACGTCGCTCTATGCGGAGTACATCTTCGGCCAGCAGCCGGGGCTGGAGGAAAGCACCGGGAGTCCCAATTACGACAAGCGGCCGACGCAGCCCACCTACATCCGCCCCTTCGGCGGCGGCTACGTCATGCTGGCGCAGAGTCTCGGACGGCTGCCGGTGTCGGTTGTGGTCAAGTACGACTGGTACGACCCCAACACGCAGGTGAAGGGGGATCGGATCGGCGTGGCCGGTTCATCGACCGGTGCGGCCGACCTGACGCTCTCGACCTTCGGGTTCGGCGCCCTGTGGGATATCGGCAAACACGTACGCCTGACGGCCTACTACGATCTCCATTACAACGAGCGGTCGGCGGCGCTGGCCGGCTTCGAGCGGGATCTGCGCGATGATGTCTTTACGCTGCGGGTACAGTACAAGTTCTGATCCCGGCGGGGCGGAGGGGGATCCCCCTTGCCGTGCTGCGGGAGAGAAACTTCTCTTTTTTCGTTACAATTTTATTGCGGAACCTCGACCCCTTCCGGGGCGGGTTCGATCCGATTCCCTGCCGACTTTGCCGGCGGGGAATCTTCGTTTTGCGGGGGGCCGCGGGCGGAACGGGCTCACGGTGAGGCAGGGCGTGCAATCGTAACAGAATCGTAACAGTTCCTTACAGGGCTCGTAATAAGGGGTGTGCAATTTTGCAGCGTAAAAAGAAAGAGAAGATAAAACGATGAAAAAGTTAATTCTGACAGCCGTTCTGATTGCCGCGGGCATCACGGCGGCAAACGCACAAAAGATCAAGGGTTCGGATACGGTGCTGCCCCTTTCGCAGCAGGAGGCCGAGAATTTCATGAAGGCCAATCCGTCGGCCACGGTGACCGTTACGGGCGGTGGCTCGGGTGTCGGCCTGTCGGCGCTGCTCGAGGGGACGACCGATATTGCGCAGGCGTCGCGGCGCATCAAGTTCGACGAGCGTCGCAAGCTGCAGGCGCAGGGCAAGAGTGTCAAGGAGGTGATCATTGCCTACGATGCGCTGGCCGTGGTGGTCAATCCGGCCAACAAGGTGACCAACCTGACCCGCGAGCAGCTCGAGGGGATCTTTACGGGCAGAATCACCAACTGGAAAGAGGTCGGCGGAGCCGATATGAAGATCGTGCCCTACGCCCGCGAGACCTCTTCGGGTACCTATGAATTTTTCAAGGAGAGCGTGCTTAAAAATAAAAACTACATGAACGGGATTATGAGTATGCCGGCAACCGGGGCGATCATCCAGTCGATCAGCCAGACCAAGGGTGGAATCGGCTACGTGGGCCTGGCATACCTTAACAGTTCTGTAAAACCAATTCATGTTTCTTATGACAATGGAAAAACATTTACGGAGCCTTCTGTGGAAAATGCAAAGAATGAGACTTATCCGATCGTACGTCCGCTCTATTACTATTACGAGGCCGGATCGGCCGGAAAGGTTAAACCGTTTATCGACTATGTACTCTCACCGGCCGGTCAGCGGATTGTGAGCCAGGTCGGTTTCGTGACCGTGAAATAAAAGTTCTGACAAGGCAGCGCGGGGCGGTGAGCCTCTTCGCCTCCCCTGCCTGCATCGGGTTCCATGCCGTCTTATGAATCGTCTGACCACGATCCGCCAAGAGTTGTGTCGCGCACTTCCGATCGGGATTCCGGTCCGCGAAGCCTGCCTTCGCCCGCAGTCGTGGAGAAGATACGGTTGCCGTTGATCCTGAAGAGCTGCTCCCGCAGGGGATGACCGCCTCTTCAGACCGAAGGGTGATCGCGAGGGATTCGGGACGAGCATGAAACTTTTTTTGACAACCATCCAAATACGATTTGACAATATACCATGAAACGTTTACGGTGCATCGTTGAGAAATTGACGGAGGGCCTGCTGACCGTCAGCGGTGCGATCACGACCATCGTGATTCTGCTGATCGTCGTCTTCCTCTTCCGCGAGGGTGCCGGGCTGTTCAAGAGTCCGACCGTCGAGAAGGGGTATGTGCTCTGCGTTGATGCCGGTAATCCGGTGACGCACCTGGGACCCAAGCAGATCAAGGAGATCTTCGACTACCAGATCGAGAACTGGTCGCAGGTCGGCGGCAAGGATCAGCCGATCGTCGTCTTCCGTTTCGAGGAGATCTTCTCCCGTTACAGCGACGAGGAGTTCGGGGCCGATTACGAGTTGCTGCCCGAGAAACTGGGTGAGGTGATCGTCTCGACGCCGGGCATCATCGCCTTCCTCCCCGAGGAGTACATGCCCGAGGGGATGCCGGGCGTGAAGGTGCTGCGGGGCGACCACATCACGCCGGCCGACTTCTTCGGCGGCCGCGAGTGGATGCCGACGGCAACACCCGCTCCGCAGTTCGGCGTGCTGCCCCTGATCCTGGGAACCCTGTGGGTGAGCTTCTTTGCCATCCTGATCGCCCTGCCGCTGGGGTTGGGCGTTGCGATCTACCTCTCGGAGCTGGCCGGCGAGCGGATGCGCAAGATCCTCAAGCCGACCATCGAGCTGCTGGCCGGCATTCCGTCGGTCGTCTACGGCTTCTTCGGACTGGTGGTGCTCGTGCCGATGATTCAGAAGGTTTTCCATCTGCCGGTGGGCGAGACGGCGCTGGCCGGAAGTGTCGTGCTGGCCATCATGGCCCTGCCGACCATCATTACGGTGGCCGAGGATGCCATGCGCAATACCCCGCGCGCCATGCGCGAGGCGAGTCTGGCGCTGGGGGCCTCCCGGTGGCAGACCATCTATAAGGTAATCATCCCCTATGCCGGCTCCGGCATCTCGGCAGCCGTCGTGCTGGGAATCGGCCGCGCCATCGGCGAGACGATGGCCGTGTTGATGGTGACGGGCAACGCCGCGGTCATGCCCCGCTCGCTCTTCGAGCCGGTGCGGACCATTCCGGCGACGATCGCGGCCGAACTGGGCGAGGCCCCGGCCGGCGGCGCTCACTACGAGGCGTTGTTCATGCTCGGCTGCATCCTCTTCATCATCACGATGATCATCAGCGTGACGGCCGAGGCGATCTCCAAACGTCAACCCAATCGAGGACTTTGATATGAGTAAGAAGAGCAATCAAGCTATCGCATTCTGGACCTTCCGTATCCTGGGTCTGCTCGTTGTGGCGATCCTGTTCTGGATCTTGGGTTTCATCATCTGGAACGGCGCGGGGTCGATCAGCTGGGAGTTCCTGACCACGGCTCCGACCGACGGCATGACCGGCGGCGGAATCCTGCCGGCCATTGTCGGCACCTTCTGCCTGATCGTGGGCAGCATGATCGTTGCCTTCCCGCTCGGGGTCATGTCGGCCATCTACACCACCGAGTATGCCGGAAACGGCAAGATCGTCCGCTTCATCCGCATTATGACCAACAACCTGGGAAGCATCCCCTCGATCATCTTCGGCCTCTTCGGCATGGCCCTCTTCGTGAACTACCTCGGATTCGGAGATTCGATCATCGCCGGGTCGTTCACCCTGGGTCTGCTGGTGCTGCCGCTGGTGATTCGTACCACGGAGGAGGCGCTCAAGGCGGTGCCCGACTCCTACCGCACGGGCAGCCTGGCGCTCGGTGCGACCAAACTGCAAACCATCTGGCGGGTGGTGCTGCCCACCGCCTTCCCGAATATCACCACCGGTCTGATCCTCTCGATCGGCCGTGTGTCGGGCGAGACGGCGCCGATCCTCTTCACGGCGGCGGCCTACTTCCTGCCCAAGCTGCCGACGAGCATCTACGACCAGGTGATGGCGCTGCCTTACCACCTCTACGTGATCGCCACGAGCGGCACGGACCTCGAGGCGACACGCCCGATGGCCTACGGCACGGCGCTGGTGCTGATCATCATCGTGCTGGTGATGAACCTTTCGGCCTCGGCGCTTAGACGCTATATCGGTAAAAAGACAAAAACGAATTAGTTATGATAGAAACGAAGGACATTAACTTTTACTACGGCGACTTTCATGCCCTGAAAGGGATCAGCATGAAAATGGAGCCCAACACGGTGACGGCCTTCATCGGCCCGTCCGGTTGCGGCAAGTCCACCTTCCTGCGCCTTTTCAACCGAATGAACGACCTAATCCCCGGTACGCGCCTGACGGGCGAGTGCCTGGTGGGGGGCGAGGACATCTACGCCAAGGGGGTGCAGGTGGACGAACTGCGCAAGAAGGTCGGCATGGTCTTCCAGAAGCCCAACCCCTTCCCGAAGTCGATCTTCGAGAACGTGGCCTACGGCCTTCGGGTGAACGGGGTGAAGGACAAGGCCTTCATCCGCCAGCGGGTCGAGGAGTCGTTGCGCGGGGCGGCCCTGTGGGATGAGGTGAAGAACAAACTGAAGAAGTCGGCATTCGAGCTTTCGGGCGGACAGCAGCAGCGGCTCTGCATTGCGCGGGCGCTGGCCATCTCCCCCTCGGTGCTGCTGATGGACGAGCCGGCTTCGGCGCTCGACCCGATCTCGACCTCGAAGATCGAGGAGTTGATCCACGAACTCAAGCGCGACTACACGATCGTCATCGTGACGCACAACATGCAGCAGGCGGCCCGCGTGAGCGACAAGACGGGATTCTTCATGCTGGGTGAGCTGGTCGAGTACAGCGACACGAAAAAGATGTTTCTCAACCCCGAGAAGATACAGACACAGAATTACATCACAGGAAGATTCGGATAACAGTTATGGAAAAACAGATCAAACACACCGAAAAGGAGCTGCTCGCCCTGCGTGACGAGGTGAGCCAGATGTGGCAGCTGGTCATTTCGCAGCTCGAGAAGGTGAAACAGGCCTACCTGGAGAACGATGCCGAGCTGGCACGCGAGGTGCTGGCGCGCGAGAAGCGGGTCGATACCTTCGAGCTGAAGATCGACAGCGACTGCGAGAACTATATCGCCCTTTTCAGCCCGGTTGCCGTCGATCTGCGGCTGGTGCTTTCGATGATCAAGATCAGCGGAACGCTCGAGCGCATCGGCGACTTTGCCGAGGGAATCGCGCGGCACGTGGTGGTCGACGGCTGCTGCGGCGTGGCGATGGAGCTGAAGGAGGATCTGCACATCGAGCAGATGTTCGATACGGTCATCTCGATGCTCTCGGACAGCTACGTAGCCCTCGAGACCGAGAACACGAAGCTTTCGGGCAAGATCATGCAGCAGGACGAGGAGGTGGACGTCCTCTACCGCAACGCGATCCGCGTGCTGGCGGCCTACGTGGCCAAACGGCCCGAACAGGCCCGCTGCGTGCTCGAAACGCTGCTCGTGACGCGCAAGATCGAGCGCATCGGCGACCACTGCGACAACATCGTCGAGGAGATCGTCTTCTACATCGACGCCAAGATTCTCAAGCACAATCGCGGCAAACAGTCCGACGGAGGTTCGGCCGCATAACCTGAAATTCGTATATTTGTGCCGTGCAGCGGCCCAGTCCGAAGTCGGGAGTCCCCGTTTTGGTTCGGACAGATGCGGCGGCTGCGCGCTGTTGCATGGAACCATTTCCCATTTTGGATATGAAAGAGAAGATTCTGGTCGTCGACGATGAACGCGACATTTGCGAGATCCTGGAGTTCAACCTGCTCAACGAGGGGTACGAGGTCGATGTGGCCTACTCGGCCGAGGAGGCGCTCGAGAAGCTGACCCCGCAGCATGCCCTGATCCTGCTGGACGTGATGATGGGGGGCATCTCCGGCTACAAACTGGCCGAGAAGCTGCGCCGGGAGGGAAACACCGTCCCGATTATCTTCCTGACGGCCAAGGATACCGAGAACGACATGCTCACCGGCTTTTCGGTCGGGGGCGACGACTACATTTCGAAGCCCTTCTCGATCAAGGAGGTGCTGGCGCGGGTGAAGGCCGTGCTGAAGCGTGCGGCCGCGCAGCAGGAGGATCGGCGGGAGTGTCTGGTGGTGAACGACCTGAACATCGACCTGAATGCCAAGGAACTCACGATCGCCGGACGGGTCATTCCGCTGACCAAGACCGAGTTCGAGATCTTCGCCCTGATGGCCCGCAACCCTTCGCGCGTCTTCTCGCGCGAGGATATCATCGAGCGGCTGTGGAAGGATGCTCCGTATGTGACCGAGCGGACGGTCGATGTGCACATCACCCGTCTGCGCAAGAAACTGGGCGAGCGCGCCTCGCTGATCACCAGCCGTCCCGGCTACGGTTATCGTTTTAATTTGAAAGAAGAATGAAAGTGACCTACAGACAGAAACTCACCCTGAGTTTCGTGTTGATATTCACGCTCTTTACGGTGGGTATCATCCTCTTCGAGCAGTATCGCGCCCGGGGGGTCAAGACCGAGGCGCTCGAGGAGAAGCTCGAGGCGTACAGCGACCTGGTCTACTCGTACATCGCGGGAGACCGCGGCCCCGACGTCTCGAAGATCGACAGCCTGCGGACGCTGCTGCCGGCCAACTTGCGTCTGACCTGCATCTCGCCCGACGGCCACGTGTGCTACGACAACCTGTTTGCCGATCCGGGGCAGCTGGAGAACCATGCCGGGCGACCGGAGGTGGTTGCCGCCCGGAGCGAGGGGCGTGGATACGACATCCGCACCTCGGCCTCGAACAGCAACCCCTACCTCTATTTTGCCAAGTATTACGGCGATCTGGTCGTGCGTGCCGCCCTGCCCTATGACATCGAGGTGCAGCACTTCCTCAAGCCCGACAACCTCTTCCTCTACTTCATCATCGTGCTCTTCGTGGCGGGCATCCTGCTGATCCGCTACGTGGGCGGCCGCTTCGGCGATTCGATCCGGCGCCTGCGTGACTTCTCGGAGGCGATCGCCCGGGACGAGGACGAGGTGACGATCCCGCAGTTCCCGCAGGACGAACTGGGCGAGATCGGACGCCGCATCTCGGAGGGGTACAAGCGGCTGAAACGGAGCGAATCCCGATTCTCGGTCGAGCGCGAGAAGCTGTTGCAGCACGTGCAGATCTCGGCCGAGGGCATCTGCTTCTTCAACCCCGACCGTTCGGTAGCCTTCTACAACGGTCTGTTCCTGCGCTACCTGAATGCGATCGTCCCCAGCCCGAACATGAACGACATCCTCTCGGCCGAGCCCTTTGGGCCGGTGCGCGAGTTCATCCTCTCGGAGTCCGGTGAGAACTACTACGAGTATCCGATCAAGCAGAACAAACGCGAATTCCTGCTGCGGTTGAACCGCTTCGAGGACAACAGCTTCGAGGTGGTGCTCAATGACGTGTCGGAGCAGGAGAAGACGCGTCGCCTCAAGAAGGAGATGACCGGGAACATCGCCCATGAACTGCGGACGCCGGTGACCAGCATCCGGGGATTCCTTGAGACGATTCTCGAGACCTCGCTCAGCGAGCAGCAGCAGCGCAAGTTCATCGAGAAGGCCTACAACCAGACGCTGGTGCTCTCGGAGCTGATCCGGGACATGGGGCTGCTCACCAAGATCGAGGAGAATCCCGACAACTTCGATTTCCGTCCCATCGACCTGCATGCGCTGCTCGACAAGGTCGGCGAGGAGTTGAAGCCGGCGCTGACCCATAATCAGATGGCCTTCCACAACCGACTGCCCGAACCGACCGTGGTGCGCGGCAACGAGGGGCTGCTGTACTCCGTTTTCCGCAACCTGACCGACAATGCGGTCAAGTATGCCGGGGCGCATACCGAGATCAACGTCACGCGGATCGGACAGGAGGGGAACATGCTGGAGATCTCGTTTGCCGACACGGGCAAGGGAATTGCCGACGAGGCTCATCTGGCCCGTATCTTCGAGCGTTTCTACCGGGTCGACGAGGGCCGTACGCGCGATGCGGGCGGCTCGGGACTCGGTCTGTCAATCGTCCGCAACGCGGTGCTGATCCACGGCGGAGCGATCCGGGCCCGCAACCGGGCCGAAGGGGGTCTTGAGTTCATCCTCCGCCTGCCGGTGAAGTAGGGTGTTCTGCCAATGAAAAGAAAAAACCGACGATCGAACGGATCGCCGGTTTTTTTTTGTATGGGTTTGATTCCCTATTGTTTGAGCCGGACGGTGCCGGTCGTGGCGTCGAACGAGACGGAGTCGTTTTGGAAGAGCCGCTCGATGTGGCCGCTGCGGGCCATCTCTGCGGTGGGCAGCACGTGCAGGCGGGGGCTGTCGATCAGGGCGATCGCATCGCAGAGCGTAAGGGCAATATCCAGGTCGTGGGTCGAGAAGAGGATGCACTTGCGCTCGTCGTGGGCCAGCCGGCGCAGCAGCGCCCCCAACTCGTAGCGGTTCGGGAGGTCGAGGAAGGCGGTCGGCTCGTCGAGCAGGATGATCGGGGTGTCCTGCGCCAGGGCGCGGGCGATCATGACGCGCTGGCATTCGCCGTCCGACATCTGATCCATCGTCTTGCGGGCGAACGAGCCCATGCCGACCAGTTCGAGCGAGCGGGCGACGATGCGGGCATCCTCGGCCTGCATCCGTCCGATCCAGTTCGTATAGGGGGCCCGTCCCAGCGCCACCACATCCTCGCAGGAGAGGTTGGCGATGCGGACCCGTTCGGTGGTGACCGTTGCCACGATCGTGGCCAGCTTGTCGGGCGGAAGGCTACGAAGTTCTTTTCCGTCGAGGCGGATTGTCCCGCTGAGGATCCGGCCCAGTCCGGAGATGGCCCGAAGCAGGGTGCTTTTGCCCGATCCGTTGCGTCCGAGTAGCGCGACGAGCTGGCCGGCCGAGAAGCGGGCCGAGACGTCGTCGAGCAGGATGCGTTCGCCGTAACCGAGGGTGAGGTGTTCGAGTTCGAGCATGGTTACATGATGTTTTTGTTGCGGATGACCACCCAGATGACGATCGGAATGCCGAGCAGGGCGGTGATCGTGTTGATCGGCAGCGAGAGGAGCTTGGCGACCAGATCGCAGGCCAGCATCATGACGATGCCCGAAAGCAGGGCCCCCGGCATCAGGATGCGGTGGTCGGCGTTGCGGAAGAGCATCCGCGCC
This sequence comes from Rikenellaceae bacterium, assembly GCA_963926835.1. GTDB lineage: Bacteria > Bacteroidota > Bacteroidia > Bacteroidales > Rikenellaceae > Alistipes. The sequence continues at coordinate 3,232 of CAWUYY010000065.1, read as the reverse complement.
ACGTGCGGCACGGCCAGTCCGACGAAGCCGATCGGGCCGCAGAAGGCGGTCACCGTACCGGCCAGCAGGGTGGTCGAAAGGAAGATCAGCGAGCGCGAGCGGCGGATGTTGAGCCCCGACGTGCGGGCGTAGTTTTCGCCGAGCAGCAGCAGGTTGAGCGGCTTGATGACCGCTACGGCAAGGGCCAGTCCGATGAGGACGGCCGGGAGCAGCAGCCCCATCTGGGTCGAGGTGACCTCGCCGAGCGACCCCATCGTCCAGACGACGAAGGTCTTCAGGGCCGATTCGTGGCTGAGGTATTGCAGGATCTGCACGACGGCGCCGACGCCCGACGAGAACATCATGCCCAGGATCAGGATCACCATGATATCCTTGATGCGGCGGCTCACGGCGGCGATGACCGCCAGAATGGCGGCTGCGCCGACCCAGGCGGCACCGGCCACACCGAGGGCCGACATGACGGGACTTCCGGCCAGGCCGAGCAGCGGGGCGCCGAGGATGAAGATGGCCACACCGAGGCTGGCGCCCGAGCTGATGCCCAGCACGTAGGGCCCTGCCAGCGGGTTGCGGAAGAGGGTCTGCATCTGCAGGCCGCTGACGGCCAGCGCCGCGCCGGTCAGGATGGCGACCACGGCCTTCATCAGGCGGATGCTCACGACGATCTTTGCCGTCGTCGGGTCACACGCCGCGCCGGTCAGGGCGGCCCATACCTCGCGCAGGGGGATGTTCACCGACCCCACGGCCAGGTCGAGCAGCAGCAGGACGAGGGCCAGCAGCGAGAGCGAGAGAAAGAGCCAGGCGGTACGTGTTCTCATGGTCGTTTCAGTTCAGTTGTCGGTAGTAGCGGAGCTCCCGATCGCCTGCTTCGAGCAGTTCGGGGTGGAAGATGACGATCAGATCGTGCAGCACCACGTCCGGCTGCATGACTCCCGTCTCCCAGTAGTCGTTTCCCCCGGCGGCGTTCTGCCTGCGGGTGTTGTTGTAGATCCGGTTTTGTTTGACGGAGGGGACTTCCGCAAATTTGGGCAGCTGCTGCAGGAATTCGCTCCGGCTGTTCACCTGGTTCGTGTTGAGCCAGAAGTCGGCCTTCGCGGCGAGCCGGTAGGCCTCCTCCAGATCGATCGAGCGGGAGGTGTTGCCCGTATCCTCCGCCCCGGCAAGTTCGGCCCCCGCGTCGTGCAGCAGACGCACCTGGTAGCTGCCCGTCGAGGGCATGAACCAGTTGTCGCCGTAGGGCATGTTGAGCATGACCGAGGGGTGCTCCGGGGCCTGCGAGGCCAATGCCTTGAGGGCGTTGTAGCGCTCCGGGATGGCGGAGTAGATCCGCTCCCCCTCTTCGCGGCGGTCGAGGATCTCGGCGATGGCCACCATCCATTCGGCCTTGCCCAGCGGAGACTCCTCCAGGTAGTCGCCGATGTAGGTGTAGGGAATCCCCAGCTCCTGGAGCTTGGGCTCCATGCCGCTGGCCGAGGTGACTCCGTAGATCAGCACCAGATCCGGCTCGAGCGCCACGAGCAGTTCGTAGTTCAGGTTCCCCTCGTATCCGATATCGGCAATCCGGTCGCGGTGGGCGGCAACATATTCGTTGCAGAGGTAGTCCACCCCCGAGCCGCCGACGATGCGCGACGATTCGCCCAGCGCATCGAGTTCGGCCACGTGAGTCGAGGACATGCAGACGATGCGTGCGGCTCCGGCCTGAACGACCTCTCCGGCGAACCCTTCGGGTGCCTTCTCGCCGTTGCGGGCGATGAAGAGCATCGTCTCGGTATCCTGGGCCCCCTGCCAGGGGTTGAAGACCTTCAGAAGGGTACTCTGCATCCCCTCGGCACCGACAATCTCGAAGCCGGAGGCGTAGGTGGGGCGGTAGACCGTCCGGTCGTAGGCGCTTAGATCGACCCCGCGGTGGGTACAGGCCACTCCCCAGAGCGCGAGCAGGGGGAGGATGAATTTGAGAGCTCGTCGTATCATCGTTCTTTTGGTTTGGTGGCGTCTATTTCGGACAAAGATAGTAAAAAGGCGGACGGCAGATGCAATCTTCGCTGCGAATTTGTCCGGCGCAGGGAGGCAAGCCCCGGCGTGGAGCGGGCTGCAGCGACCGATGAAAACGGGCGGGAAGAACTCTTCCCGCCCGTTCCGGAGTGTGCCGCCGGGCGCCCCTGCGTGTCGGAATGATCCGACGGAGGGGACCCCCGGACGGCTGTTGACGAAACTGAACCGTTTGTCTTATCGTACGAAGACCGCGCGGGCCTCCGAAGTGTAGTCGCAGAGCGATTGCGATACGCCGTTCTTCCAGACGACAGCCGTCTGCTGTCCGAAGGGGAACGAACCGGTGCTGAGCTGTCCCGCCACGTAGAGGTCGCCGCCGTAGCCGGTGACGTCGAATGCCTTGTAGCTGTCTGCCGGGAGCGTTTCGGGCGTGCCGTTCTTCCAGAGCAGCGCCTTCTTGGGCGAGGAGGACTGGTTGCCGGCCACGTAGACGTCGCCCGCCTCGGATACCCAGACGGCGTTGGCCAGGCAGTCGTCCGTGCCGTCGGTCAGCTCGGTGGCCTGCGTTCCCTGCCATACCATGGCGCGGTACATGTAGTTCTCATCGGTGCGGTAGCCCGAGCAGTAGACCTCCGAGCCGTGCAGCGCGATGCCGAGCAGCTGGGTGGACGCATCGCCGAGCACATCGCCCGTCTTGACGCCGTTCTTCCAGATGACGGGGCCGTTGTCGTATCCGGCCACGTAGACGTCACCGTTCTCCGAGATGGCCATCGACCCTACCTCGGCGTAGCTGGCTACCGACGGGAGTACGGTCGGAATGCCGTTTTTCCAGAGGTAGACCGTGTTGCTGGTGCCGACCTCGTTACCGGCCACGTAGACGTCGCTGCCATAGACGGCGACGCTCTTCGCCTGCACGTCCTTCGTGCCGTCGGAGAGGTAGGTCAGCTCGCCGTTGGTCCAGAGCACCGCCCGGGCGGTACCCGTCGAGGAGGCGTCCCATCCCACGACGTAGATGTCTCCGCTCGCGGTGACGTAGACGTCGTTGGCTACGGCCGAGATCCCGCCGTCGGGCAGATCCTGCTGCACGCCGTCGATCCACAGGGCGGCGGTGTTGTTGCTGTGTGCGCCGACCACATAGACCTTCGGTACGGAGGGCTCTTCGCCGGTTGTAACGAGTACTTCGGGCCGGTTCTGGAAGAGTTTGGAGACGTACTCGAACTCATATCCGGGGTCGACGATGACCTTC
>CAWUYY010000064.1:0-3056 GCA_963926835.1 Rikenellaceae bacterium | reverse complement strand
TAATGAAAATAGAAAAGGTCAGAATTAGCTTTAATCGACGATTTTGTTTCTGTATTGTTTCTTAATTGAAGGTGTAAAAATATAAATGAATTGATTATAAGTAAATTATATATAGTGAAAATTGCATTAATTTCAAATTTCCAGATTTCTGATTAAGGGTAAGACAAACGCCTTATAAAAAAATATGTCTATTGAATGGCGAGCCATTCAATATTGCAAATATAGCGCTATTTCATAAAAAAAAGAATAGAGAATATATTTTCTTGGAAAGAGGTGTTGACCTGATTATAATCTTTCCGAAGGCGAAGATCGCCCGTATCGTTTTTTTTCGTATTTTTGGGCAGCAAAATCTAATTTTCAACCATCATGAAATTCTTTATCGATACAGCCAATCTGGCACAGATTCGCGAGGCCAACGAGATGGGCGTTCTCGACGGCGTAACCACCAACCCCTCGCTGATGGCCAAGGAGAACATCCGGGGTGAGGAGGCTTGCCGCCGCCACTACCTGGAGATCTGCTCGATCGTCGACGGTCCGGTGAGCGCCGAGGTCATCGCCACGGATTTCGAGGGGATGGTGCGTGAAGGCGAGGAGCTGGCCGCCCTGCACCCGAATATCGTGGTCAAACTTCCCTGTACGGCCGACGGTATCCGTGCCGTGAAATATTTCTCGCAGAAGGGTATCCGCACCAACTGCACGCTGGTCTTCTCGGTGGGACAGGCGCTGTTGGCCGCCAAGGCGGGTGCGACCTACGTGTCGCCCTTTGTCGGCCGTCTGGACGATATCAGCGAGGACGGTGTAGGTCTGGTTGCCCATATCGTACAGATGTACCGTTATTACGAGTACCCGACCTTCGTGCTGGCTGCTTCGATCCGTCATACGCAGCACATCATCCAGTGCCTCGATGCCGGTGCCGACGTGGCAACCTGCCCGCTGGCGGCCATCAAGGGACTGCTCAACCACCCGCTCACGGATAGCGGCCTGGCGAAGTTCCTGGCCGACCACGCCAAGGTGAATTCGTAGGGAAGATCCGCTGGAGGAAATAAAAACGGAGCTCGTCATCTGCAGGCGGGCTCCGTTGCTTTTTCAGGGAGATTGCCGGCTCAGATATCGAGCCCCATGATGTAGTCGTTCATGTAGTAGCCCTGTCCGATCGGGAAATCCCCTTCGTCGACTTTCGACATCCCCATCCGCCGGTAGAACTCCAGCGCCTTCGTGTTGTTGCGGTTGACGTTCAGCAGCATGCGGCAGGGGGTAGGGTGGATCTTTCGGATCTGCTCGATCGCCGTGCGGAAGAGGAAACTGCCCACGTGACGTCCCTGATATTCGGGCAGCACGTAGATCTTTTGCAGGTGGAAACTCTTGCCATCCTCTTCCGGCGAGATGGAGACATAGCCGCAGGGTGTCTGGTCATCGAAGGCGATGAAATAGAGGTGTCCGTCGGCCATCTGCTGTCGCAGGTTCTCGCACGAGTACATCCAGTCGAGCATGTAGGCCATCTGTTCGGGCGAAAGGATCTCCCGGTAGGTGTGTGAAAAGGCGATGTCTCCCAGCTGGTGGAGCAGTTCGACATCGTCGGTCGTTGCCTGGCGTTGTGTCAACATTTTTTATCTTGTTTTAGTTGCTTGTTCGGAATCTATGGCCTGCCGGCATCGACAGCCGGTCAGGTGGTCGTTCACGAATCCGGTCGCCTGCAGAAAGGCATAGCAGATGGTCGTGCCGAAGAATTTGAAGCCGCGCCGTTTCATGTCGCGGCTGATGGCATCGGATTCGGGCGACGAGACGGGAACCTGTTCGAGCCGATCCCAGTGGTTGACAATCGGTTGCCGGTCGGGAAAGAAGGAGATCAGGTAGTTGTAGAAACTGCCGTACTCCTGTCCGACGGCCAGAAAAAGGCGCGCATTGTTGCGGGCCGCCTCGATCTTCAGCCGGTTGCGGACGATTCCGCTCTCTTGGTTACGAAGTTCTTCGAGCTCCCCGTCGCTCATGGCGGCTACCGCCCGCGGATCGAAGTTGTGGAACGCCCGACGGTAGGAGTCCCGCTTGCGCAGGATCGTGAGCCAGCTCAGTCCGGCCTGAGCCCCCTCCAGCAGTAGAAATTCGAAGAGGGTGCGCTCATCCGTTACCGGTTTTCCCCACTCCCGGTCGTGGTAGCCGGTGTAGAGCGGATCCGTTCCGCACCAGCCGCATCGTCCGTCGATCAGATCTTGCATGTTTGTGAATTTTTGATGGGTTTAGGGTGGGCGTTGTTATTGCAGCCACGAGGCCAGCGTCTGCGGGCAGGAGACCTCGCTGCACTGGATCGTGCCGATCAGCGTCTGTCCGGCTGTCGTCAGCGAGAAGTACATCTGGCGTTTGTCCTCCTTGCCGAGGGTACGCTCGACCAGCCCCTTGCGCTCGATCGAGGCGAGGACTTTCGAGGTGTGCGACGGCGTCAGCCCCAGCAGCTCGCCCAGCTCGCCCGAGGTGAGACGCTCCGCTTTGGTCAGCGAGCAGAGCGCCATCCCTTCGTTCAGGCCGATGCCGTAGCACTTTTCGAACTGCTTCTCGAACTCGGCAATGCTCCGCTGCATGTCCCGTATGCGGCACAGTACGGCAATGCGGTTCTGTGAGTCTGTCTGATTCATGGTTGTACTGTTTTTAGGGGAATTGCACGGGCTGGCGTTGCCGTGCAATCCCGCTGCTGGTTAGATGAAAAGGTTGACATTGGCTTGTTCGGCCCGTTCCATGTAGGTGGCCACACCGCCCACGCTGACCTGGTCGAGCAGTTCGGCGCGGTCGATTCCTATCACCTCCATGGACATCTGGCAGGCGATGAACTCCACGCCGTTGTCCAGCGCCTGCTGGCGGAGCGATTCGAGCGAGTCGATCCCTTTCCGCTTCATGATGTGGCGCATCATGCGGTCGCCGATCCCCAGCATGCTCATCTTCGAGAGGTGGAGCCGCTCCGAACTGGAGGGGAGCATCTTGTCGAACAGACGGCCGAACAGATCCTTGTGCACGTGGGGCTTTATCTTTTTCTTGAGAACGTTCAGTCCCCAGAAGGTGAAGAATAT
>CAWUYY010000063.1:0-4532 GCA_963926835.1 Rikenellaceae bacterium | reverse complement strand
TTGATGGCCATGTAGGCCGAGTTGCTCTTGGGCGAGGTGGCCAGGTAGATGGTCGTCTCGGCCAGCGTGATGCGCGCCTCGGGCATGCCGATCTTGTGGACCGTGTCGAAGCAGGCGTTGGCCAGCAGCAGGGCGTTGGGGTTGGCCAGACCGATATCCTCGGAGGCGAGAATGACCAGCCGCCGGGCGATGAACCGGGGCTCCTCGCCGCCGGCGAGCATCCGCGCCAGGTAGTAGATCGCCGCGTTGGGATCACTTCCGCGCACCGACTTGAGGAAGGCCGAGATGACGTCGTAGTGCTGCTCTCCGTTCTTGTCGTAGAGGGCGATGTTCTGTTGCAGGCACTCGGTTACGTAGTCGTTGGTGATCGTGACCTTGCCCGTGGTGGCGTTGGTTACGATCTCGAGGATGTTCAGCAGCTTGCGGGCATCACCGCCCGAGAAGCGGAACAGCGCCTCGGTCTCCTTCACCTCGATCTCGCGCTGCTGCAGTTCGAGATCGGTCCTGAGCGCCCGATCGAGCAGCGTCTGCAGCTCCTGGTCGTTCATCGGCTGCAGGATGTAGACCTGACAGCGGCTCAGCAGCGGCGAGATCACCTCGAACGAGGGGTTCTCGGTCGTGGCGCCGATGAGGGTCACCACGCCCTGTTCAACGGCGCCGAGCAGCGAATCCTGCTGCGACTTGTTGAAGCGGTGGATCTCGTCGATGAAGAGGATCGGCGGCTGGGCGTCGAAAAAGCGCTGTTTCTTGGCCGATTCGATCACCTCGCGCACCTCTTTGACCCCGGACGTAACGGCCGACAGGGTGAAGAACGGGCGCTGGAGCTCGTTGGCGACAATCCGTGCGAGGGTCGTTTTCCCGACGCCGGGCGGGCCCCAGAGGATGAACGAGGGGACGTTGCCCGTCTCCAGAAACTTGCGGAATACGCCGTTCGGGCCCACCAGATGCTCTTGTCCGATGTACTCGTCTAATTTGCGGGGGCGCAGCCGCTCGGCCAATGGAATGCTCATGTTCGATCGTTTTTCGACCTCCAAATATAGCCATTTCCCGAAAGAAATCCTATCTCCGCCCGAAATAAGGAGTTCTCATATAGATATAAGGTGGAGTAGTTCGGGCGGCGGGCTTTTCACCCTTTTGACACGGTTCCGTTACAAAAACGAAATACGGCCGGGATAAATTTGCGGCGTTAATTCAGAGGAAAAAGATTTATGCGAATTTTCAGGACGTTATTGTTTACAGTTGTGTTACTGCTCTTCCCGGCCACGCTGTTGCGGGCTCAGAATACGGGAACTATTTCGGGTGTTGTTGTCGACTCTCTCTCCAGGGAGCCGATCATCGGTGCAACGGTTGTTGTAAGTGGTACGACGCGGGGAACGTCGAGCGATCTGGACGGACGCTTCTCGATCGACAACCTGGCTCCGGGCGACTACACGCTCGATGTCTCGATGCTCTCGTATGCCGGTCAGCGGATCGAGGGGGTTGCGGTTCTCCCCAACCGGGTGACCGAGGTCAACGTCGCCCTTACGGAGCAGAGCGAGATGGTGGACGAGGTGGTGGTGACGGCCGTGCGCCGGACCAACTCCGAGGCGGCCATTCTGATCGACATCCGCAATTCGCTCCAGGTGGTCAGCGGTGTTTCGAGCCAGACGATCGCCAAGACACAGGACCGCGATGCCGGCGAGGTGGTGCGACGCATCCCGGGCATCTCGCTCATTGACGACAAGTTCATCATCGCCCGCGGCCTGGCGCAGCGTTACAACAACGTCTGGGTCAATAACGCCGCCGTGCCGAGTTCGGAGGCCGACACGCGCGCCTTCTCGTTCGATATCATCCCGGCCGGCCAGATCGAGAACATTCTGATCCTCAAGTCGCCCGCACCGGAGGTTCCGGCCGATTTCACGGGCGGATTCATCAAGATCAATACGAAGGATCTCCCCACGGAACCCTCCTTTACGGTCAGCTATACGACGGGCGTCAATACGGCCACCCACTTCAGTGCCTTCCGTTACAACCCCGGTTCGGTAGGGGACTACTTCGGCTTCGGCAGCGGCTCGCGCATGTGGCAGGGGGGTATCCAGGGCGCTTTCGACAACAACGACAAGGCCTTCGTCGACCAGGCGACCCGTCAGGGCTTTAACAACAACTGGTCGGTGCGCAAGCGGAGCGCCGTGCCGGATCAGCGGCTCAACCTCGCCTTCGGCCGCTCCTGGTCGCTGCGCGGCGGTGATCGCATCGCCCTGACCGGCGCCCTGAACTACAGCTACACCGAACGGGCCTACACCGGGATGGAGAACTCCCGCTTCGGCATCTACAACAAGAAGGAGGATCGTCCCGAGTACCTCTACAAATATACGGATGACCAGTATCAGACCTCTGTGAAACTGGGTGCCATGTTGAACCTGGCCTATGTGGGGGAGAAGAGCCGCCTCTATTTCCGCAACATCTTCAACCAGATTGGCGAGAACCGCTATACGTTCCGTGACGGATGGCAGAACATCTCCTCGCTCTACCTGCAGCAGAAGGCCGAGTACCTCTATTCGAGCCGCACCTCCTACAACGGCCAGTTCGCCGGGGTGCACGATCTCCGTCGCGGCCAGCTCGACTGGACGGCCGGCTACTCCTATGCGAACAAGCATCAGCCCGACCGTCGCATCATTAACCGCCAGCAGAACGACCTCTACGGCGATGCCCACTATGGACAGATGCAGATCGACCAAAACGACATGCAGCGAGACTTCACCCAGCTGGCCGAACACATCGCTTCGGTGGGGGTCAACTACGAGGTAACCTTCCGGGAGGAGAAGCGCTTCGCCCCGAAACTCAAGACCGGACTTTACAGCGAGTATCGCACCCGCAACTACCTGACGCGGGCCTTCTACTACCGCTTCAACGAGTCGAATCTCCCCGATGACTTCGCGTACGGCGATCCGGTGACCGACATTCTGACCCCCGGCAACTTCGGTTCCGACAAGCTCTACCTCTACGACGATACCGACAACCGGAACAGCTACAAGGGTCGCAACCTGCTGGCAGCCGCCTATGCGGGGATCAACCTGCCGCTCGGACGCTTCAACATCTACACCGGAGTCCGCTTCGAGCACAGCGCCATGACCCTGACGAGCTACACCCGCTCGACGGAGTGGACCTCCAAGGATCGCGACTACACGTACGACGACCTCTTCCCCTCGATCAACGCCACCTTCAATATCAACGACAAACACCTGCTGCGGGCCGCCTACGGCATGTCCACGAACCGCCCGGAGTTCCGCGAGGTGTCGAGCTCGGCCTACTACGACTTCAACCTCTTCTCGACGATCATGGGTAACCCCGACCTGAAGGCGGCCTATATCCAGAATGTCGACCTGCGTTACGAGTGGTATCCTGCGCCCGGTGAGAGTCTTTTGCTCTCGCTCTTCTACAAGCACTTCCGCAATCCGATCGAAACGACGTTCCGCGATGCCGGCGGCAGCTACACCTATACGTTCGAGAATGCCGACCGGGCCCGGGCCTACGGCGTCGAGCTGGACGTTCGCAAAAATCTGGACTTCATCGGGATGCGCAACTTCTCGCTCTCGCTCAATGCAGCCTGGATCGACAGCAAGGTCTTCTTCGACTCCTCGTCGCTCGAACACGACCGGCCGATGCAGGGACAGTCGCCCTACATCGTCAATGCGGGGCTCTTCTACCAGCCCGAACGCATCGGTCTGACGGTCGGCCTGCTCTACAACCGCATCGGTAAACGAATCATCGGTATCGGACGTTCGGATCTTTCGTCGGGCGGCAGCATCGACAACGATATCCCCGACATGTACGAGATGCCGCGCAACGCCCTCGATCTGGTGGTCACCAAGACGCTCGGCAAGGGGTGGGAGCTGCGCATCAGCGCCAAGGACCTGATCTGCGACAAGGTGGAGTTGTGCCAGTTCCCGCAGTTCACTGACGATGCGGGCCACATTCAGGAGCGCAAGGAGGTGACCAAGACCTTTGACCCGGGACGCACCTTCTCGATCGGAATCTCGGCAAAGTTCTAAACTAATGATATGAAATCAATTAACCTTTTGTTCAATTCATAAAACGTATGAAAAAGATTCTTTACGCAGCCCTGGCTGCTGTGGCACTGACCTTCGGGGCGTGCAGCGATGATGAAAACGGTAATCCCAATCCGGAGCCTGCTCCGGGTGACGGCGATCTGAGCGAGATCCTCTTCGAGGACGGAACGCAGATCGGCAACGGGGATCAGGAGTTCGAGATCAAGGGCGAGTATACCCTGCCGAAGGGAACCTATACGCTCAAGGGATGGTGCTACGTCTGCGACGGTGCCAAACTGACCATCGAGCCGGGTACTGTAATCAAGGGTGACAAGGAGACCATGGCTGCCCTGATCGTCGAGCGCGGCGGACAGCTCTTTGCCCAGGGTACGGCATCGGAGCCGATCGTCTTTACCTCGGCACAGCCGGCCGGTAGTCGCAAGCCGGGCGACTGGGGCGGTATCATCCTCTGTGGCAAGGCGAAGAACAACAAGACCGAGATGG
>CAWUYY010000062.1:0-51658 GCA_963926835.1 Rikenellaceae bacterium | reverse complement strand
TGGCGACTGGTGCTCTGCGGGTTCGGATTCGGTCTGTTCCAGTCTCCGAACAACAGCATTCTGATCGCCTCGCCCCCCCAGCAACGCAGCGGAAGCGCCAGCGGCATGCTCGCCACAGCTCGACTGACGGGTCAAACGACCGGAGCCGCGCTGGTTGCCCTGCTCTTCCATGCCACCTCGGACCAGAGCGCCCACATCGCCCTGCTGATGGCGGGAGGATTCGCTCTGCTGGGATCGCTGATCAGCTTTTCTCGCCTCTCCCTGCCCCTGCCCAAGGATCTTACCCGCACGAAAAAAGAATAACGCCCGAGCGGTCCCGAGCCTCTCAAACAACGGACGCGACTCCTCCTTCACGACACACGAAGCACTCAAAGCACGAAAAAAATCTCTCATATTACGCCCATCTTCAACCATTGCAGCCATAGATCGCTGACAATTTACACGAGATTACTCATCAAAGCATCTATCGGATAAAGTCGAATCCGCCCTCTCGACTGCCGAATCATCAGCTTCCAAAACAAACGGAGCTCACAAAATTCCAGAGCAGAATCCTGCTTCATCATATTTATCTCCCCAGAGGAGGGGAACGGCATGCTCACTCTGATACTCTGCCGTTTCTACCATTTTATGCCTGCTAACATGCGGGATATCACGGCACCTCCGTAAGAAACTTTCTTCCAACGATTCATCCTTCCCCCAAAAACCCGTTTCCTGTCAAACACCTCAATACAGATTAACCACTCCGGCATATCGCACTTTCTTCGAAGACAGGTAGATAAATCGTTCTCTGCGACCCATAAAAAAAGAGGAAGAGCCTTCGCTCTTCCTCCTATCAAGATTATTTCTCGTACAGAGATTAGTTCGTGTAACCCGGGTTCTGTGCACCGATATTCGGGTTCTGAACGGTCTCCGTATAAGGGATCGGCCATGCAAAGCGAGTTGCAGACTCCGACGGTTTTGCAGCCTGATCTGCCGGGATCGTATTCATCCACGTGCCGTAGAACAACTGCGACAGCGAAGACTGAATGTCACGGCCAAACGGCTCATCCCAACGTTTCAGATCATACAGACGAGTACCCTCGCAAACCATCTCACGCAGACGCTCGTTCTTGAGCTCGGTCTCAATGTTATCACTGCTACCGAGTGCAGCCAAACCACGCGCTGCACGGAGTGCATTCAGGGGAGTTGCCGCATCGCCGTTCAGACGCCACTGTGCCTCAGCATCGATCAGATACATGTCGGCAATACGGAACATCTTCGGAGCAATACGATAGCCCAGCTGCGTATCGGAAGTCTGGAAAGTTTTGTCACCCATAAACTTCTTGTACATAATACCCTGGAAAGTGTAACCCTGTACATTGATCGTGTAGGGGAACTCGGGATCATCCAGCGTCGAGATGTAGATACCCGTACGGTAATCATTCTCGGCGAACAGATCGATGACGTGCTGCTCGGGAACATAGTACGGACCACACAGATACTGACCCGACGCTGCATCCCAGCTGGCCTGAATCAGATCAGCGAACGAGTTCGTGCTGGTCGAGGTAGTACGAATGGTGTTCAGGACCAGAATATCCTCCGAAGCCTTATCGCTCAAATACCACATACGCTCCAACTCATCCTTCGACTGAATCAGCGGGTAAGAGGTGTAAAGACTCTTTGCCAAGTTGCTGGCCGTCTCATAGTCATGCGTCTGCAATGCAAACTGAGCGCGGAAAGCCTTCAGCACATTCTCATTTACATAGTAGGAACCCGGGGTTCCACCTGCATAATTTGAGTTGTTTGCGTTGATCTCCTTCTCTGCCTCTACCAAATCCTTCTCAAGCTGCGTGTAAACATCAGCCAGGGTCTTACGAGGAAGTTTTGCCTCAGGATCCCACACGGTCGGATAGGGGACACCCAACTGCTGCGATGCACGGTCCGGATCATAGTCCTCACAGAACATCAACGAAAGACGATACATTACGAAAGCACGGAAGAAGTACATCTCGGCGATATAACCTTTTACCAGGGGAATCTCGCTCGTAGCCAATACGCCCTCCTCGGGACCACGCTCAAGAGCAGTCTGCAGGTGCTCCAGTGCATAGTTGATATCCATAATGGCACCGTAGTAGCTGCTCCAGAAACCGGATACGGTCGAGTCGTTGGTATAGAGTCGCTGGTTGTAGACATAGATACCGCCGTTACCGGTCAGAATCGTAGGGGTGTAGATATCGGTATAAAGATCCGGCTGGATGAAGAAATCTCCCGAAAGCAGGGCCTTCATATCAACATAGATGTAGTCACGCATACCCTCGCAGTACTCCAGCGAATAGGTTTTAGCATCACCTTCAATCGGACCCGTCTGAGGCTCCAGGTTCAGATCACAAGATGTCAGGGCAAGCAGAGCGCCCAGCGACACAATCAAATTACTTATCTTTTTCATATTCTTAGCCTTGTTTTATTTTAATGAATCAATCTGTAAAGAATTAGAACTTAAACTCAAGGCCGAAAGTTATCTGACGGGTATTGGGGTAGGTATCCACATCGACACCCAGCTCTGCCGCCTCAGGATCCAAACCGTTGTAGCCCGTTACGGTCCACAGATTTCGACCACCGATCCAAACTTTAAGTCCTTTGATGAACTTCGTCTTCTTCAAAATATCAGTCGGCAGCGAGTAAGACAACTGAAGATTCTTCAAACGCATGAAGTCACCCTTCTCAAGCATACGGGTATCGAACTGGATATCCTGATCCAGACGCGGATACTTCGTTACATCACCCGGCTCTTTCCAGTAGTCAAACGCCTCGGTACATGCATTGAAACCGTTGTTCAGGGCCATAGGACCGTTGGCCAGGAAGTACATGGTGTTGTTGTATACGTAGTTGCCTGCTACCCACGAGAAGTCAGCCGACAGTGCCAGACCCTTCCACTGAGCCGTGATGCTGAAACCACCGGTGTAAGGTGCGATGTTCGAAGTGCCCTGATTGATGTAGGCAGCGTTGTTGAAGTCGGTCGTCAGACCACCGTCAGCCGTCATCCACTGATCGACACCACTATTAGGATCTACACCCATCCACTGCGGGAGCTCCCAGGTCGGATAAGGATCACCAACACTCCAAGCGTTCAGACCGTTACCCATGCTGACCGTCTTCAGACTCGGATCCCACAGTTTGGTAACCTGGTTCTTGTTGTAGTTGAACGTCGTGCGGAAGTTAACGTACCAGTCTCTGCTCTGATAGATATCGTAGTTGATCGTCACATCAATACCGCTGTTACGCATGGCACCGATGTTACCCGGACGAGACGAGAAACCGGACGAGGGAGCCAACGGAATGCTGAAGAGCATATCGGTGGTCTCACGACGATAATAACCCAACTCAACGCTCAACTTTTTCAAGAGCTCGATGTTCAGGCTAACGCTCAGAATAGACTGTTTCTCCCAGGTCAGGTTCGGATCACCCAGTGCGGCAAGACCCCACGTGGTGGTACCGTCATAAGCCGAGGATGCACCCAGATAGCGCAGATAAGCATAGGAACCGATATCGGAGTTACCCTGCGTACCGTAGCTGACGCTCAGGCCCAAGTCAGAGATCGTCTCGTTGTCACGCAGGAAGCTCTCACGCTTGATGTTCCATTTTGCACCTACCGAGTAGAAAAGTGCATTACGCTTGTCCTTTGCAAAACGCGAGCTGGCATCGTTACGAACCGTAACATCGAAGAAGTAACGCTCGTCATAGTTGTACTCGAGGTGACCGAATACAGAGTTGCTAGCCCACTGCGACAGGCCATAGGAAGGAAGTGCGCTCACCTCAGAACCCATCGAAGGGTTGATATACTGCGAAGAGGTGATACCGATTACCGTGAACGACGTACTCGTATTGGAGTTGTAGAGGGTCTCCTCGCCGAGCAGGGCGGTAAAATTGTGCTTGTCATTGATCGTAAACTTGTACTCGGCCGTGTTGGTCCAGGTCCAGGAGTAGAGGCGCTGATAGAGCTCCGTATCGCTACCCGAACCGAAGACACCACCCGTCGGAGAGGGGGTCAGCGGCGAAGTCTTGCTCCAGGGCTGCCAGTCGAAACCGTCGGCCGAAAGCGTCGAGCGGATCGTCAGACCCTTCACCGGAGTCAACTCAACATAACCCGAACCGTTCAACTGCAGACGCGACGAACCACGGGGCATGTAATAAGGAGTCAACAGCGGGTTGATAGCCGAAGTCTGCGTCAGAAAGTTCAGCATCTCACCCGTTTCCTTATCATAGAGAGGCTGATAGGACGGCGTGATCAACGCAGCCATAACGGGGTTGGACACATACAGATCACCCGTCGAGCTCTGCGTATCGGTCGTCGATGCACTCGTGTAACCCATACCCAAATTCAAACCAACTCGCAACCAGTTGTTGACCTTCGTGTCAACATTGGTACGGAACGTATAACGCTGTGATGTAGAACCCGGGAGGATACCGGTCTCATCCGAGAAGTTACCCGAGAAGTAGTAAGCCGTCTTGGCAGAACCACCGCTGACCGAAAGGTCAACCTGATACATCGGGGCGTTCTTCTCGAAGATCTCATCCCACCAGTTCACATTGGTAGTGGGATCGATGTTGTACTGCGAGATCAACTTCTGACGCTCAACATTCAGATAGGTGTTGTAGTTACGGTTGTTGGGCGAATAGATCTGATAGTTGTAGGCAACGGCAGCAGCAGCACGGAAGTTCAGGAACTCCTCGCCGTTCATCGGCGTGATGCGCGGGTTGATGGCGCTGGTCATTGCATACTGAGCACGCAGCGTAACCTCAACATCCTCGTCCTGGCTGCGGCGACCGGTCTTGGTCGTAACGTAGATGACACCGTTCGATGCACGCGAACCGTAAATCGAGGTTGCAGCAGCGTCCTTCAACACGTTGATCGATGCGATATCGTTCTGGTTCAACGCCAAAAGGGTCGAAGAGGAGATCGGGGCTCCATCCAGAAGGATCAGCGGCGAGGTACCTGCATTGATAGAACCGATACCGTGGATACGGATCGAAGAGGTCTGGTTCATCTCACCGCTACCGGTCATAATCTGCAGACCGGCAACCTGACCCTGAAGTGCGTCGGCAACGTTGTTGCTCGGACGGTTCTCGATCTTGTCGGATTTTACCTGATCGACCTGACCGATAATCGAGGTAATCTTCTTACCCGTACCGTAACCGATCACGACAACCTGGTCGATAGCGGTACTTTCCTCAGGCATCGTCACGCTGACATTCGTCACACCGGCAACGGGAACTCGCTGAGTCTCATAGCCAATGTACGAAATCACGATAGTACCGTCGGCCGGCACCATCAGAGAGAACCGACCGTCCATGTCGGTCGTCGTACCAGAAGTAGTGCCCTCGGCCACAACCGTAGCTCCAAGGATCGGACTACCCTGCACATCAGTAACCGTACCTGTGACCTGCTTGTTTTGCGCGATGGCCAACGAGCAGAAACTCAGCACGGTAATTAACGATAGTACAATTCTTTTAATCATAAGCGTTAATATAAAGTTGAGTTTGAAATAAAAAGTTCTGAGCAAATATAGGAACTTATTACCTCGCTAACAAATTATTTCAGTCAAAATATTCAAAAAAGCAAAACAAAAAAAACCGGCTCAAGAAAAAAAAGTACTTTTTGCCACACTGTTTTCCAATTTTTACAAACAGCTTGCACAGGGCACAAATACGCTAAGAATAAATCGTTTGAGCAAAAAACACGTCCCTATTCGCATGGATCACCTTTTTTAATAAGAATAATGACGGCGGTCCGACGGGCTATAAAAAAATTTTTACTACCTTCGCACCCGTCTGAAAATACTAACTTTACGATGACGCCCCCGACAGGGTGATGGCGGAATCTCAAAAAAAACATTATATTATGTCTTTTACGGAAATAATCCCCGGTATTCATTATGTAGGGGTTAACGACCGCACAACAACCCGTTTCGAGGGTCTCTGGTCGCTTCCCTACGGTGTATCTTACAACTCCTACCTGCTTGTGGACGAAAAAGTCGCACTGATCGACACGGTCGAGGTATCGTTTGCCGAGCAACTCGTCGACAACATCCGCACGATTCTCGGAGAGCGTCCGATCGACTACCTGATCGTGGACCACATGGAGCCCGACCACTCCTCGTCGATCCGCACCCTGCGCCTGCTCTACCCCGAGATGCAGATCGTCGGCAACGCCAAGACGCTCCAGATGCTCGCCGGCTACTACGGCATCCAGGACCGCACGATCGAGGTCAAGGAGGGGGACAGCCTCTCGCTGGGCAAGAAATCGCTCTCGTTCTACTACGCTCCGATGGTTCACTGGCCCGAGGTGATGGTCAGCTACTGCCCCGAGCACAAGGTGCTCTTCTCGGCCGACGCCTTCGGAACGTTCGGCGCCCTGAACGGCGGCATCCTCGACTCGCAGGTCGAGTTGGATCACATCTGGGACGAGATGCGCCGCTACTACTCCTGCATCGTCGGCAAATACGGCGCCCCGGTGCAGAAAGCGCTCCAGAAACTGGGCGGACTGGCCATCGAGACCATCTGCCCGACCCACGGACCGGTATGGCAGGAGCAGATCGGCCGCGTCCTCGACATCTACGACCGTCTGAGCCGCTATGAGGCCGAGCCGGGTGTGGTCATCGCCTACGGTTCGATGTATGGCAACACGGCCCAGATGGCCGAGAAGATCGCCCGCGAGCTGGCTGCTCAGGGCATCAAGAAGATCTTCGTCTACAACCTCTCCTACGCAGACATTTCGGTTGTACTGCGCGACGTATTCAAATACGACACGCTCATCGTGGGTTCGCCCACCTACAACGCCGAACTCTTCCCCGAGGTGAAGACCCTGCTCGAGAAGATCAGCGAACGCTGCATTCCGCATCGCAACTTCGCCTGCTTCGGATCGTTCACCTGGGCCGGTGCCGCCGTGAAACATCTGGAGGAGTTTGCCCGCAAGATGAAGTGGGAGCCCATCTGCCCCTCGATCGAGATGAAACAGGGCTATGGCGAGAAGGGGGCCGAGCTCTGCCGCTCGCTTGCCCAGAACGTTGCCGAGAAGATCCGCAAATAGTACAACTCCGACATGAAAAGAGGCGATCCTTTCGGGGATCGCCTCTTTTTTTTCAACTCGACCGTCTACTTCAGCACCTTGACGATCGCCTTTTTGATATGGCCGCGGCCGACCATCGGCGCATGGCCATCCTCGGGCAGGAACATGGCAAACTGTCCCACCCGCACCGAAACAAAGTTCTGAGGGGTGTCGGTGAAGAACTGCACATCCTTCTGGTCGTCGAACGGTCCGCTCGGGCGGCAGCAGTTGCAGCGCTCGATCCAGCCCATCTCCTCGGCCTGACCTTCGATCAGCACCTGGATGTCGATGTACTTGTTGTGCACCTCGACCGGAGCCTCCTCCGGACGTTTCAGATCGAGCTCCATCACATTGACAAAGATCTTATCACCGTCTATTTCGTGACGTCCCGGCGCAAGGGCGCGAAGATCGGTCGCCGCCAGGAACTCGAAAGCCCGCTGCAGGCGGGGATGGATCCCGTAGTAGAGGGATCCGTTTTTCAGGGAATCCAGAATCATATTGTATCGTAATTTAATCGGAATCGCTCTTTTTCAGCCGCACCACCACCGGATAGTGATCCGACAGTTTCACATCGTACAACACCTCGTAGGAGAGACACTCCAACGGCTCGGAGTAGAGTACGTAGTCGATGCGCAGGGCATCCATGAAACCCCGGAAGGTGTAGGAATAGCCCTTTCCACAGGCACTGAAGGCATCGTCCAGCCCACGGGCCATCGTCCGGTAGACATAGGACATAGGAGTATCGTTGAAATCGCCGCACACGATCTTCGCACAGGGTGTTTCCCGTATCACCCGGGCGATCGTATCCGCCTGATTGGCCCGAAGCACCGAATTGTTGTGGAACCGCCGCACGATGCTCTTGACCTTGGCGCTGCTGGCCGTATCGGTCAGAAACTGCCGCTGCGAGATGAACTCCTCGTCGTCGGCGGTAATCGAGGTCGAGTGGAGGTGGTTGTTGACGATGCGAACCGTATCCTCACCGACCAGCAGATCGACCCAGGTGGCCTGTCCCTTGTAGGGCTCCTCCTGCAGGATCGTGGTGGTGGGCCCCAGCACGCGATATTTCGTATAAACCGCTACGGGATAGAACGGGGATTTCTCGTCCGTCGGATCCACCGGAACGGAAGCGCGGGTATATTCGGGCAGCAGGGCATCCATCCGATCCATATCCTCCCAGTTGCGGCCGAACTCCTGGATACAGACGATGTCGGGTGCAACCCGCTCGATCAGCAGGGCCACGCTGTCGAACGACCATGTTTTCTGGTCGCTGTAGAAACTGCGGACGTTGAAGGTCATCACGGTAATCGTTCCCGAACCGTATTTTGCCTCCTCGCCATAGTGGCGTCGCAACTCCGGATTGAGAAACAGAGAGACCTTGAAGAGCCCCACGAAGAGCAGCAGCAACAGCGGAGCCGCCATCCGCCAGCGCCAGCGAATGATCCAGTAGAGGGCAAAGAGCACCACCACGGCATAGACGGCCGGGGCGATCAACCCAAAGAGCGGGAAGACCCAAAAGCGCGCAGGATGTATATAGGGGGAGAGCAGCGTGAGGATCATGGCGATACCCGCCACCACCGAGAGAATCATCATCACGCTGTCGACCATTCGCCCTACGGTCGAATGACGGCGCTCCTCCCGTCCCCGCCTTCTGTAGTCGTTATAGTAATAGTCGCTCATCGGTTAATAGCGAATCGACCCCTTGTGTTTCCAGTAGTAGAGGAGCAGAAAGCCCCACAGCATACCGCCCAGATGGGCAAAGTGAGCCACATTGTCCATTCGTCCCGAGATGCCGAAGAAGAGTTCGATCACACCGTATATCAGGACGAACCACTTCGCCTTCATCGGAATCGGCGGAATCATCAGCATGATCATCGCATTGGGATGCAACACGCCGAAAGCGAGCAGCAGACCGAAGATCGCACCGGAGGCCCCCACCGTCGGGGCAAACAGAGCCGCAGCTCCCGCACCGCCGAAGCGGTACTCCAGCCAGCCGACCAGCAGCTGCAGCACCCCGGCACCGATACCGCAGACCATGTAGTAGATCAAAAAGCGCTTCGATCCCAGCTCATACTCCAGCGTACGACCGAACATCCACAGGGCAAACATGTTGAAGAACAGATGCGAAAATCCGCCGTGCAGAAACATGTAGGTAACGACCTGGTACGAGTGGAAGAAGGGGCTCTCGACGTTGAACAGCGCGAGAGATGCGAGAAGTTTGTTGACGATTGTCGGCGAAAGCAGCGTGGTTGCAAGCCACATGATCGCATTGATGATGATCAGGTTCAGGACCACCGGCGGGGTCGATGCCGCATATCTGTTGTACATAAGAGTGACTGAATTTTTATTTGCAAATGTAACGATTATTCCCGGGCGGACCAACTTATCCGTCCAGTTTGGTGCGAATTTCATCCAGCGTTATTTCGGCCATGATCGGCTTTCCCGACGGGGAGAAACTGGGGTTGTCGCTCTCGCCCAACTGCGAAAGCAACCGTTCGGCCTCCTCCGACGAGATCGAACGAGGCAGGCTGCGGGCGCCGCTGCGGGCCATCACGGCAGCGATTCTCTCCCGCCGCAGCTGCTGCACATCCACGGGCGATGCAAGGGTCTGCAGCAGATCGTAGATCAACTCCTCCAACCCGTCATGGGGAATATCGACCGGGATCCCCTTCACCTCGACCATTCCCTCCCCGCAGAGCTCCATATCAAAGCCCAGCGCGGCGAACTCGACTGCATTCTGCTCGAGCAGGGCATATTCATCGTTCGAAAAGGCGAGCCGCTCGGGGAAGAGCAACTGCTGGCTCACGGCCGAGCCGTTGGTCAGCAGGATCGAATAACTGTCGTAGAGGATTCGTTCGCGGGCACGACGCAGATCGACCACCACCCAACGTCCGCCGTAGAGGGCCGAGGCGTAGCCGCCTCCGACCGCCGTCACGTGCGAAAAACCGGCCGGCTCCTCGATCAGCCGCTGCTGCACGCCATCCGCTGCCGACGAGACGATCTCCAGTTCGGAATCGGAGCCGCCTCCCATCGAGGGGTAATCCTCCTCCAGAGCTGTTCCGGCAGCCGTGGAGGCCGCGGGCATCTCACCGTCGTAGGGGACGTCGAATCCCGAAAAATCGAGATCCTTCATCCCGGCCGAGGGGTCGACGTAGTTCTCCCGGAAGGGGTTGTAGGTCTCGTCGGACATGGCGCGCGGTTCACGATAGACAGCACCCCGCTCCAGCACCGGGATCTCGACGCTCGACTGCTGATCGAAATCCATCATCGGGACGGCACCCGTCTTGGCAAGCGTCTCCCGCACGGCCGCGTTGATGATCTGCCAGACGGCATCTTCGTCGGCAAACTTCACTTCGGTCTTCTGCGGGTGGACATTGACGTCGATCCGCTCCGGATCGATCGTCAGGTAGAGGAAATAGGAGGGCGAACAGTTCTCGGGGATCAACTTCTCGTAAGCCTTCAGGATCGCCTTGTAGAAGTAGGGCGAACGGAAATAGCGGCCGTTCACAAAGAGGAACTGCGCCGAGTTACTCCCCTTTCGGGCCGCCGCCGGACGTCCCACGAAGCCCTCGATGCGTACGATCGAGGTATCGGCCTCGACATCGAGCAGGTTCTGTTTGATGTGACGCCCCACCACATCGACAATTCGCGAGGCCAGCGTCGCTGCCGGCAGACGGTAGACGGGCTGATCATTCATCAGCAGCTCGAAAGCCACCTGCGGATAGCACAGCGCCACACGCTGGAACTCCGCCTTGATCTGGTTGGACGAGGTAGTGCTCCGCTCCAGGAACTTGCGCCGCGCCGGCACGTTGTAGAAAAGGTTGCGCACGAAAAACTGCGACCCGACGGGACAGGCCACCGGGGTCTGCGAGACGAACTCGCCGCCGTTGACCGTGGTCAGGGTACCGATCTCGTCCTCCGACTGGCGCGTGCGCAGCTCCACCTGCGAGACGGCGGCAATCGAGGCCAGCGCCTCGCCCCGGAATCCGAAGGTGCGCAGGGCATAAATGTCGTCGAGAGAGGAGATCTTGCTCGTGGCATGGCGGTCGAAAGCGAGCCGGGCATCGACGGGCGACATGCCGCAGCCATCGTCCACGATCTGGATCAGCTCCCTGCCTCCGTCGCGGAAATTGACCTTCACGGTCGATGCGCCCGCATCGATCGCATTCTCCATCATCTCCTTCACCACGGACGAGGGGCGGTTGACCACCTCGCCGGCCGCAATCTGATTGGCGACAACCTCGGGCAGCAGTTTGATTCGATCAGCCATTACTCCTCCTCGTAATCATTGGGTACGACCGTGATGGGCGTATAGGGGTTGAACTCCTCGACAGCGGGCTGCGCACTCTGCCGCGGGGTCGAGAAGAAGGCCACCAGCTTCGGATAGCCGAAGAGCATGAAAAGCAGCACCAGCACAACCAGTCCGATCAGGATCGCAATGCGGCCCGACCCCTGGGAGGCCTCCCGGCGGCGGCGCTCCGAACGCGCCTCGCTCTGGGTGCGGATATACTGACCGGGGCGATACTCCGCACCGGCCTGCTCGGGCTTCTGCCCCAGCAGCTCCGCCCGGCGCTGTTCGCGCTCCTCCTTGGCCGGATCGTAATATCGGGGTATGTAGTTGAACTGATTGGGGCGTTTCTTGAACGGTGAGAATCCCAGCATGGCGATAAGTCTTTGGTCTGAAATTGAATTAAACGGGCAGCCGTATGACAAACATACAATCTGCCCGTCGCAGTAAAGATACGAAAAAAGTCTCTTCCGTTACCGGAAGAAACCTTTCATTCGCTCAAAAATGTTCTGAGTCCGGCCCGTATCGGTCTTCTGGAAGCTGGGTTGTTCGGCCAGCTGCTCGACCAGCTTCTTCTCGTCGGCCGACAGTTTGGCCGGGATCGCAATGTCGACTACTACCAGAATATCGCCACGGCCATAGCCGTTCACATCGGGCAGACCCTTGCCGGCCAACCGCAGCACCTTGCCTGCGTGCGTACCCGGAGCGATCTTGATCCGGGCGCGGCCATCGATGGTCGGAACCTCGACCGA
This sequence comes from Rikenellaceae bacterium, assembly GCA_963926835.1. Lineage (GTDB taxonomy): Bacteria > Bacteroidota > Bacteroidia > Bacteroidales > Rikenellaceae > Alistipes. The sequence continues at coordinate 39,537 of CAWUYY010000062.1, read as the reverse complement.
ACCGCCGAGCAGAGCCGTCGGTACGGAGATCGTCAGGTTGTGGATCAAATCGTTGCCGTCGCGAACCAACTCCGGATTGCGCTCCTCTTCGATGACCACCTGCAGGTCACCGTTCACGCCGCCGTGGCGGGCCGCATTACCCTTGCCGGTCACCGTCAGGGCCATGCCGTCACCGACACCGGCCGGGATACGGATCTCAACCACCTCCGAACCGCGGACAACACCCTCGCCCTTGCACTCGTCGCAGGGGGCGGTGATCACCTTGCCCGTACCGCCGCAGGTCGGACAGGTCCCCTGGGTCTGCATCCGTCCGAAGAAGGTGTTCTCAACCCGGGTCACATAACCGCTGCCGTTACAGGTCGTACAGGTTGCATAGGAGTCCTTGTCCTTGGCACCCGTGCCACCGCACTTCGAGCAGGCAACCGTCTTGTTGATCTTCAGCTTCTTGACCGTACCGTTGGCTATCTCCGAGAGGGTCAGTTTCACCTTGACCCGGATATCCGAGCCACGGCTTACCCGACGCGCACCGCCGCCCGTGGACGACGAGCGGAATCCGCCGCCGAAGTGTCCGCCGAAGATATCGCCGAACTGCGAGAAGATATCCTCCATCGAGAATCCGCCGCTGCTGAATCCGCCGAACCCGCCGGCACCACCGGCTGCGCCGTTCATGCCCGCATGTCCGAACTGATCGTAACGCGCACGCTTCTCTGGATTCGAGAGCACGTCATACGCCTCGGTCGCCTCCTTGAACTTCTCCTCGGCCTCCTTGTCACCGGGATTCTTGTCCGGGTGATACTTGATGGCCGCCTTTCGGTAGGCCTTCTTTATCTCATCGGCGTTGGCGTTCTTCGCAACGCCAAGCACCTCGTAATAATCTCTTTTCTCTGCCATAACAAAATTGACTTAGCAACCCTTTTTATTCGCCGACCACGACCTTCGCAAAGCGAAGCACCTTGTCGCCCATCATGTAACCGGGCTGGACAACATCCACAATCTTGCCCCGGTTCTCCTCTCCGGCCGCCACACGGGCCACCGCCTCGTGGTGATCCGTATCCAGCTCGAGACCGACGGCCGGAATCGGCGTGACGTTCTGCTGTTTGAGCGTATCGTTAAACTTCTGCGCGATGAGTTTCACCCCCTCCCGCAGCGCCTTCACATCGTCGCTCTTCTCGATGGCGGCCAGCGCCCGCTGCACGTCGTCCATCAACGGGAGGAACTTCTTGACCGTCTCGGCACCGCCGTTCTGCACCAGATCCATCTTCTCGCGCAACGTCCGCTTGCGGAAGTTGTCGAACTCGGCCTGCAGACGCAGGTATTTGTCCTGCCACTCGGCACACTCGGCCTGCAGGGCCGCCTCCGCCTCGCGCGAGCCCGGCTTCACGTCCCCGTCGCCTGCCATTGTGTCAGCATCGGCGGGTGTCTCGTCTGACAGGTTGGCACAGGACTCACCTTCGCAGGATGGATATCCATCACCCGGAGCGAATCCTTCATCGCCATTAACCGACTGGTTGTAAGTGTTTTCCTTTTTCATATCTCGTTATTTTATTTGTTTCTTTCCCTCTTGTCGATCAAATTGCATACCACAACGCCGCATCATCCCAGGATGAAGATCGCCGGGCGCTTTTCGATCTGCGGCAGCGGCCCCTTTCGCCACTCGCGGACGGTTTTCGTGCGGATATACTCCTCGGGGCCCGTAATGTCGGCCGCCACGGTCAGCCGCGTCTCGGGGGCACACACCTCCAGCAGCTGCACCAGCAGCTTCGCATTCCGATACGGCGCCTCAATGAAGAGCTGCGACTGCCGCTCCTGCACCACGCGCCGCTCCAGCGCCCGGATCGCCTTCGCCCGCTCGGGCGGCTTGACGGGCAGATATCCGTTGAAGGCGAACGACTGTCCGTTCAGACCGGAGGCCATCAGGGCGAGCAGGATCGACGAAGGGCCCACCAGCGGGATCACCCGTACGCCGTGGCGATGGCATTGGGCCACGATCCAGGCCCCCGGATCGGCAACTCCCGGCACACCCGCCTCGGAGATCACTCCGGCCGAGCGACCGGCCAGGATCGGCTCCATCATCCGCTCCACCTCGCGCGGATCGCTCGTGTGTTCGTTCAGTTCACGGAACTCCAGCTCGTCGATCTTCCGCGCGATGCCCGCCTTCGAGAGGAAGCGCCGGGCCGTACGTACATTCTCGACAATGAAATAGTCGAGCGAATCGATCACCGCACGGTTGGCCTCGGGCAACACGTCCCAGACACTCTCCCGCTCCGCAATCGGACAGGGGATCAAATAGAGAGTCCCGGGTTCTGTCTTCTCCTTCTGTTGCTGCTCTTTCATCCGCCTTATTTTACACCGTATTCGGCTACTCCTTTTTATAAATTCGTTTTACACGACCCGACACGGAGGTCATCACCTCGTACGAGATCGTACCCAGCACCCGGGCCATATCCTCGGCCGTATTGCCCGGCTCGGCCGAAAAGATCACCACCTCGTCTCCCTCGGCCACCTCCGGTATATCCGTCACATCGATCATGCAGCTGTCCATGCAGATACGCCCCACAATCGGAGCAGCCTTTCCGGCCACCCGCATCGACCAGCGGCCGCAGCTCAGGTGACGGTCCAGCCCGTCGGCATACCCGACCGGAATGGTCGCAATGAGCGAAGAACGGTCGAGCACCCCGGCCCCACCATATCCGACCGCCTCACCGGCAGCCAGGTGATGAAGCTGCACGATACGGGTCTTGAGCGTCGAGACGGGGTGCAAATCATCTTCAGGGGTTCCTCCGAACCCGTAAAGACCGATTCCCAGCCGGCACATGTCGAACTGGGCCTCGGGGAAACGCTCGATGGCAGCCGAATTAGCCGTATGACGCAGAACCGGATAGGGCAGCAAGGAGGCCAGATGGCCGCTCATGCGGTCGAACCGGGCGATCTGCGCCCGCGTGAAATCATCCTTCTCGGGCATATCAGCACAGCTCAGATGGGAGAAGATGCTCGCCACCTTCACGCGCTGCGTCTCGTGCAGCCGTTCGCCGAGGCGACCCAGCTCCTCCTCCGAGAAGCCCAACCGGTGCATGCCCGTATCGAGCTTGATGTGGATCGGATAGTGCTCCTCACCAGCCCGTTCGACGGCCCGGCAGAAGTAGTCCAGCGAACGGAAACTGTATATTTCGGGCTCCAGCCGATGCGAGACCATCAGATCGAAGCTCCCCTCGTCGGCATTCAGCACCACGATCGGCATCGAGATGCCCCGCTCGCGCAGCAGTACCCCCTCGTCGGCAAAGGCGACGGCCAGGTAGTTCACCCCCTGGTGCTGCAGCATCTGCGCAATCTCAAAATCCCCCGCACCGTAACTGGAGGCCTTCACCATCGCCACCAGCCGCACACCGGGACGAAGTTTCGAACGGTAACAGTTCAAATTATGGATCATCGCATCCAGGTCGACCTCGAGGATCGTCGTATGGCTCTTGCGCTCGAGCATGTGGCTGACCCGCTCGAAACGGCTGCTGCGGCTCCCCTTGATCAGCACCACACGTCCCGCCACGTCGTCCGTGCGCAGGTGGTGCAACAGTTCGTCGGTCGTATGGTAGAAGGTGCTCTCGCAGGGGAACAGCGCCCCCGCCGCACGGATATGCTCGCCGACGCCGATCAGCCGGCCCACGCCTGCCGCCGCGACAATCCGGGCCACCTCCGTATAGAGGGTTTCATCCGCTACGCCGCTCTGCTCGATGTCCGAGAGGATGAGCGTCGTGGGACGTCCGGCCGCCATGTTGTGCAGATAGTCGAGCGCTATCGAGAGGGAGTTGATATCCGAATTGTAGGCATCGTCGATCAGCAGCGAGCGGTTGATTCCCTCCTTTACCTCCAGACGCATCGCCACGGGTTGGATCCGGTCGAAATCGGGCGCCGGAAAACTCATGGCCCGACAGAAGGTCCCCACGATCTGGGCATCAATCCGTCCCGCCTCGCTGGCCAGCACCCCGTCGGGCAGCTGCTCGGGCAGGCGGTAGTCGGCCGCATCGAGCAGCTCGCGGTTCGAGAAGAGGGTACGGATCATCCGTTCCAGCAGCGCCGCCGAGCGGTGATAGAGAATGGTCTTGGCCCCCTTGGCCAGCACCAGTTTCTCGGCGCTCTTCTCCTCGAGCGAGGCGAAGTTCTTCTGGTGCGCCTCGCCGATCGAGGTGAAGATCACCATGTCGGGCCGTATCATCCGCTCCAGACGCACCATCTCACCCGGTTGCGAGATGCCCGCCTCGATCAGGGCCAGCTGCTCGTCGCCCTCGATCATGAGCAGCGACAGCGCCACGCCCAGCTGCGAATTGTAGCTCTTCGGCGAACGGAAACATTTGACCGTCGGGGGAATCTGCTGGGCGATCCACTCCTTGACCACCGTCTTGCCGTTCGACCCCGTGATACCTACCACGTATCCGCGGAACTGCTCCCGATGGTAGGCGGCCAGACGCTGCAAGGCGTCGATCGAACGCTCCACCACCACACATCCGCACCCGTCGGGCAGTTCGACCGGATGCTCCACCAGGAATGCCCGTACGCCCCGGCGAGCCATCTCGCCGACAAAGGCGTGCGAATCATGATTGACGCCCCGCATGGCTACGAACAGTTCGCCGTCGCCCGCGTTGCAGTTCCGACTGTCGGTCGAGATCCGCTCGACCGTGAGGTCTTCTCCCGAGAACCCTCCTCCGCAAATTTGCGCTATTTCTGACAACTTGTATCGCATAACCGTATTCTACAACAGTTTTACGTTCTATTCCGTTTTGAAGGTCACCACCGTAATGCCCGCACCACCCCGGTCGGCATGTTCGTCGACCGCACGCTGCACCTCGGGGACACTGCGCAGGTAGCGGCGAATCTCCTCCTTGAGAGCTCCGGTTCCCTTGCCGTGCAGGATGGTCACCGAACCGACACCGACCATGATCGCATCGTCGATGAAGTTCCGCACGATCTCCAATGCCTCGGCCGCACGCAATCCCCGCACGTCGATATGGTCCTTGAAGTTGAGTTTACGGGCCGACACATCCGCCGAGACCGAGATACGCGGCTGCACGGGCTGTGTCGCCTGCTTGTACTCGGCGCCCGAGATGGCGACAAGCGCGCTGCGGTCGACCGTCGTAAGAATTTGTCCGAAAGCCACCTGGGCCTTCTTGCCTTTGAAGGAGAGCACCACGCCGGGAATATCCTGGCCGGCGATCTTGACCTTCGATCCAACCTCCACCTCGCGCGGCTTTGCCTGCGGAGCCGGCTCCTCGGGGCGGCTCTCCCCCGCCTGCTGGCGGCGCTCCTCGCGGCGCTGGCGGCGACGCTCGAGCTTCTCCATCTCCCGCACCACCCGCTCGTCATGCGACGGATCCACCGCATCGGCCCTCTCGACCTGATCGCGGAACCCGTCGAACTCCTTGCGGACCAGCCGTGTCAACTCCTTTTCGGCCTGCGCCTCGCGGATGGTGCGGATCGTGTTCTCGATCTGGCGGTTGGCATCCGCAATGAGCTGCTGGGCCTTCTCTTTCGCCCTCTTCAGAATTGCCGAACGCTCCTCCCGGATTCGCGAAAGCTGCTCCGTGTAGTTCTGCTCCAGCTCCTCGACCTTGCGGTCCGCAATGCGTATCCGATCGCGTTTCTGCGCCCAATAGTGCTTGTCACGGGCAATCTCCCGCAACTGTTTCTCGATATTGATATGGTCGCTGCCCGCCTTCTCGCTCGCATCCCGGATGATCTCCTCGGGAAGGCCGATCTTGCGGGCAATCTCGATGGCGAACGAACTGCCCGGGCGCCCCATCTCCAGCTTGAAGAGGGGGCGGATATTCTGCACATCGAACATCATCGCACCGTTGGCCACCCCCTCGGTGTTCGACGCATAGTATTTGATATTGGCGTAGTGGGTCGTGATGACTCCGTAACACCCCTTCTCCCGCAGCCGGTCAAGGATCGCCTCGGCAATCGCTCCGCCTAAAACGGGCTCGGTACCCGATCCGAACTCGTCGATCAGAATCAGCGTACGGTCCGATGCCCCCGAGAGCATGTGTTTCATATTGAGCAGATGCGAAGAGTAGGTCGAAAGGTCGTCGTCGATCGACTGTTCGTCGCCGATGTCGATCATCACGTTGCGGAAAATCGGCAGCTCGGAGTTCTCCGAGGCCGTCACCAGAAACCCGCACTGAAACATGTACTGCACGATGCCGGTCGTCTTCAGGCAGACCGACTTTCCTCCGGCATTGGGACCCGAGATGACCAGAATACGGCTGTTCCGGTCCAACTGCATTTCGAGCGGCACGATCCCCTTCCCCTGAGCGCGGAGCGTCTGCTCGAGCAGCGGATGACGGGCGTTGCGCAGCACCAGCCGGTCGTCGGTCGACACGATCGGCCGCCCCGCCCCGTTTGCAACGGCCCAGAGCGCCTTGGCCCGGATCATGTCCAGATCGGCCAGGTAGTCACCTACCTCGGCGATCCGCTCCGCCTCGGGACGCACCTGATCGGTAAACGCCTGCAGAATCCGAACGATCTCCCGCCGTTCGGCATACTCAAGCTCCTTGAGTTCGTTGTTGATCTCGACCACCTCGACCGGTTCGACGTAGAAAGTCTTGCCCGTGGCCGACTCGTCATGAATAAAACCCTGCAGCTTCCGCTTGTTCGCCGCCGCCACGGGGATCACCGCCCGGCCGTCGCGAATCGACAGCACCGCGTCGGCATCCACAATGCCGGCACTCTTGGCGCTGGCGAGCACCTGCTGCAGCCGTTTGGCCGCCTGTCCCTCCCGTTCGCGGATCGAACGACGGATCTGCTGCAGCTCCGGGGAGGCATTGTCCCGGATCTTGCCAGACTGGTCCACCATGCCGTCGATCGCCCGGATAATCTCGGGGAAAGACTCGACACCCGCACTGCGGCGTCGAAGTTCGGGATAGAGCTCCTCGCCCCGCCCCGTAATGAACGCAGCAATCCCGCCGGCCGCCGCGAGGGCCTGGCGCAGCTGCACCACCTCCTCGACCTCGAGGAAGCTCCCCTCGACCCGCAGTTTGGTCAGGATGGCATCGGTATCGACGAACTCCTCGTCGGGAAAATCGCGTTCGAGCATCAACAGCCGGCGCATCTCGTCGGCAAGCGCCAGACGCCGTTCGATCTCTCGACGTTCACAACTGAACGTCTCGGCCGAGAGGCGCTCCCGTCCGCCCCGGATCGTACAGAGTGAGGCCACCTGCTCGCGCAAGCGGTCGAAGCCTACTTTTTGTTCAAAGTTTGCCGGATATATCATCGTATGGAATCAATGAGAAGCTACTCATCCGCCCCTGCCTCAACGGCAGCAGGACGATCGGACGACGCGTCCGATGCAGCAGCCTCAAGAGAACTCTGGGCCAGGGTATCGAGCAGCTCCTGAGCCTGCTCTGCCTCCTTGAGGGCCCGCTCCTTCTCCACCTTCTTCTGGCCGCCGCCAAAGAGAGAGAAGTGGACGTAACGTTTCGGATAAGCCTCCAGATCGGCCAGCAGCGAAGCCAGGTTCTCGGCGCTCCGGTTGAGCGACTCGTAGAGCGCCGGATCGTTGAAGAGTTTGCCGACCGTTCCCTCGCCGCTGTTCACCCGCGTCAGAATCGCATCCAGCTCGGTGAGGGCCGAATCGAGGTTGCGGATCAGATCCGCCGAAGCCATCTGCCCGGAGAGGTTGTTCAGGTTGCGCACGATGCTGTCGATGCGGGGCGAATTCTCACCCAGCATCTCCGAGAAGCGCGACAGGTTGGCGATGGCGCTCTCCAGACTCTCCCGCTCGGCTGCGAGCAATCCGTCTACATGGCCCGAGATCGAATTCAGATGCTCCATCGTCCCCCGGATACTCTCCGCATTCTGCTCCATGATCATATTCAGGTTGTTCATCGTCCGATTCAGATCGGAGGTCACCTGCGAGATCTTCTGCTTGAAGAAGTCGAGCTCCGAACCGGCCATATCCATCAGATCCTTCTCACGAGTCGAACGCAGCGTATCCCCCTTCTCGAGGTATTGGGTGGAGGAGCCCAGCTCGATGCCGATCGCCTTCGACCCCATCAGGCTGTTGCTGAAAATACGGGCCTCGGAGTCCGAGGGAATCCGGTACTGCCGTTTGACGGACAGCTGCAGCACGACACGATGATCCCGCGAAGGATCGAACAGAATGTCGGTCACGGATCCTACCTTGACACCCTGAATCAGCACCGAAGAGGCATTCTGCACCCCGTCCACCTGATCGTAAACGGCATAGTAGACCATATTGCGGCTGAACAGGTCGAATCCCTTCAGGAAACGGACTCCGGCCCACAGCGCACCTATCATCAACACGGCGAAAATACCGATCTTAACCTCTCTTTTCATCTTCATCTTTTCAAATCTTTACGAAACGATCCGCGTCCCTTCGCACCGCACGATAAAGGCGTCCTTGAACTCCTTCTTCACCTCGGCCAGCTTGGCTTCGGCCTGCTTGCGATCCGTGAATCGTCCCACACAATACTTATACTTGAAACGGCCGGAGCTCGTATACTGCTCGACCTTTCCCCGATAGCTCTTGAACTGCCGATCCTTGAGCCCCACCGGCTTGACGCTGGCGATCAGCTGCACGGCATAGAACGACTCCTCCTGCGCGCCACTCTCCCCGGCGGCCGTTTCCGACTCGTCGGGATCGGCCTGCTCGTAAATGGCATCGTCCTCGACCAGCAGGGTGCCCTGTACGAACTCCGTATAGTCCTTCACGGCGTCGAACAGATCCTGCGCGATGGCCGCCTGTCCCTTGGCCGAGGTCATGTAGGCGCGCTCCTCGTCGTTCGAGAGGAAGCCGATCTCGGTCAGAATACCCGGCATGTCGGTGGCGTATAGCACCTTCAGAGGCTGTCGCTTCACGCCGCGGTTGTGGCGTCCCGAGCCGACGTAGTGCTTCTGCACCAGACGGGCCATCGCCTCGCTGTACTCGCCGTAGGTAAACTGCAGGTTCTGAATGTAGGCCCGTACGATGGCCGCCGTCTTTTCGTTGGACATATCGATCAGCTCCTCCTGGTTGTTGGCATAGAGGGCCCGTTCGTTGGCATTCTTCTCCAGCGGAGTTTCACCCATGATGAGCGTCTCGACCCCCCGCGCCGAACGGGACTCGGCTGCATTGGTATGGATCGAGATGAACAGATCGCCCGAAGCCTTGTTCGCAATGTCGGCTCTGGCCTGAAGATCCTGCGTCAGGCTCTCGGAGAACTGCTTGTCGGTCTTGCGGGTATAGACCACTTTGATATTCGGAAGGTGCTTCTCGATCAGCGCCCCGAGCTTCAGGGCTATCTGCAGGTTGAGATCCTTCTCGTACACCCCCTTGTAACTGGCTCCGGGGAACTTCGCACCGCCGTGGCCGGCATCGATCACAATCACCCGCACCCCCTGCGCAATATTCTCCGCCATGGCTCCGTTGAAAAGAAGTGCAGTCATCGCAAACAGCAACACCGTAAAAAGAGACCTGCGCATTGTAAAAGTGGTTGAAAATTTAACGGATTCCGATTTTTTACCTATATTTGTCGGATACAAAAATGCACTTTTGCAGGCATAGAAGGCCTTTTTCGGGCGTTTTTGCCGACTTGTCGGCAAAGGTACGATTTTTTTTGGAATTTTGAACAGACTGAAGACAAAATATCTCTTCACGGGGGCGATGTTACTGCTCTTCCTGATCCCGCTGCTCAGCATGGCCATTCCTGCGGAGTTCCGGGCTTTGGACGAGCAGGGCGGCATTCGCTCCGACAGCGTTCAACCCGATTCGACGCCCCCCTCCCGTCACGAACTGCGCCAGCAGCGACGCGCGGCCGAGCGGGCCAAGAGGACACTCGAGCAACCGGCCCCAGACACCCTCCCGGAGGGCGTTGCAAACGACGAAGCCGGCCTTGCGATCGAATCTTCACCCTACACCCCGCAGCAGGATTCGCTCTCCAGCCCCACCGCCGACTCTCTTTCGCAGGATTCAACCCGCACTCAGCAGCGGCAGCGGGCCTTTCTGGACGACGTCGTCTCGGGTACGAACAAGGACTCGCTCTACTACGACGTCAGAAACCGCACGATCTACATCTACAACGAGGGTGATATCACCTACCAGAACATGAACCTCAAGGGTGACTTCATGCGGGTGGATCTGGACAAGAAGATGGTGCTCGCCTACGGCAAGAGAGACACGGTGGAGGGGGAGGCAACCGTCACGCAGCCCCTCTTTACCGAGGGCTCATCGACCCCCTATGCCATGGACACGATCACCTACAACTTCGACTCGAAGAAGGCGAAGATCAAGGGGGTGGCCACCCAGCAGGGCGATGGCTGGCTCATCGGCAACGATGTCAAGAAAATGGACGACAACACCTCCTACATCCGCGGCGGCAAATACACCACGTGCGACCAGACGGACCATCCCCACTTCTACCTCTCGCTGACCCGTGCGAAGATGATCCCGGGCAAGAAAGTCGTCACCGGACCGGCCTACATCGTTCTGGAGGATGTTCCAATCTACTTTCCCCTGCTGCCCGAAGGCTTCTTCCCGCTCAACACGGGCCCCAAGTCGGGTCTGCTGATGCCGACCATCGGAGAGGATGCCACCAAGGGTTTCTTCCTGCGTGACCTGGGTTACTATTTCGCCATCGGACAACACGTCGACCTTGCCCTGCGGGGCGGCATCTACACGCTCGGTTCGTGGGAGGCCTCCGCAACCATGAACTACATGAAGCGCTACAAGCACTCGGGCAACCTGCTCTTCAACTACTCGAGCATCCGCATAGGAGACAAGGGCATGCCCGACTACACGAAACAAAGCGACTTCCAGTTCTACTGGCGCCATCAGCAGGATGCCAAGGCCAATCCCGGCTCCACCTTCTCCGCGCTGGTCGACTTCCGAACCAGCGGCTACAACGACTACGCGGCCGCCTCCCTGAATCAGGCCCTGCAGACGCAGACCAACTCCACGATCTCCTACTCGAAGAGCTGGCTTGGCACGCCGTTCTCGTTCTCGTCGAGCCTGTCGGCCTCGCAGAACTCCCAGACCGGTGCCCTCTCGATCACCCTGCCCAACGCCGTCTTCAGCGTCTCGACCTTCTACCCCTTCAAGCGCAAGGAGGCCATGGGAAAGGCCAAATGGTATGAAAAGATCTCGCTCCGCTACACCGGCAAGCTCAACGCCAAGGCAAATGCCCAGGAGTCGGATCTCTTCTCCAAACAGACACTTCAGGACATGCAGTACGGAATCCAGCACACGATTCCCGTTTCGGCCTCCTACATGCTCTTCAACTACATCAACTTCGGACCGACACTCAACTACGACGAGAAGTGGTATTTCAAGAAGACCGAACAGGTCTGGAACCCGGTCACCAACCAGGTCGAGACGCTCGATCCCGATTACGGCTTCTACCGCATCTACAACTACAACTTCAGCCTGCAGGCCTCGACCACCGTCTACGGCCGCTTCGAATCGAAGAAACGCACCCGTAAGATCCAGGCCATCCGCCACACCCTGACGCCGACCATCAGCTTCTCCTACGCCCCCGACTTCTCGAAGCAGAAATACGGCTTCTACAAGACCGTCCAGACCGACTCACTGGGCAACACGAAGACCTACTCCCCGTTCCAGGACGGCATTTTCGGCGGACCGACCTCGGGACGTACGCTGAATCTGAACGTCACCCTCTCCCAGACGCTCGAGATGAAGGTGCTCAGCAAGACCGACACCTCGGGCATGAAGAAGATCAAACTGATCGATGAGTTCCGCATCGGCGCCTTCTCGTACAACTTCCTGGCCGACTCGATGAAGCTCTCGAACATTCCCCTGTCGCTGCGAACCACCGTAATCCCGAACTTCGGTATCACGATCAACGCCACACTCGACCCCTACCGGATCTCCCCCCAGGGACAACGCTACGACAAGCTCTTCTTCCCGGGACGACTCTCGAGCGTAAGCACTTCGTTCGGCTATACGTTCCAGTCCCGGCAGGATCGGTCGACCCCCGCCATCAACGACATCACCAGCGGCGTCACCACGGATCCGCTCTACACCAATCCGTTCTACGACCCCTACGGGCAGATGGATCCGGCCCAACGCCGTCTGTTGATGACCCAAACCTACTACGACTTCTCACTTCCCTGGAACCTGGGCTTCAGCTATACGCTCAGCTACACGGCCCAGGCCGTCAACAACGGCACGACCGGCTATCGCAAGAACCTCTCGCAGACGGTCACCGTCAACGGCAGCCTTACCGTGCTGCCAAAGCTGGGTATCAACTTCTCGGGAGGCTACGACTTCCAGGCCAAAGAGCTCTCGCCGGCCACCGTGACAATCGTCCGCGACCTACACTGCTGGCAGATGTCCTTCATGTGGGTTCCCTTCGGCCGATACAAAAGCTGGAGCTTCAACATCGGCGTCAAGGCTTCGTCGCTTTCCGACCTGAAATATGACAAGAGTCAGAGCATGTTCGAAAGCATGTATTAAAATTCAACGCCCTGCTCTAGAGCAAAATCCGTGCAGCAACCCCCTCTGAGGGGGTTGCTGTTACTTTTTTGTAAAATCGGACTTTTTTAGTTACATTTTTATCCAAATTATCCATATATTTGCGATATCACTCCATATAATAGAGGTGTGCTCGTAAAATTTACTAAACCAATTAATATACCTTGTTATGGAAAAACATTATGATTCATTTGACGGTAGAAGAGCCGTTTACTCCTCTCCGCGCATCGAAGTCCTGGAGATTTCGGTAGAAAAAGGCTTTGTCGAGAGTCAGTCCGATTACGGCAACCCGGGTGCTGCCGGCGACTATCTTGAAGACGGGAATGAATACGATCTGTAAAAAACCGACTCCCAATGAAAACCCTGACTAAATCATGGATGCTTCTTGCAGCAGCTGCATTGGCATTCACCTCATGTACCAAAGACAACGTCGAAGAGAACAACGGACTCACTCCCGTACAGCTGACCATCCAGGCCGGCAACCCCGAGGTTTCGTCCATCGACGAGCAGGGAACCCGCACCGAGATGCAGGGTTCAACCCCCATGTGGAGCGCCAACGACCAGATCGGCGTCACCACCACAAGCAGCCCGGACGTTCCCATGGTGCACGAACGCTTCACCAACGACAACCAGTCGAGCACCCAAACGACGACCTTCTCCGGATCGATCACCCTTCCGGACGGTGTCGCCACACTCTACGCCTACTATCCCTACACGAGCAACGGAATATCTTATATTGCCACCAACGAAACCTTCGGAGCAAAAGTTGATCTGCCGGCCAACCAGAATCCGACCGTCACGTCGTTCGATGGTGCGGCCGACCTGCTGGTAGCCAAACCGGTTGAGGTTACTGCCAATACCACCAAGATCGAGAACATGCAGTTCAAGCGTGTAAGCGGCGTAGTAAAGGTCGTACTGCAGGACAACACGACGGGCAATGCCATCACCGGACAACATGTAAACACCCTCGCGGTCACTACTGATGAGACCCAAAACCTTCCTCTGGCCGGACGCGTGGTTGTCGACTTTGTAAACGGCGTGATAACTGCACCTTATTACGGACAATCAAGCACAGTCACCGCTCACTATACCAGCGCTACGCAATATGCTATTGACGATACAAACGCTACCTACCTGAGTGTATATCCGCAGACGCTGCCCACGGGAACGCAGCTGACCGTTGCCGCCACGACCGAAGGCTACACGATCAACAAGGTAATTACTCTGGGCCAGGATATCGAGATTCTCCCGGGCAAGATCACCACGCTTCGCATCGGCATTGCGGACGAGCATATCACCGCAGCAGAGGCCGGTATGCTTCTTCCTTTCTTCGACGACTTTACCGACTTGAAAGGAACCTCTGCCTACGATCCTACAATCAGAGAAAATTCCAATGGGGAGAAGCTCTACTCGGCAGCTGAATACACCTATCAATACAACATCCCTTCTGGATTGCGTATCAGCACCAGTAACCACGGATATTTGACAACGGTAGATCTGGATCTTTCGCAGGAATTCACGGTAACTATCAAGGCAAGAGCATGGGCCGGCGACAATACCAGCCTCAAGGTAACTGCGGGTGAAACTTCGCAGACCACCGAGACTCAGTTGACCGAGACCTTCGAAACCTACTCTTTCGCATTCCCCGCCCAGACGAGCAAAACGAAGATCCGCATTGAGCCGGAAGGGAAGCGAATGATCATCTCGGAGATCAACATCGTCTACGGCAATACGCTGCCTCCCGTTCTGAAGATCACCAGCCCCGCTACCGTATCGGCAGACCCGGCCGGAGAGCAGGTAACCGTCAACTACACGATCCAGAATCCCGTTGAGGGAGAAACGATCGCAGCAACGGCCACCTCGGGTGACGCACCCGCCGAGTGGATCCACAGCTTTGACACCACGACGGATGGCGAGGTAACCTTCACCGTAGATCCCAACGATGGAGACGTTCGTTCCGCAACCGTCACATTTACTTATGCTACTGCCCCTGCTCAAACGATCACTGTTTCGCAGCTCTCAAGCACTTCGACGGCAATTACTTTTATTGAAGTAACCACTACAGAAGAGATCACCGAAGGTGAGTACATTTTGATAGGGGAATTCGATGGAGAGCCCTACTACCTGCCGAATACGGGATCCTTAGGCAATCCCCCGGTTTCGCTGACACTTCCAAGTACTACGATCCTTTCGGGCAATACGATTAGCAATCCTTCTACAGACATGACGTGGACATTCACAAAGAACGGAGAAGGATTCAACATAATTTCGACTGCAGATTCGACTATAGGATTGGGAATGAATCCTAATGGAGGAAAAAACAACTTCCTGAGAGTTGAAGCAAACTATATCGACATATGGACATTCGTCAAAGTTTCTGAAAAATGGAACTGGGAAATCTTTGACACGAATCAATCCAGATATTTGTCGGGCTTCAAAGCCACTAATTGGCGGACCTACACCACAAATAGTTTGAACCAGAACGGAACCTTCCGTCTGTTCAAGAGACAGTGAGGGACGGGCGGGGTTCCGACCCCAGACCCTACCCCGGGAATCGAAACACCGAGCGTGAGCAACATCACCGCCTCCAGTGCGGAGATCGCGTGCAGCCTGACCCATGAGGCCTACGCAACCGGGGTGCAGTTCATCTACTTCACCAACAATGGCAGTGACACCCAAAGTGTCGCTGCCACTGTTTCGGGAAGTCAGGCAACGGCAACCCTCTCTTCGCTGCAAGGCAATACGACCTACACGCTCTACGGAGTGGTCACGGGCACCAACGGTGTCTCGTCGCAGAGTGCCGAGATCACCTTTACGACACTCAACCCGCGGCCGCTGACCGATCACACGGCCTGGTTCGAACTGCCGGCCAAGATCGAAGGCGAAAGCAGCAGTATGCTGACCCGCAGTTTCTACGACGACTCGTCGAAAAGGAACTACACGATCTACTACGACAAGTCGACCTACACGGCCTACTGGGTCGCCTATCCGCTGACGGCCGACGATCTGGGTTCGGGACGACCGAACGACCCGTGGCAGGCGACCCCGGGCATCTCGACCACCGACCAGATCAACGTCTGGGACGGCTCGTACGGGGTCAATGTCGGCAGCAACTTCTACTCGCGCGGCCACCAGATCTCGAATGCCGATCGCAACCGCGATCCCTACGGGACGGCCTGCACGCAGACCTTCTACGCCACCAACTCGACGCCCCAGCTGCAGAACGGATTCAACGGAGGCATCTGGAACTCGCTCGAAGGGGGTGTACGCTCGCTGACCGGCTCAGCCGATACGGTCTATGTCGTAACGGGAGCAATCCTGCAAACCGTCGCTGGGAACGAACCGGTCACCTACATCCGACCGGCGCACGACAGCAAGCAGTGCCCCGTGCCGAACTATTACTACAAGGTGCTGCTCAAGGTCAAACGCAATGCGGCCACCGGTGAGATTACGTCGGCCTCGACCGTCGGCGTATGGCTGCCCCACAAGGAGTATTCAGGGAACAGCTACCAGAGCTACACCAAATCGGTCGCCGAGATCGAACGTCTGACCGGCTACAACTTCTTTGCGAACCTGCCCGAGCAGATTCAGGCCGCAGCCGAACAAAACGCAAGCTGGAGCGCCTTCTCCTCCTTCTGACAAGGGGAGAGCAGATCCATCCAAACAGTCTTCCGCAATCCGGCGGAAGGCTGTTTTTTGTTCTTCGCCATCGCCGTTCGATAAAAATCCACTACCTTTATCGAAAAGAAAACTCATCCGAACCCAAACTCCATGCTGCGAATCGCCCCGGAAATGCTGCGGGAACGTCTGATGCGAATGCCGATGGTCAGGGCCCTGCCGCCACTGATTGTGGGGATTCTGCTGGCCGACCACTACCTGCTGCCCCTGTGGTTCACCGGCGGCGGATTCATCCTCTGCGGCGTTGCCGCGCTGCTCACGGAGGGGCGTACGGCCGGATATGCCACCCTGGCCGCCATTCTGCTCTTCGGCATGACGGTCACAACCTGGCAAAGCCGCCCCGGCCCTCAAACCGGCATCCGGGGCGAATACTAGGTGGTCGTTCGCGAGACTCTCTCGGAGCAGGGATCCCGCACTTCGGTCGGAGCCACGCTCCGGGCCGAACGCAACGCCGGGAGCAGAAGGTGGCTTCCGGCCACGGGCAATCTGCTGATCCGCTGCGACTCGACCCTCCGTCTCACCCCCGGCAGCGAGACGGTCCTTCAGGGAAAGATCTACCCCTTCACCGATCGCAGCGGCGGCTACGGACGGCTCATGATGCGGCGCGGATATGTCGGAACACTCTACCTGAGCGAGCGACAGCTGCTGAGTCTCGACACCGTCAGCCGGGGAGTCTCCCTGCGAAAGCTCTCCACCTGGCTTCACGAAGGGGCCGTCGAGCGGCTCAACCGGCTGCATCTGCCGGCCGACGAGCAGGCTGTTGTCAACGCCATGACAGCCGGCGACCGCCGTGCCATCACCGACCCACTTCGGGCCATCTACTCGCGCAGCGGCACCTCGCACCTACTCGCCGTATCGGGGCTGCACGTCGGTATCGTCTTCATGCTCGCAAATCTGGCGCTATGGTGGATGTCCCTGCTGCGTCGCGGACACATCGCTCGCAATCTTCTCGTCATACTGCTCATCTGGCTCTATGCCGCCACGACCGGCTTTCCGCCCAGCGTCGTACGGGCCGCACTCATGTTCTCGATCCTCCAGTTCGCGCTCGCCTCCTCGTCGGAGTATGTCAGCATGAACACCCTCTGCGGCACGGCCTTCGTCATGCTGCTCCTGCGTACCGACTACCTGTTCGACCTCAGTTTCCAGCTCTCCTTTCTGGCCGTCGGGGGAATCATCGCCTGGGGTGTTCCCCTCGCCCGGCTGCTGCGAAGTCGAAGGCGGATTCTCAACCTGCTGACGGCAACCCTCGCGATCGGCGTGACGGCCTCGCTCGTCACCGCCCCGCTCATCTCCGCCACCTTCGGGCAGGTATCGATCGTCGGACTGCTGCTCAACCCGCTCGTGGTGCTGCTGGCCAACCTGCTGGTCGGCGCCAGCACCATCTGGATGCTCCTGCCCCTATCTCTGCTCCAGCCCCTCTTTGCCCCGCTCATCGGATGGCTCGCCCGCGGGCAGAATCTGCTGATCGACTTCGGAGCCGACCTGCCGCATGCCGTCCTTGAGGTGCGGCTGTCGCAGACACAATGCCTCATCGCCTACGGCATTTTCCTGCTGGCAACGCTGCTGCTTTGGAGCGTCGAACGGAAAAATTCGGTACATTTGCCTTCGCAATGATGACCCTCGAACAATACCGGCTGCTCTGCAGCGAGCCGCTGCACCGCACGATCGACGAACAGATCGACCGCGACCCGACCCGTATCGCGCTGGACAAGCACATCGACCACGCGGCGCTGGTCGCCACGCAGGTGAAATACCTTCAGCGGGCACGCACCAAACTGCCCCGCTACTACGAGGCGCGCTGCATCCTGCCGCCGCTCGCTTTCGAGCAGGCTTCGAGCGAGGCGTGCGCCGAGCGCAAGAGCTGCCGGGGAGACTCCGCGCTGGATCTCACCTGCGGACTGGGGGTCGATACCCTCTATCTGGCCAACCGCTTCGGTCAGGTCGTCACCCTCGAACGGGATCCGGTGCTGGCCGCCGTCGCCGCGGAGAATTTCCGTCGGCTGGGTGTCTCGAACATCCAGGTTATCAACGCCTCGGCTGAAGAGTTCCTGCCCTCGGTGCAAGAGCGGTTCGACTGGATCTGCGCCGATCCGGACCGCCGGAGTGCCGAGGGGCGCAAACTGGTCCGACTGGAGGATTGTTCTCCCGACATCCTCGCCCTGCGCGGCGAGATCTTCCGCCTAACGGATCGCCTCTGCCTGAAAAACTCGCCGCTGTTCGACGTACAGGAGACCCTCCGTCTCTTCGAGAAGGCCCGCGTCGAGGTGGTCTCCCTCCACGACGAATGCAAGGAGGTGATGATCTATGCCGACGACAGCGGCCCCCTCTTAACGGCCGTCGCTCTCGGACGCGGTGAATTCTCCGCATCCCCGGTCCCCGGCGGTGCACTCTCGACCCACGCCTTCGACCCGCAGGGCTACCACTGGCTCTTCCTGCCCGACGTTGCGCTGCAGAAGGCGCGGCTGACCCCGCAGTACCTGGCCGGCAGGGCCGATCTGTGGAGCGTAAACGGCTACGGATTCGCCCGCGAGCGGTTCGACGCCCCGATGGGGCGCTGGCTGGAGATCGACCGCATCGAGGCGTACAACCCCAAAAAGCTGCGACACGAACTGAAGGGGCGCCGCCCGACCCTGCTCAAACAGGATTTTCCGATAAGCGTCTCCGAGATCGCCACCCGACTGGGCATCCGCCCCGGCGACGAGGGGAGCCTCGCCTTCACGAAAATCGGGCCGGATTATTGGACGATCCACCTAAAATGAGTACCTTTGGTCAAATGTCGCGCTTGCCGATGAAACTCCGAAACCTGTTCATCTACTTCACGGATACGATCTTCCGACGCAACGTCAACTCGTTCCGCTCGCCCCGTGTCCGCTGGGCCGTCAAGCAGTACAAACTGCTCTTCTACACGGCCCGGGGGCTGATCGAACACGACACAATTGTCCGCAGCGCGGCACTAACCTTCTACACGATCATCTCGATCGTTCCGATCCTGGCCCTGATCTTCGCCGTCGTCAAGGGATTCGGCTGGATGGAGGGGCTGATTCAGGACCTCTACGCAATCCTCCCGCAAAACAAGGCGGTGGTCGACTACATCATCCAGTTCGCCGAACGGGCCCTGGCCACCACCCGCGGCGGCGTACTCGCCTTTTTCGGTATCATCACCCTCTTCTGGGCGGTCTTCCGGGTCTTCGGCTCGGTCGAGCGGGCCTTCAACAACATCTGGGAGGTACGCTCCTCGCGCAACATCGCCCGACAGTACGTCAACTACCTCATTCTGGTCTTCCTTGCCCCGATTCTCTGGCTTGCGGCCAGCGCCCTGGGCAACTACGCCCTCGAGCTGTTCACCCCGCAAAATGCCCTGCTCAGCCTGATCCTGACCAAACTCTCGGCCCTGCTGATCATCTGGGGCATGTTCACGCTCATCTACGTCGTGGTCCCCAACACCAAGGTGCTGTGGCGTAACGCCTGGCGTGCCGGTATCATCGCCGGCACGATCTTTCTGCTCTTCCAGTGGGGATACGTCTACCTGCAGCAGTGGATGAGCTCCTACAACACCATCTACGGAAGTTTCGCCGCCATTCCGCTCTTCCTGCTCTGGATCCAGATCTCGTGGGAGATCCTGCTCTTCGGCGGCGAACTCTCGTTCGCCTACCAGAATGTCGCCCGTTTCGACCAGGAGCGCGAATCGCTCCGGATCAGCACCGACACCCGCCGCCAGATCATGCTGGCCGTCATGCTCTGCATCGTCCACAGGTTCCGTCGCGGCGAGAGCTCCGTGCCCGTCTCCGAGATCCGAAGCCGCCTTTCGCTCCCGACCCGCATCGTCAACGATATCCTCTATCAACTGGTCGAAGCCGGAGTGCTCGTCGAGACCCAGAACCGGGAGGACGACCGGGAGGCCGCATTCTCTCCCGGACGCGACATTCATGAGATGACCCTCTACAACATCCTGAAGGCGGTTGACCGCCACGGCACCACCCGCCTGCATCTGGCCGATACGACCGAGATGCGCCAGATCAACCGGGCCCTTCAGGGGCTTCGCTCGACCATCCGTCTCGAAGGGGAGCGCATCCGCCTGATCGATCTGGACGACGCCATGGCCGAACAGGAACAATAAAACAGATAAAATGACAAGAAGCATCGTAATCATAGGCAGCGGCAATCTGGCCGAAGCACTGGTCCGGGCCGTGAGTGAACATCCAACCCTCGAGCTGCGGCAGCTGATGGCCCGCAACACCGAACGGGGGGCTCAGATCGCAGCTCAATGCCACATCCCATGGAGTTCGGATCCGACCGCACTGGCCGCCGCCGACCTCTATCTGATCGCCGTGAGCGACTCAGCCATCACGCAGGTAGCCGAGCGGCTGCCTTTCCCCCCGGACGCAGCGGTCGTACACACGGCTGGAGGGATCGGGCTCGAAGCCCTGCCCCAGCACCTGACACGCCGAGGGGTATTTTACCCGCTCCAAACCTTCACGCGCGGCCGCCAGGTCGACTTCGCTCAAATTCCCCTCTTCGTGGAGGGGAATACGGAGCCATTCACCCGCGAGCTCGAAACATTCGCACGCCAACTGAGCCATACGGTCTATCGGGCCGACTCGCAGCGACGCGCCCGGCTCCATCTGGCCGCCGTATTTGCCTGCAACTTCGTCAACCACCTCTACGCGCTGGGGGCAGAGATTCTGCACGGAGCCGACCTCCCGTTCGAGGTGCTCAAACCCCTGATCAAGGAGACCGCCTCGAAGGCGATCGAGGCGGGGGATCCCCGCCGGGTGCAGACCGGTCCGGCCGTTCGTCACGATCTGCCGACCCTGCAAAAACACGGCACGATTCTGGCAGAGGATCCACGCATGAAAACCATTTACGAATTATTAAGTCAAAGCATATGGGAAACTTCAAAGAAGACATTGTAAAGACCGAGGCCTTCCTCCTCGATGTGGATGGCGTCATGACCGACGGGGGCATCATACCCCTGGCCAACGGAGACTTCATCCGAAAATACTACGCCAAGGATGGCTACGCAATCGCCTACGCGATCCGCATGGGCTACAAGATCGGCATCATCACGGGCGGACGGGGAGAGACACTGAAACTCCGCCTTCAGATGCTCGGCATCAAGGACATCTACATGGACTGCATGGACAAAATCGCAGCCATGCATGACTTTTTCACCCGCTACGGACTGAATCCCGAGCATGTGATCTACATGGGCGACGACATTCCCGATCTGGAGTGCATGCGGGCGGTCGGCATTCCGGTCTGCCCGGCCGACTCCGCCTCGGAGGTGATCGAGGCCTCGCGTTATGTCTCGGAGTTCAACGGCGGATGCGGGTGCGTACGCGACATCATCGAACAGGTTCTGCGCGCCCGCGGCGACTGGGCCCGCGATTCGAAGGGGGTCAACAGCTCGGTGCTGGCCGCCTCTCGATAGCCACCTCTATACCAATAAGCGAGGCGATACGATCGGATTGGATCGTATCGCCTCGCCTGCTTATTACATTACAGAATACATTTTTCACCAAAAATGGTCTAAAAAGACGCTCCAGCTATTCTGGTGCCAACTCTTTGTATCCAATCCGGTCCGCCCATACAACACACGCAGCTATAAAAATACAACAGCCATGAAACCAGACAAATAAGGACAAAACAGAGAGGAAGAAAAAAAACCAAAATATATTCGTTATGCAATTTTTTTACTTATCTTTGTTTTTAGGACAAAACAAATTGTCCCGTGGCGAAAGAAGATATACGATCCCGGGTCACCCGATTCACAAGAGAGAGCCGTAATCCGTCATATTTTCATGATTGGCGCTGTACAAATACCATAAATAGCTATATATCAATATATTAATATATTTATTGATGAGGCGGCTTATTGCCGACTGATCAATAGATTACCCTAAATAAGGACAGGATCTATGAGCGTCTCCCCTCATACGCGAATATCATCCGAACGCTCCGTCGGGACACCCGCTCCACGCAGAAGGCAAGCTGTCCGATGGTATGTCATGACCCTGCCGACCTCCCGACGAGGAGACTACCGGGGCAACCCGGGTCGAGGGCTGCAAGCTGAACTCGAGCGCCGCCTCCGACAGGGAGAACCTGCATTTGAATACTACGCACCACTCTGTGTCGAGGCTCGCGAGATAGAGGGAACCTGGGTCAATACCCACAAACCCCTTCTGCTTAACTACGTTTTCATCCACGCCTCGGAGGCGGAGATTATGCGCATCAAACAATTCCAACCGCAATACAACTTCCTGCCCCGCATCCGAGATACGCACGAAGAGTACTATCCCTACCTTACGGACCAGGCGATGGAGGAGCTGCAGCGGGTTGCCTGCACCTATCTCGACGAACTGCCCGTGTGTAGCCTCTCCTCCGGTCAAGTCATGAAAGGAGACCGAATCCGCATTACGGAGGGAGAGTTCAAGGGAATCGAAGCGACCGTAGTCATCCAACCCGGCGGCGGTCGAAAGGCAATTGCAGTCCGCATAGAGGGGTGCATGTACGTTCCGCTGCTCTCGGTCAAACCCAATCAATACGAGATCATCGCCCTGAATACGGAGAACCGCCACTTGTACACCCGCATGAGCGGTGATCGACTCCCCGACGGGTTGCACAAGGCCCTGCAGCGGTATCACAGCACCGCAGGGGTCTCCGTGCAAGACGAACAACTTGCGCAAGAGGTTCTGCGGCAATACGAGCAGCTGCAAATGGAGAGCGACATCATGCGCAGCAAACTCTACGCACTCCTGCTGCCCGCCTACACCATTCTCGGCCAGAGAGAAAAACGCGACCGACTGATTGCCACCATCCACCGCACACTGCCGCTACTGAAGGCCGAGCAGGCACGAGTTTTGCTCTGGGTTACACTGTACGGATGCACGAACGACAAACAATGCTACGACAAAGCCCATGAAATTGTCGCCCCATGGCGCCAGGAGACAGCCCTCAAAAAAAGCAAAGAGCGACTTCTCCGCCGTCTACAGGACTATGACCGTTGGCTGGGGCACGCGTAATTCTACAAAAGACAAAACACCTCCACCCTCAAAAAACTATCAGACACAGAATGGATACAAGTACGATCACCCGTCAAGAGTGCAAAAACGACGGTTCATACATCTACCTGTACTACGAATCGAGTTTCAACATCTGGGCCGCTTACGGTCTGTCTGCCTATGGACTGCGGCTCTTCTGCAAATCGTACGGCTGTGCCAATCTACGAGGATTCTCGCGGGATCTTCAGATGCCCTGCACCGTAATCGGCCCCGAGTCTATTCCGACCCTGATGGAGAAACTAACCGTTCTCCAACAGACAAAAGCGGCTCAGATCGCCCTGCGCATGCAAGAGGCTGTCAACAAGGATGCCTACGCCAGATGGACCAACAAACTTAAAAGCTGCCATCCCAAATTCGACGACGATATCGAAGTCAACACCCCGATCAGCCAATACGTCCCCAAAGATCGATTCATCCCGGATAACATGTCTGCCTTTACGCGCAACATCAAGCGGATCGGCGACTGCCTTCTGGCCCTTCTGGCGATGATTATCTTCTCGCCGCTGTTCCTCTTCTGCTACATTGCCGTCAAGCGCGAGGATGGGGGCCCGGCTATTTTCAAGCAGGAGCGCATCGGACGCTTCGGCCGTCCCTTCAACATCTACAAGTTCAGGACCATGCGGATCGATGCCGAAAAGTTCGGACCTCAACTGAGCCACGCCGGCGGTAACGATGATCCCCGTCTGACAAAGATCGGCAAATTTCTGCGGGAACATCACCTGGACGAGCTGCCTCAGTTGTGGAACGTCTTCTGCGGGGACATGGCCTTTATCGGCCCCCGTCCTGAGCGGAAGTTCTACATCGACCAGATCATGGAGCACGACATACGCTACTCATACCTTTACCAGATACGACCGGGAGTCACCTCGTATGCGACACTCTACAACGGTTACACGGATACGATGGAGAAGATGCTGCGCCGCCTGGAGTACGACCTCTACTACCTGGGGCACCGCTCCTGGTGGCTCGACTTCAAGGTACTGGTCTACACCTTCTGCTCGATCGTATTCGGAAAGAAATTCTAACCCAGCAGAATACAAAATGAGCGACAATATCTCAAATAACAATAAACGCATTGCCAAAAATACGTTTATGTTATATTTGCGGATGCTACTACTGATGGGTATATCACTATACACATCAAGAGTGGTATTGCAGGTTCTGGGAGTAACAGATTACGGCATTTACAATCTAATAGCTGGCCTTTCGTCTTCGTTTATTTTCTTTTCTTCTTCGCTATCCAACGCCACACAACGATTCCTGAACTTCGCTTTAGGAACCGACAACATATCTCAAGCCCGCAAGATATTCAATATCAGCCTGACCATATATCTAATTCTAATATTATTTGTCGTTGCCGGTATTGAAATAATCGGATCATGGCTAATCGCGCACAAATTAGTCATTCCACCTGACCGGATGGAGGCTTCCTATTGGATCCTCCATACCTTTACGGCATCACTATGTTTCACATTGATCGGGAGTGTATTCGACTCTGTATTGATCGCACGAGAAAACATGAAGTTGTACGCCTATCTTGGGCTATTGGATGGCATCGGGAAGCTGGCAATCGTCTATATGCTCACACTCTTCCAGTATGACGTTCTGATTCTATACAGCATTCTAATGATGGGAACCACGCTGCTGAACAGATCGATTGCAATATACTACTGCATGAGAAAGTATCCAGAGTGCAAAATCTGTCCATACTGGAACAACAAGATCTTCAAAAGCATGTTTGGCTTCGTAGGATGGAACGGAGTAGGTTGTGCCATATGGACTGTTGTGGAACAAGGAATGAACATCCTGCTGAATATCTTCTTTGGGCCAGCCATAAACGCAGCCAAAGCTATCGCCAATCAGGTAAACAATGCTCTAAATAATTTTGGAACAAACTTTTTTGTTGCAGTACGGCCTCAAATTGTCAAATCATATGCGTCAAACAATTATGAATACTTTATCAATTTGATTCTAAAGAGCTCTCGCTATGGTTTCTATTTACTACTACTCATCTCACTTCCAGTCATATTACGTATAAACTACATATTAGCACTCTGGCTGGATACAGTCCCTGCTTACACAGCAAATTTTGTGCTGTGGATTTTCATTTACAATCTCATCAACATATTGACTAATCCCTTCTGGTCTGCCGTACAAGCAATCGGTAAACTCAGAAATTATACTGTAATTGGGGGAATCGTATATCTCATGGTTTTCCCTTTAAGTTATATTTTCCTAAAATTAGGCTATAATCCGGTTGCCCCATTTCAAATACTGGTAGGTATCCGACTTCTTTACTTGATTGTGATTATAAAAATTGTCCGAGGATATATAGATCTTCCTGTATCCAGATACATGAAAGAGGTTATTTATCCGATCCTTGTCACCACATTTCCGATAACAATCATCATGTATGGAATAAACCTGTTATTTCCGCAAAACTTCATTTCCCTGATTGCTGTGACATTGATTCATCTATTCTTCGCAATAATTATGATCTATCTGCTGGGAATTACCCCGACAGAGAGAGTTATGGTCCGAAACAAAATTAAAACATACCTTCCACATAAAGCATGCATATGAAACTATTGCGCAAAATACTCTCTAGACTCCAGTGGGGACGAATAGAACAAGGACTGGCCTCCAACTGGTTTAATCCTCTCTATACGATTTATCTTAATCTTCGTAGCTTTCCTCTGAAACAAGCAATCAGATTCCCGATATTCGTATACGGACACCCTCGTTTCTACTGTCTAAGTGGAGATATGAGAATTATTGGAAAGGTTCGCGCAGGAATGATTCGCTTCAACCGAGTCATTCCCGGGGCCCCCTCCCTCATGTCTGTACAATCAGAGATCAACAACCACGGACACATTATTTTCAGAGGAGAAGGATATATCGGTACAGGGACGAAAATAACAGTCGCAGCCAATAAAACATTGGATATAGGTAAGCATGTCAAGATAGCAGATTTATGTAATATCGGCGTTTTTTGTGACATCACTATCGGAGAACAATCAAGAATTGCTCACAGGAGTCAAATACTTGACTCTAATTACCACTACATTGCAAACTTCACAAAAAGAAGTGTTCCCAAATACGACAAACCTATAGCTATCGGGAAAGGGTGCTGGATCTGCAACTCTACAACTGTAACAGGAGGTGCTATATTACCAGATTACACCATAGTCGCCAGCAACAGTCTTATAAATCGAGATTACTCTGAAATTCCGATCTCCTCGATCATCGGAGGAGTTCCTGCAAAATTGATTGCTTCCGGATTTAGAAGAGTGGAGAATCCTCTGGTAATAAAACGGATAGCAACATTCTACAAAGAGCATCCGAACGAACTGTTCCTGATTCCGGAGGAAGAGACTCCAGACCTATATTCCGAACTATCATAACACCTTATCATATTATGATTCCCAAAGTCATCCATTATTGTTGGTTTGGGCATAACCCACTCCCAGAATTGGCAAAAAAATGCATTGCTTCCTGGAAAAGATATCTTCCCGACTACCAAATCAAAGAGTGGAACGAAGAGAACTTCGATGTCCATTGCATCCCATACACGCATGAGGCCTATGAGGCGAAAAAATATGCCTTTGTCAGCGACTATGCACGGTTTTGGATTTTATACCACTACGGAGGTATATACTTTGACACTGATGTTGAGGTAATCAAACCAATAGACGATATAGTTGAACGAGGAGCTTTCATGGGATGCGAAACCAACGGAGTCCCTAACAATTCAATGCCAACCGTTAATCCAGGACTTGGACTTGGGGCGTCACCAGGACTGAATATCTATAAAGAGTTACTGGATTTATACGCCAGCCTGTCATTTAAAAAGGCAGACGGGACCCTCAACCTGCAAACAATAGTACATTATACAACATCTATTTTGATTCAACACGGACTCAAGCCCATTACAGACATCTGCCAATGTGGGGAAATATGGATATATCCACAAGAGTACTTTTGCCCCAAGAACTATACAACAAAAAAAATAAAGATAACAAAGAAATCTTATACGATACACCACTACGCAGAAAGTTGGATATCGCCTTGGACAAGATTCAAATATTATATAAGTCGGAAAATAGGACCGAGATGGAGTTGTAAAATATCTCAACTAAAACGAATAATAAGATTCAAGTGTTAAAACCTCAAGTAGGTAGCTATCAAACATAAATCAGAACCAAACGCTCCAAGATGGTAAATAAAAAACTGTTGATAATCGCCCCCTATCAATTCGGAGAGTTGTCAGATTGCTATTATTGGGCAAAATATATGACCCAAATCGGCTGGGATGTAACATACTTTGGGTACAAATATCGCGGAGAAAGAGCATTACGTTCCCGCACCTACAAAGGGGTTAAAGTGATCGGGATCCGCCGCTACAACAACCGTTATGTATTAGGATTCCTGTTTTACATCAACCTGATATGGAGAATATGGATGTCCAAGTTCAACCATATCATCATATGCAACATGCCATACGCGCAATTACTGCCTCGAATCTTCCCTCATAGAGACATTATTTTAGATACAAGGACTCTTTCCGTTTCTTTAGACGAGCAAACACGAAAGATTCAAAATCAAAAGCTGAAAAATATTGCCCAACAATTCAAACGTCGCTCCTTTATCTCTGAAGGTGTAAAAAACCGGTTGGGATTTCGAGATGCCGAATCCTACATTCTGCCCTTGGGTGCAGAACACATATCTCTACAGCCAAAGAGATTCGACCAACTACGCCTAATCTATATCGGCACCTTCGATAATCGGAATTTAGCCGACTTTATAAAAGGGCTGTATATGTTCAAGAAAAAATTTAATATTGAAATTTCATTTGATATAGTCGGAAATGGACATACGTTTGAAGAACAAGCCATCAAGCACGCAATCGATCTGGCGGAAGATTGCAACATAAGACTACACGGCTATCTAACCCATGATCAGGTAAAAGAACTGTTCGACAAATGCAATATAGGGGTCTGTTATGTTCCTATCACCGAATATTATCACGATCAGCCGCCCACTAAACTTTACGAATATCTTTTGTCCGGCATGGCCTGCATTGCGACAAAGACCCGCTCCAATACAGAGGTACTCACAGAACAATCCGGAGTATTAATTGATGACACCCCTCAAGCCGTCTGTGATGGACTGTTCACCATATACAAGCGGATGAAAAGTTACAACTCGGAACAGATCGTTAACCAAAATATGAAATATCATTGGAAGAACATAATATCCCACTACCTGTTACACATTCTGAATAAATGATTTACATAGGATATCTTCTCATTCTTCTATTACTACTATTGGGTGAACGATTCAGCTCCCGCCACAGTTGGGTATATCGCATCATCATCCCCATATTGTATGTGCTACTCATTGGACTCCGAGGGCCCTCAATCGGCGTGGACACACCAACTTATTACGAACATTACTACGTATTCGGGCAATGGGGTGCTGATTTTATTGAACCGGGATTCGACTGGCTCAACCGTTACCTTTATGCTCAAGGATACGGCGCGGAAGTTTTTTTCACAGTCATCGCAGCTATAACTGTATTTTTTATCTTTTTAACTTTAAACAGACTTGATAAAAGGGAGTACACCATAAGCGCTTTGTGCTTGTATTTTCTCACATTTACATTCTTGGTAAACGGTATGCGTCAAGGAGTTGCATGCGCAGCTTTCTTATATGCCTATAAATTCATAGAGGATCGAAAGCCCATATATTACCTGCTGCTAATTGGATTTGCAGCATTGTTTCACTTCAGCGCCTTGCTACTGCTGCCTCTCTATTTTCTTGGACGTTACCATCTACCCACGAGTTGGTACATTGTTATATACATATTAAGTTTTGTCGGTGTATTCATGGATATATCGGCTTATATACCACAAATCAACATCGGTATTATAGATTACTCTGACTATATTGAGAACCTGAAATTAGAGCAAGCCTCCCACGTTGGATTCATCGTAACAACTATCCTCAACATTCTCATTCTACTATTGATGGTGAAAAACGGGACCTTCAAAACTGTTCCCCTACTGTCAAACCTGATATTCCTAAGTTTTATTCTGAAAAATATAGGATTCAATATTCCTATAGTAGGACGTGTTACAATTTATTTTTCATGGTTTGTCTATTTAATCTATCCCATTATCCTGTCTTCCGACAAACGACCCTTATTCCGAAGTCATTTTTTAACAGTACTCCTTATCCTGGCATTTAACGTGGCAATTGAAAGTAATACCATATTATCTCCCGCGAATAAAATACTCCCATATAGGTTTTTCTGGGAAGAATCTCGATAATTATATTCTAAAACGGAAACATTTATTATGAAAATAGCCATCCTTTATATCTGTACCGGCAAATACAACCAGTTCTTTAAGGATTTTTACGAATCCTGCGAAAAGTATTTCCTTAAAGGACAGGCAGACAAACAATATTTTGTCTGGACAGACAACATGTCCCTTACAGAGGCCCCCAATGTGCATCTAACCTATCATACTTGCCAAGGGTTTCCGGCAGACTCTCTTTTCCGCTTTGACATGTTCCTGGAACAAGAGAAAGAGATTGCAACTTATGATTACATCTTTTTCTTCAATGCAAACATGTTATTCGTAGCCCCGGTCAATTGGGAAGTTATTCCAACCGAGAAGGATGGATTCCTGGTTGCTGGAATCAGTCCAACCGGATATCGGTATAAAAATTTTCCAAGCCTCTTCCCCTATGAAAGGAATAAGAAATCGCTGGCATACATACCGCACAAGGGCGGCAATTATCAATATTTTATGGGGAGTCTGAATGGAGGACGAGCCCCTGAATACTTACAGTTAATAAAAACACTATCCACCAATATACGAAAAGACTACGAACGTGGAATTGTGGCCAAAGTACATGACGAGTCACACCTGAACTGCTATTTACGCACGCACAAGTGTCTCGGGCTCGATACTTTGACATATCTATACCCGGAAGGATGGAATATTGCCGGAGCCAATCCTCGTATTATCATCCGCGACAAAGTAAAGATAGATCCCTACTTCAATAAAGGAAGAGATCACTCTTTTATAGGGCAAATAAGAAAATCCTTCAATATGCTTTTCCGAGCCATTCGCTGGTACTTTTAATATAACATCATGAAAATTGTCAACATCATCGGAGGTTTGGGAAATCAGATGTTCCAATATGCTCTTTTGGTCGCTTTGCAAAACAAGTTTCAAGAGAAGGTATATGCCGATACAACGATGTTCGAAACCTATAAGGTACATAACGGTCTTGAAATCGAGCGTATCTTCGGGGTTCCGCTTCTTCATGCTCCCAAAACAGAACTCAGGCTTCTGACCCGATTCACCAAGCACTTTAAACTGCGGCGCGCATATCGCAAGTTTCTTCCCCCAAAAAAAACGGAATGTCTTGAAGCAAAAGACTACACGTTCAATGATAGCGTTCTGACCGACAACTCCGACAGATACTATGACGGTTATTGGCAGAACTGGAGGTACTTCAGCGAATATAGCGACATCATCCGATCTCTATACCAATTCCAACCACAACTGGACGGGAAGAACCTGCAACTGATCGAGACTCTTCGCCAATCGACACAAACCGTCAGCATCCATGTACGGCGCGGAGATTATCTGAAAGCAAAGAATTATGCAGGGTTATGCGGGCTGGATTATTACACCCAAGCTATCTCCTATATCCGAAAGCAACTAAATGAGAATCTTCACTTCTTGATTTTTTCGGACGATCAACCATGGTGCAAAGAGCACATCGCTCCCCTTTTAGGATCTGACCAGCAAACCTACGTGGATTGGAACCGCGGGCAAAACAGCTATATCGATATGCAATTAATGTCCGAGTGTCATCACAACATCATTGCCAACAGCTCTTTCAGTTGGTGGGCAGCCTGGCTCAACACAAATCCGGACAAAATCGTTGTTGCCCCGCTGAAATGGACAAACACAAAAGTAAATTGCCGGTTCCAAATGCCGGAATGGATCTTGTTCTAAAAATCCAAGTTATGAAATTTGGTATTATCACGCACTACGACGTACACAATCACGGAGCGATCCTGCAGCTGAACGCCTTAAAAGAGTTCCTTTCAGGAAAAGGGATTGAGGCACAGGCCCTGCAATTCGACAAAAACTATGATTTCATGGGGGTCGAACTGAAAGCCAAATACAACATATCCCTCAAATCGATCGGCATCTATACACGGTATTTATGGAATGAAGGTCCTGCAAAAACGCTTTTCAATTACCGAAAACGGAAAATTCTAAACGAATTCAAACGTGTACATCAACTAATTGGCCCCTATTACAGCAAAGCAGAACACATCGATGCAACAGTTATCGGCAGTGACGAGGTGTTCGCACTCCACACAGGACCGACACCATGCCTTTTCGGCCATGCATGTCCCGGTAGAAACGTTTTCTCCTACGCCGGGAGTTTCGGTCCCACGACCTTTGAGGAGATCGAAAAACGAAACTGTATCCCCTTCGTCAAAAGCGGACTTGAAAATATGGCAGGAATCTCCGTTCGGGACCAAAACAGTTTCTCGATCGTATCCCGACTTCTAGGACAAAACCCCGTTCTCGTATGTGATCCCGTACTGCTTTATGGTTATGAGAAAGAGAGAGCCTCTTTCAAAAAAATAGATCTTCCTCCCTACTTACTGGTTTATGCCTACGATAACCGCATGAATGACAAGGAGGAGATAGCTGCAATACGTAAATATGCGAACGATAATGGCCTGAAAATTGTTTCTGCAGGTTTTTATCACGCCTGGTGCGATCAGAACATCAACATTGACCCAATCGAGCTGCTCAACTATTTCGCATGTGCCTCTGCCATTGTAACCGATACCTTCCATGGAGTTATCATGTCCCTTTTGAATCATGGGAACTTCGCAGTCATTCTCCGCGACAACAAGAACAAATTGTTCCATTTGCTCTCAGAATACAAACTAACCGACCGCATCGTTCCCGATTTAAGCGGACTCACATCCATTCTTTCAAAAGAAATAAACTACAACCAAGTGGAAGGCATATTGCAAGAAAGACGTTCCGTATCCGCCACCTATCTGGACTCCATGATTCAACTCTGTCGCTAAATGAATAACATTTCATCTTCTGACATATTACGCTCTTGTACCAGCTGCCAGATGTGTGCTGCCGTATGTCCTGTAGACGCCATTTCTATCCACATGGATCAGGAAGGATTCTATAGACCTACTGTGGAAGAGAGTCTTTGTATTAATTGTGGACTTTGTCGCAAAGTTTGTTATAAATACGACCCGGAAATTCTACCGACTCCCGATTCTTTTCTATCCCGTACAACTCTATTGGCAGCCTCGGCCCAAGATGACTGTATTGTAGCCCAAACTACTTCTGGTGGAGTTGCAGATCTGCTGGCTCAGAAGTTAGTATCGGAAGGATATAAGTGCATCGGAGTCGCATATGACCCCGTCCGCTCGATGGCATACGACACCATCGCCTCAACACAGGAACAAACGACAGCATTTCGCGGATCAAAATACATCCAATCCTATACGGTCAATGCCTTCAAAGAACTTGTTCGACACTGCAAGGATGTAAAATATGCCGTATTTGGAACACCATGCCATATTTATGCGATTGATCGGTTTTTGAACTTCAAGGGACTTAGAGGAAAATGCCTGTTAATCGATTTATATTGTCACGGATGTCCCTCATTTTTAATTTGGGGAAAATACATTCAGGAGGTAAAAACACAGTTCCACGAAGAAGAAATAAAAGGAGTCGTTTTCAGAAGCAAAGAAAAGGGATGGGGCAACTATGTTACAAAAATCACAACTTCAAAGGCAAAAATCATCAGCAATCATTCTGATATATTTTACGAACTATTCTTCTCTGATTTACTATTAAATGAAGCCTGCTCCGATTGTCATCTTCGCAGCACATTACAATATACCGATATCCGGTTAGGCGATTTTTGGGGGAAACGCTATGCGACTAATACCCGCGGTGTCTCGGCAGTCAGTATCGTCACACAAGCTGGCCAGGTAGCCTTTGACAAAATCCGAACACAACTTGATTACATTGAAGAATCCTATTCCAATTTTTTACCGTATCAAAGTTGGAACAAAACATACCACCCGATAATTAGTCTACGGAAAGAGCTGATACAACAAATTTCAGATTCTTCACTACCTCTTGAAATCTCCGCTAAAACAATATACCAACATCAATCAGTCAAACAACGACTAAAACGACACATCAAAACCTTATTACAGTTTTTCCCAGATAGAGTTATCCGTGAGATAAAACGAATCTATTACTAGCTATGACGAACACAGAATTCTCAGTCCTGCTTTCCGTATATGCGAAAGAACATGCGGGATATCTAAAACGTGCTCTTCAAAGCATCTGGGAGGATCAAACCCGGAAACCGAAAGAGGTCGTTCTGGTTAAGGACGGTCCGCTAAGCGATGAATTGGAAGCCGTAATCTCGGGCTTCGCAAAAGTTGCACCGCTGAAAGTGGTCGTATTGAGTCAAAATCAGGGGTTGGGACAAGCTCTTCGTGCAGGACTTACACAGTGTTCCTGCGAACTGGTGGCCCGCATGGACAGCGATGACCTGTCGAAACCGGATCGGTTCGAACGCCAAATCCGATTCATGGAAGAGCATCCGGATGCCGCCGTTGTCGGCACCTGGATCGACGAATTCATCGGATCACCGGATAACATCGTTTCGGAGCGGCGATTACCGGCTTCTCCGGAAGAGTTGTTCCAATTCGGAAAGAGGCGGAATCCGATGAACCACCCCACCGTCATGTTTCGTAAAACGGCAGTCGAAAAGGCCGGCGGATACGAACACTTCCCCCTGTTCGAGGATTACTGGCTGTGGTGCCGAATGTTGCAGAAGAGGGATCATCTCTACAATATTCCGGAAGCTCTGCTCTGGTTCCGCTCCAGTCCGGATGTCTACAAGCGACGCGGCGGATGGCTCTATGCCAGAACCGAGATTCGCTTTTTCTACAAGATCTGGCGACTGGGATACATCTCTTTCCCGGCCTTCTGCATCAACACAGCAACCCGATTCTGCATCCGCATCATTCCGAACGGACTTCGTAGTAAATTATATTGTAAATTCGCACGGGAATAAAAATACGGAACAAAAAATAATAAAACATAAAGAGATGAAAACAGCCTTAATCACGGGAATTACCGGACAGGATGGCTCCTTTCTGGCTGAACTTCTGCTGGAGAAAGGATACGAAGTGCACGGAATGATCCGCCGCTCCTCGACCGACTACCGCGAGCGCATTGCCCACCTGGAGGGCAAACCCCATTTCCACCTCCACTACGCCGACCTCGGCGACTCGATGAGTATCATCCAGGTGATCAGCAAGGTGCGCCCCGACGAAATTTACAACCTTGCCGCCCAAAGCCACGTGCAGGTTTCGTTCGACGCCCCGGAGTTCACGGCCGACGTCGATGCCACGGGCGTGCTGCGCATTCTCGAAGCCGTCCGACTGTGCGGGCTGGCTCAAAGCTGCCGCATCTATCAGGCCTCGACCTCAGAGCTCTACGGCAAAGTCGAGGAGGTTCCGCAGAATGAAAAGACCCCGTTCCACCCCTACTCCCCCTATGCCGTAGCCAAACTCTACGGCTATTGGATCGTCAAGGAATACCGCGAGGCCTACAACATGTTCTGCTGCTCGGGCATTCTGTTCAACCACGAATCGGAGCGTCGCGGTGAGACCTTCGTCACGCGAAAAATCACCCTGGCCGCCGCCCGCATCGCCCAGGGCAAACAGGAGAAGCTCTACCTGGGCAACCTCTCTTCGCTGCGCGACTGGGGCTATGCCAAAGACTATGTCGAGTGCATGTGGCTGATTCTCCAACACGAGACCCCCGAAGATTTCGTGATCGCCACCGGTGTTCAGCATTCTGTCCGCGAATTTTGCTATCTTGCCTTCAAATATGTCGGCATCGAGTTGGAGTTCGTCGGAGAAGGGGAGAACGAGAAGGGTATCGACAAGGCAACCGGACGTGTTCTAGTCGAGGTCTCGCCCGACTTCTATCGTCCGACCGATGTGGTGAACCTGTGGGGAGATCCCTCGAAGGCAAAAGCAGAACTGGGCTGGGATCCGTCAAAAACGAGTTTCGAGCAGCTGGTCAAGATCATGGTCGACGCCGATATGGCCAAAGTGGCCGTCGAACGGGCCGGAGAAGAGATTCGGACGAATCTGGTCGAATACCTCGAAAAGGGAATTGTCAAATAGGAGGACGGAACCTATGATGGAGAAAAATGCAAAAATATATGTGGCCGGCCACCGGGGAATGGTCGGATCGGCCATCATGAGGGAGTTGCAGCGACAAGGTTACACGAACCTCATCACCCGGACACACCGGGAGCTGGATCTGACACGTCAGGAGGCGGTCGAACGTTTCTTCGCCGAGGAGCGCCCCGAGTATGTCTTTCTCGCGGCAGCCAAGGTGGGCGGTATCGAGGCGAACCAGAGTGCGCTGGCCGACTTCATGTACGAGAACATGATTCTCGAGATGAACGTGATCCACGCAGCCTGGCAGAACGGATGCAGAAAGCTGGAGTTTCTGGGCTCTTCGTGCATCTATCCGCGCATGGCACCTCAACCGATGAAAGAGTCCTGCCTGCTCACCTCCGAGCTGGAAAAGACCAACGAAGCGTACGCCTTGGCCAAGATCTCGGGTCTCAAATACTGCGAGTATCTGAACCGCCAATACGGTACAGACTATATCAGCGTCATGCCGACGAACCTCTACGGGCCCAACGACAACTATCACCCCACCCACAGCCACGTGCTGCCGGCCCTGATCCGGCGATTCCATGAGGCCAAGGAGCAGGGGCTGCCCTACGTCACCTGCTGGGGCGACGGAAGTCCGCTGCGAGAGTTCCTCTACGTGGACGATCTGGCCAATCTGTGCGTTTTCCTGATGAACAACTACTCGGGCAACGAAACGGTCAATGCCGGCACGGGGAAGGAACTGACGATCAAGACACTCACGGAGCTGGTAGCCAAAGTGATCGGCTACAATGGAGAGATTCGCTGGGACCCCTCGAAGCCCAACGGAACGCCCCGCAAACTGCTCGACGTATCGAAGGCCACGGCGCTGGGCTGGCGCTACAAGACCGAACTTGAAGATGGAATTCGTCTCGCCTACCGGGATTTTCTGGAGAACCCGATGCGGGCAGAGCGATAAGTGAAAAGAGGTATGAATACAAATAAGAATCGTTTTTGCGTCATCATGGCCGGAGGTGTCGGCAGCCGTTTCTGGCCGGCCAGCCGTCGCAGCCTGCCCAAGCAGTTCCTCGACATCATGGGAACGGGCAAGACCTTCATCCGGCAAACCTTCGAGCGTTTCGCTCCGATCATTCCGGCCGGGAACTTTCTTGTGGTCACGAATGCCGCCTACCGGGAGCTCGTCCTCAAGCAGCTGCCCGAGCTCACCCCGGAGCAGGTGCTCTGCGAACCGATCGGCCGCAATACGGCCCCCTGCATCGCCTATGCAGCCTTCCGACTGAAGGCCCAGCATCCCGATGCGGTCATGGTCGTGGCCCCTTCCGACCACTACATCTTCGATGAGGAGGAGTTCCGTCGCAACATCGAATCCTGCATGGAGTTCGTCCAGCGGCACGATGCCCTGATGACCATCGGCATCCGCCCTTCGCGTCCCGACACCGGTTACGGCTACATACAGACCGATGCCCGGGAGGAGATCTCACCGGTCGCCTCGTTCCGCGAGAAACCCGACCTGCAAACGGCCATGAGCTACCTGGCCGCCGGCAACTACCTCTGGAATGCCGGTATCTTCGTCTGGTCGAACCGCAGCATCCTCGCAGCCCTCGAACGCCACCTTCCGGAGGTCTACCGCCTCTTCGCCGCACATGCCGAGGAGTTCGCCACCCCGCGCGAGGGGGAGGCCGTCAAGGAGATCTTCGCCGTCAGCCCCTCGATCTCGATCGACTACGGCGTGCTGGAGCGCGCCGACAACGTCTACGTACGCAGTTCGGATTTTGGCTGGAACGACGTCGGCACTTGGGGTTCGCTCTACGAACTCTCGCCCAAAGACTCCTCGGGTAACGTCGTACCGGAGCGGATCCAGACCTACGATACGACCGGCTGCATGATCAAGGCGCCGCAAGAGAAGGCGGTCGTTGTCGATTCGCTGCATGACTACATTGTCGTCGACACACCGGATGCCCTGATGATCTGTCCCCGCAGCCGGGAGCAGCACATCAAACAGGTGCTCGAGGATATGAAGCAGATGGATGACGGGCGATTCGTCTGAACAGTCTGCCGCACACAAAAAAAGGAGCCGACCCACCCAAGGATCGGCTCTTTTTCTGTTCCTTCCCAAAGATCAACTCTTGTCAGCCTCGATAGCCACCTTGATCACCCCGTCGCGACGCTCCTCGAAGAGGCGGTAGGCCTCCTCGATACGGCTCAGCGGGAAGCGATGGGTAATCAGCGGCGTGGTATCGATCTCGCCCCGTTCGATCAGACGCAGGATCTCGGCACAGTCGCACCCGTCCACCCCACCGGTCTTGAAGGTAAGGTTCTTTCCGTACATCTCCGGCAGGGGAAGCAGCTGCGGTCGGTCGTAGAGCGCCACGACCGTTACGATGGCATTCGGCCGGGCACACTCCCAGGCCAGGCGAAAGGTGTCATCGGCTCCGGCCACCTCGATCACGCGGTCCGCTCCGCCGTGGTCGCTGTGGCGCATCACAAAATCGCGGCACTCCTCCGGCGAGGTTACCAGCACCCCCGGATAGTGCTGTTCGACAAAACGCCTACGCTCCGCTGACTTCTCGCAAACGACTATACGCTTCGGATGCCTCAACCTCGCACAGAGCAGCGTACAGATGCCCGTCGGTCCGGCTCCGATCAGCAGCACCGTATCCTCGGCCGTAATCTCGGAGATCCGTGCGGCCCAGAACCCGGTCGCCAGAATATCGCCGACAAAGAGCGCCTGCTCGTCGCTCACCGTATCCGGGATTCGGGTCAGCCCCTGATCGGCATAGGGGACCCGCACATAGTCGGTCTGCCCACCGTCGATGCGGCAGCCCAATGCCCATCCGCCCTGAGAATCGCTGCAGTTGTTCACGTAGCCGTGGCGGCAGAAGAAACAATCACCGCAGAAGGTCTCGACATTCACGACCACCCGGTCGCCCGCCCTGAACGAGGCAACCTCCGCCCCCACCTGCTCCACGATCCCCACCATCTCGTGTCCGACCGTGATCCCGGGAACGGCTCGGGGAACGCTGCCGTGTTTGATATGCAGGTCGCTCGTACAGATACTTCCGAGGGTGATGCGTACGATCGCATCGCGCGGGGACTGCAACTCGGGTTTCGGCTTCTCCCGCCACCCGAACCGTCCCGGTTCAATATAGGTATAGGCTTTCATCTTCTGTTGTTTTTATGCTCCGACAAAATTACTGCATCCGAACTCTTCCTGTTCTGCATGTGACTGTGAACGGTCCCCTCCCTCGTCTTGTTCATGCGGAACTTCAGCGGTGATAGGCCCGTTTTGGCCACGAAAAACTTGCAGAAGACCGACTGGTCGGAGAATCCCAGCTCGGCAGCGATCTCCTTGACCTCACGATCCGTACACTCGAGCTGCCGCCGGGCGTCGGCACAGATCAACTCCGAGATATGGAACCGCACCGTATTGCCTGTCAGGCGCTTCACAATTCGAGACAGATAGGTGGTCGAGATGTGGAGCCGCTCGGCATAGAAGCGAATATCGTGGTGGCTCTTGTAGTTTTCGACCAGCAGTTTGCGAAAAAGGCGGAAGATCTCGCTGCTACGTTTGACGTAGACGGGGATGTGGCTGTTATACTGCCCGAGAATTTCGGTCGCCTGCAACAGCAGAAACTCACACAGGTGACGCACAATACCGTTCCGATAGAGATGGAACTCCGCCAACTGTTCGGCAAACAACGAAAAGGTACCCTGCAGATACCCCTTCTGTCGACCCTCCAGATGCAGAATCGGTAAACGGTAGGCTCCCAAGAAACCGGCCAGCTGACCATACAGAGGCTGACCGTCGGGCAGGCTGTCGAAATACTCCGGAACCAGACGCACGCAAGAGAGGCAGACGCGAGGATCCGCCTGGTCAATCCGACAAGCCATACTGGGAGTCAGGATCATCAAATCACCCTCCTGCACGGAATAATCATGTGTAAAGTATCAATAGATACGCTACAATTTTTCTTTTCGTAGACAAATCTTAATCTGTATCTTCGTGGCATGAAAGAAGATATACG
>CAWUYY010000061.1:0-7340 GCA_963926835.1 Rikenellaceae bacterium | reverse complement strand
CGGGGAACGGCCAGCGCCAAGGGGCGGGACCACCTGTCCCGACGAGCGTAAAAATGCGGCAAGCTAATGTAGCGAATCTGTTGTTATAGCACAAATAACATCATCCCCTACATTGTAATCATTGTTTGGCGGGATCGTATTCTTGCTTGTTAGGTTCTTCAGGACAACTCCAGCCTCCAAATCCTTGACATCAGACCCTCTCGCTAACGAGTCTGAGGTTCCAAACGCGAGCGGTATATATGCCGAACGATACACCAGTTCATGGGTTCCCAAGCAAAGAATAAAAATATCATACGAAGGTAGTGGTATCCGCTTCCTGAGATTTGCCGGATGGATGTTCATTGTTTTGTTCGCAATTGCAGTATTTGTAGGGGCCTGGATTTTCGGGTCCATTCTCTCTGCCATATTGGTGCTACCTACTTTCATCCTATTTGCCGGGGTTTGTTTTGCCTTGGCCACCATCGCTGAAAATTCCCTTAAGTCCAAAGCAGTACTAGAATCAAAGTATGACTTTTATGAAACCACAACCGACGGGAATCAAACCCTTTTTGATGTAGAAAGGGAGGCAAGAGACAGGTATGAAAACCGGGATCGGTCCGCTAAAGGACAATAATACTTACTATGGTTTATTTATTACAATCACCCTATATGCCGGCAGAACCGATGTTTGCAGGTTCTTCGGCAGAACCCAGTTTGGTATGGTTATGGCTGTTCCTGTTAATTGCGGCGGCAGCTATCATATCAGTTTTGGTGGTTATATATCGGATTGAAAAACGTAAAAAATCACAGATTATGGCAATCGAAGAGCAACCCCGGGAAACAACAACGGCAATCCAACGGCAACCCGAAACGATCAGGGAATCGATCAAAGAGACAAAGCAACAGGGCTCGCCAGCTGTTCAGACAATAAAAGTGTCGTACAGCGGCAGCGGAGTCAAATTCCTTCGGATAGTTGGCTGGCTGATTATTATTGTCGCATTGATCATAATCGTATATATGGCCGGAGCTGGAGTTTTTGATAACGGGATTGCTTTCATGACTATTGTTATGTATGGCTCGATAGTCATCCTCTTCGCCGGCATCTGCTTCGCTCTTGCGACGATTGCGGAGAATGCACTCATCTCAACTGCAATCCTCAAGTCAAAGTACAAAGTCGAAGAATAAAAAAATAATCCTCTCTGTCATATATAAAAAAAGATGCGGGGATCAAAATGAACCAACCTTTAAGTTGTAAGCCATGGTCACGGAGTTGCCTATTCTTGGGACTGTCATAACGGCGCTTGTGCTTTCGCTCTGCGCCGTGGGGTCGACCCGTCTGTATCGTTTTTACCGTTATGATATACCCGAGTGGGACAACTCCTGGTGGTCGAACTTCGACTTTGCCTATAATGTACGATCCGTGGGGCGATGGGGATGCCGTCTTTTGCTTGAGTGTCTTTGGATCGATATTTTTTTCAGACTTTTTCAGATAATAGCCCCGAACCACACTCTCGGACTCCCGGCACTTTATGCGCTTATTGCCGGATCCCGACTCCTTGTCTACCTGTTGGGACAATACCTCTATTGGCTCTATTGCCGGGCGCAGGCCCGTCGGGCCGCCTGAGCTGAGGAAAAAGAAAAGGAGACGGTGCCAAAGCTATCTGTTTTGGCACCGTCTCTTTCGTTTGGGGTGTATTGCTCTGTCAACAGCCGGCAAACCAGGCCTTGAAGTCGTTGACGCGCAGTTTGCTCACGAAAATCTTCCCGTCGAACGGGACTTTGAGGTTGATGGCCAGCCGGTTGTTGAACCACAGGTCGATGTCCTGCACGGCCGTGCGCGAGATGAGGTACTGCCGGTTGACGCGGAAAAAGCGGTCGGGATCGAGGCTGTCGGTCAGCTCGTCGAGCGTATTCGGGAGCACGTAGCTTTCGTGTTCGCTGACGACGGCCCGGGTCACCCCCTCCGCGATGCAGAAGTATTGCACCTGGTCGACAGCCAGTGGCAGCAGCTTGTCCCCCTTGTAGGGGATCAGAAAGTGGCTCTTGTAGTGACCGCGCCGCTGCAGGTTGTGCACCAGCGCCGACAGCGATTCGAGCGAGTCTGACGTATGCTGCAACGTCTTCAACTTGTCGAGTGCCCGACGCAGATCGGAGGCGCCGATCGGTTTGAGCAGATAGTCGATGCTGTTCACCTTGAAGGCCTTGAGCGCATATTCGTCGTAGGCGGTGGTGAAGATGATCGGACAGTCGATCTGGACGTGGTCGAAGATCTCGAAGGAGGAGCCGTCGGCCAGGTGAATGTCCAGAAAAACCACATCCGGGGCCGGGTTGGCCTCGAACCAGGCGATACTCTCGGTCACGCTGTCGAGCACGCCGATCACCTCGGTCTGGGGGGAGACCTCCTTCAGCAGAGCCGTCAGGTTGCGGGCGGCCGCCTTCTCGTCCTCTATAATCAATGCTTTCATCTTATTCTTCGGGTTGTTGCAGCGGCAGCCGGACACAGAAGCGACCCTCCTCGGTCGATATCTGGATCTCGGTCTGCCAGAGCAGGTTGTAGCGTTTGGCCAGGTTGTCCAGTCCGATGCCGGGCCCCGCCGGGCTCAATCTTTTGGGCTGTATGCGGTTACACACGAGCAGCGTCGTCCCCTCGGTGCGAATCGATATCGTCAGCGGATTGCGGTTGCTGATCTCGTTGTGCTTGATGGCATTCTCGATGAGCAGCTGCACCGACATCGGCGGCAGAAGCAGCCCCTTGGTCTCCTCGTCGATCTCGATCTCGAAGCGCAGGTTCTCCTCGTAGCGCATCTTCATCAGGTAGATGTAGGCTTCGGCGAAGTGCATCTCCTCGTCGAGGGTTACGCTCTGGCGGTCGTTGTCCTGAAGCGTGTAGCGCAGCACGCGCGAGAGCTCCTGCGTATAGTCGAGCGCCCGGCGCGGCGATTCGCGGATCAGTGACTGGAGCGTGTTGAGCGAGTTGAAGAGCATGTGGGGGTTCAACTGGCTCTTGAGCGATTCATACTGGTGGCGCAGACTCTCGGTGCGGAGCTCCTCGTTCTCGACAAGGATGCGCTGCTGCTTGAGGATCAGGTGGAAGATATAGTTGCTTCCGGTGACGATGCTTGCGATGATCAGATCCCTGAGCGGATGCAGGTAGTGGTGGATCATCGCTTCGATGGCCGGAATGTCGAACTGGTGGTGGAGCCAGACAAAGAGCTGTCCGAGCAGGCTGCTCGCCCCCCACGTCAGCAGGAACGACAAGATCATCTTGCGCGTTGTTACCCGTATCAGCGGGGAGTTGAAGCGGAAGATCCGGATGTTGATCCAGAAGAGCAGCAGCAGCGAGATGAACGTAAAGAGAATTTCGTTGAAAACGTCCTTGGGCGCCATCCCCGAGAAGAGTTCCTCCCTTTCGAAGCTGTCCGAAAGCGAAAGCACTTCCGGAAAGTGGATCAGGACGGCCACCATGGCCGAGACGGTCAGCGTGGAGAGCAGATACCTGTCCTTGAATATGGAGGAGACTTTCATGCGGCAAAAATAGTATTATTTCCGTTGAATGCGGGCCGTTGCATACATTCCGGGCATGAAATGGGGATCTGGCTCGGTGATGCGGACCAGTACGTCGATCGAACGGTTCTCGTTGTTGACCTGCTGGCCGATCATCGCCACGCGGCCGTGGAAGGTCTGGCGATCCATGCCGTTGACACGGAACTCGACCGCATCCCCTACCTGCAGGTACGGGAGATCCTTCTCGTAGGCGGTCAGACGGAGCATCATGTCGCTCTTGTCGACGATCTCGCAGAGCGGTTCGCCGACCGAGAAGTGACGCCCCACGTTCATCTTGACGTCGGTGGCGTAGCCGCTGATCGGCGCCTTGATGTCCAGATACGGCACAATCCCCTGCTCAAGCAGGCGGGCGGTGTCGATTCCCAGCAGGGAGAGCTGGGCGGCTGCGGCATCCATGCGGCTGCGCATCGAGAGGTACTCGGCCTTGCTCTGCTGGAAGCGTTTCTGCGAAGAGGCCTCCTCGCGGGAGAGGGTCTGCTGCCGCAGGTATTCGGTGCGCAGGTATTCATACTGCGCATGGCTGTCCAGGTAGGTCTGCTGCAGGGCGATGAATTCGGGATTCTCGAGGGTCGCCAGTACGGAGCCCCGCTT
The DNA here is from genome assembly GCA_963926835.1 of Rikenellaceae bacterium. Classification (GTDB taxonomy): domain Bacteria; phylum Bacteroidota; class Bacteroidia; order Bacteroidales; family Rikenellaceae; genus Alistipes. The sequence continues at coordinate 3,206 of CAWUYY010000061.1, read as the reverse complement.
GACATAGGCTCCGGGCAGCAGCGAGGTGCTGCGGATCGAGCCCCCCATCGTCAGCGTCACCGTGGCACGGTTCTGCGGCGGGATCGTCAGAATGCCGTTGAAAATGGTCTGGTTCGGAACCGACGTGGCTCCCGAGGCGGCGTCGACCTCGGCGGCCGGAGCCTCGACTGCGGCTGTGGCCGTGGTGTCAATGGTTTGAACCGGCTCCGTTTCGGTCGTCGTCTCGGCCGGTGTGGAGCTCGGCCGGCCGGAGCAGGCGCACAGAAGTGCAAGAATGGAAATGAATATCTTTTTCATGACGGATGTATTTAGCGATAGAGTTCGTATTCGAGTGCTGCAATGTTGTATTGGTTGAGGGTCTCGATATATCCGCGACGGATCTCGAGTGCCGTGTTCAGGCTCAGGATGTATTCGGCGATGGTCGTCTCGCTGTTGGCGAGCTGGAGCTTGGCCACGCGGATGAGCGTCTCGGCCTGCGGAAGCGCCGAGTTCACGTAGTAGCGCAGGCTTTCGTCATAGCGGCGCAGGCTGGCTTGCAGCTCGGTCACCCGATTGGTCACCGTACGCAGGTTGAGCTCCGCATCATTGCGGGCGATATAGGCATCGGCCTTGGCCTGGCGGATCTTGCTGCGACGCGTGTTGAAGAAGAGCGGGAACGATACGCCGACCACGTAGGCATTCAGTCCCGTCTGCGGAAGGATGTTCTGGCGCTGGTAGCCGAACGAGAGCTCCGGGAAGAAGCGGCTCTTCTCCACCCGGGTGCGGGCATCCGCCACGCGGACTTGCGACTCGAAGTAAACGCGGTGGAGTTCGGTCGACACCTCGGTTACGGGGGTGAACTGGGTCAGCGTGCTGTCTGCGGGCGTGAGCGGCGTATCCGCATAGCAGGCCCACTGCAGACGGGCGGCTGCCACCTTGTGCTCCTCCTGCGCCTGGTAGAGCTTGTTGCGCATTTCGGCGGCCATCGTGACCGACATGCTGCGTTCGAGCTGGGTGATGTCCCCCTGCTCGTAGCGCAGTTCGCTCGTCCGCGAAAGTTCCGAGGCCAGCTCATTCTGATCGGCATAGAGCTGGCAGAGCTCCTGCGTGTAGAGGTAGTAGGACCAGGCCCGTTTGACCTCGGCGACGATCTCGCGCCGCACGAGCTCCTTGTAGAGCGTTCCGGTCTCGGTTTCGCGCCGCACGAGCGCATTCTTGTAGAAGGGGGTCAGCAGGGAGCCGAACGACTGGGTGACGCTCAGTTCACGGTCGTTGCGCTCCAGTCCGTTGAGTTGTCCGAACGAGTAGTCTACCGTTGTCGGGGCGATCTCCCACGACTCTCCCCGCATGGCCTGGGTCCGCTCGATGGAGGCATCGGCCGACTTGAGGCGCGGATGGTTGTCGAGCGCCATGGCCACCGCCTCGTCAAGCGTTACGCGCTGCTGGCTGTAGCCGTTGAGCGGCAGCAGGAGCAGCATGGGCAGCAGCAGCGCGGGGAAGAATCTCCGAACCCAGGGATGGCGCTGAAGCAGGGCTGCCGAGCCGACCAGTTTGTAGAAGACGGGGACCACGAAGAGCGTGAGAAGCGTCGAGACGATAAGACCGCCGATCACGACGGTTGCCAGCGGGCGCTGCACTTCGGCACCGGCCGAGGTGGCGATGGCCATTGGCACGAAGCCCAGTGATGCGACCAGGCCGGTCAGGAAGACGGGACGCAGCAGATGCTGGGTTCCGCGGGTAATGATGCGTCGGGTCGAGAGCCGGTAGGTGCTCTGATCGCGCAGGGCGTTGAAATGGTTGATCATAAGAATACCGTTAAGTACAGCGACTCCGAACAGGGCGATGAAGCCCACACCGGCCGAGATGCTGAACGGGAGGCCGCGCAGCCAGAGGGCCAGCACTCCGCCGATGATGGAGAGAGGCACGGTGGAGAAGACCACCAGCGTATAGGTTACGCTCTTGAAGGCGAAGAAGAGCAACAGCAGGATCAGCAGCAGCGCCACGGGAATGACGATCAGCAGCGTGCGGATGGCGTTCTGGAGATTCTCGAACTGGCCGCCGTATTCGAAGTAGTAGCCCGGTTTGAGCGAGACGTTCTTTTCGAGCGTGGCGCGGATTCCCGCAACCACCTGTTGGATGTCGGCATCCCGGACGTTCACACCGATCACGACGCGGCGTTTCGTGGCGTCGCGGTTGATCTGCAGCGGGCCGTTTACCAGGTCGATGGTTGCCACCTCGCTCACGGAAATCTGAATCCCCTCGGAGGTGCGGATGAAGAGCCGGTCGAGGTTCAGATCGGCCACCTTCTGCTGATCGAGGCGCACCACCAGATCGAAGCGGCGCTCGTTCTCGAAGACCGTGCCGGCCGTCTCACCCGCATAGGCGGATCGGATGATGCTGTTCAGCTCCTCGATGTTGATCCCGTAGCGGGCGATCTTCGAGCGGTTGTAGTTGACCACGAGCTGCGGAAGACCCATCGCCTGTTCGACCAGCACGTCCGAGGCGCCGGGCACCTGCTCGACGTAGCGGGCGGCCTCCTTGGCCTTGGCGTAGAGTTCGGCCATATCCTCGCCGTAGAGCTTGATGGCTATATCGGCCTTGGCGCCCGTCATCAGCTCGTTGAAGCGGAGCTGGATCGGTTGGCTGAAGTTGAATTCAGCATCGGGAATCGTATCGAGCGAGGCCTTCATCTTCTCGACCATCTCGGCGCGCGACGAGGCGCTCGTCCACTCCGCGAAGGGTTTCATGACGATCATGATGTCGGCATCCTCGACGGCCATCGGGTCCGTCGGGACCTCGGCCGTACCGATCTTGGCCACCACATGCTTGATCTCGGGGAAGTGGTCCATCAGGATCTTCTCGGCCTGCTCCGAGACGGCAATGCTCCGCGTCAGCGAACTGCCGGCCGGAAGGGTCATCTGCATGGCGAAATCACCCTCGTCGAGCGTCGGGATGAACTCCGCACCCAGCCGCGTAAAGAGCAGCAGGCTTCCGATGAAGGCGGCAACCGCCACCGCCACGGTGGTCCAGCTGAAGCGCAGGCAGACGGCCAGACACTTCTGGTAGATGCGGTTCAACCACCGGAAGAAGCGGTCGGCAAAGGTCGGTTTGGGGTTGATGCTCCGTTTGAGGAAGAGCGAGGACATCATCGGCACGTAGGTCAGCGAGAGCAGCAGCGCTCCGATGATGCAGAATACGAGCGTCTTGGCCATCGGGGTGAAGTACTT
>CAWUYY010000060.1:0-7645 GCA_963926835.1 Rikenellaceae bacterium | reverse complement strand
GAGGCGGCTTCTCTGTGTTTGGAAGGCATTTAGAGCGATTCCGGGAATTTGACCTTCAATACGGCCGGTTTGCCGAAGTTGCCGTCGGCGTCGATTGCCACGTAGTGGAACTCCATCGTCTTGCCCAGCCAGTCGGGCGAATAGAAGTCGCCGAGGGTGAAGACACCCGTGTCGCTGCGTCCCTTCTCGTCGTAGTAGGGGGCCCCTTCGGGAGTGTTGTAGAATTCGTTGTCGGGGTTGCTGAGGAACTCCAATACGGCTGCCTCGCCCTTCTGCTCGAACGAACCATCTTCCCAGCCGCCCGAGATGCGGTACTTGTCCCACGTGTCGCTCTCCTGGACGTTGATGTAGACGAAGATGCTGCCGGCATATTCGGTCCAGCCCGAATCGGCCACATCCTCAAAGTGGTCTACGGTGATGTTGACCGTCGGTCCGGCCGGCTGAACGGCCTCCTCAACCGTGAACGGCAGCGTGCCGATCTCGGAGCAGGGGGTGGCGGTCAGGGTTCCCGATGCGGAGGAGAAGCTGACGGCCTGGAAGACGAGCGTGTAGCTTCCCGGATCGAACTCCTCGTTCGTCGAGAGGCTCCCCTTGTAGAGGTCGGTATCGTTCTCGATGTACTGCTCGGGAGTAGTCCATCTGTAGTAGTCGATCGCCCAGTCGAAATAGCCGATCAGCGACTGGATGAGCTCTTCGGGGGTGGTCGTCGAATCGGCCGGAAGGTACGACATGAAGAAGTAGGCGTTGGGATCGGAGGGGGTGATCGTGTAGGCTACCTGCGTGCCGTTGACCGAAATCGAGGTCTCGAAGGTGATGGTTGTGGGTTCGGGTTCGGGCTCCGGTTCGGGCTCGGGATCCTTCTGGCCGCTGGCCGAATCCACGACGCGAACCTTGCCGCCGATAGCGTCGGGCGCCTCGAGGATCATCCAGTTGAGTTTCGAGCTCTGTTTGCCGCTGTCCTTGTAGAGACAGGTGACGGCGAAGAGGCGCTGCTCGCCCGGTGCCATCTCCCCGCGCAAGTGGAGATCCCAGTCGACGATCATCGTCTCGCTCATGTTGTTCATGTCGGTCAGCTCCTGTATGATCTCGTAGTCGGAGTGGCTGTCGCGGTAGTCGGCCGGATAGACCTTGCCGAAGACGTAACCCTCACCGGTCTCGTTGGGAGCGACCTCGACCGAAACGACGTCTTTGCCCTTGTAGGTCTCATAAACGGGGTTGAGCATGTCGGCCCACGGTTCGTCCGGTGCGGGCAGGGGCTCGTCCGTGATCTCGAAGATCTCGGAGCGGGAGATCTTCGTAGCGGGGGTAACCGTGTTGGTCGCCTCGTCGTACGTGACACCCAGAAGGGCGAAGAAAAGACGTGTGCCCGGGGTCTTGCCCGCGAATCCGGTGCCGGAGTATTCACCGATGTAGAAGAACTCGGCGTCAAGGGCCGACTGCAGTGAACCGAGCATCTCGAGCATTTGGTTCGACTCGTCGATGATCTGGTTGCTGAAATCCTCGTCGGTCAGACCGTCTTCGGTCAGGTAGCGCTCATCGATGAGGATGTTGGTGTAGAGCATCAGGGGATCCTTCGGTTTGAACGTGTACTGGATTCCCTGGTAGCCGGTGATGCCCAGCTCGATCTCGAACATGTCGGAGGGGAGGACGGGTGCCTCCTTGGCCAGCGTGGTGATGCTCAGGGTGGCCGTCTCGGAGGGGGTGAAGAGCTCCGCATCCTCCTCGGAGGGCTGAGCCGTTACCGATACCTTGTAGGCGGTTTCGGGGAGCAGTTCGTCGACGGAAAGCGTCAGCTTGCTTTCGCCTCCCTGAAGCTTGCTCTCGGCAATGACGGTCTGGGACTCATCGCCCAGCTCGACCCGGTAGGCGTACTCGGCGGCATGCTCGACGGCGGACCAGCTTACGCTGAACGAGTGATCCGTGCATTCGGCAAGGGTCAGAACGGGTTTTTCCAGTTGCTGCGGCTCGGTGGGCGTTGTCGTCTCATCCTTTTGGCAGCCCATTAGCGTGATGAATGCCAGTAGCATCCAACTCAAGCGATAAAAGTGTTTCATGGGTGAATTGGTTTTAGTGTGTATAAGGTGTTTTTGGAGATTGTCAGCCGTGAATGATACCAAACGGTGAAATTATTGTGGAGGTTATGGTAGAAATGGTTTTATCGCATGTGTAAAATTTGTAAGGCGTATTTGTCTGTAATCTTGTCTGGTGAATCTGTGTTTGTTGGGATTTGTTGTGTTTGTCGCTTGAAGTTTTCTCCGGAGTGACATCCGTGACTTTACAACAAATAGCCGCTTGTATATAACAAATATAGTAAAAATATTGGCTGAATCCCATCTTCGGACAGGAGGATTTCTCATCTCATCTTCTGCAGTGGATGATTGCCGGGAACTTTTTTGTTGCTCGAAGAGCTGTCTTTCAATCGATATGTGTATAGGATGTCTGTTTTGCAGGTGAAGACAGATGCTTGCCATCCATTGTCCCCGAGCCGTTGTGGAAAGTACTTTTTTTGCTTTTTTTGTGATTCAGCCCGTGATTGTGAATTTGAGCGGGAATATCTATTTTTGTGGCCAAAATCTGCTGCTTATGAAAAAAACACTCTTCAGCCTGCTTCTTGTGGCTTGTTCGCTCTGTGCCTGTATCTCATGCCGGCAAAACAGAGCCGGAGACTCTTTGGAGCCTCTTGTGCGTTTTGAAACGACGCTGGGAAACTTTACCGTCAAACTCTATAATGAGACCCCGATTCATCGCGACAACTTTTTGCAATTGGTTGACCGGGGGTTTTATGATAGCATTCTCTTTCACCGGGTTATAGCCTCGTTTATGGTGCAGGCCGGTGATCCCGAAAGTCGTCATGCTGCGGATACAACCTCCCTGGGGCTTGTCGATGTCGGTTATGCGTTGCCCGCAGAATTCCGTCCGGGCCTCTTTCACAAGCGGGGGACACTGGCGGCAGCCCGTCAGGGCGACGATGTTAATCCCGAAAGGGAATCTTCAGGCAGTCAGTTTTATATCGTTACCGGTCGTGTCTATACGCGCGAAGAGCTTCAGGATATTGAAAGGCAGCGAAATGCGACGTTGACAGATACGCTCGCCGAGGCTCCGCTCCGTTTTACGGAGGAGCAGGTGGAGGCTTACACGACACAGGGTGGAGCACCTTATCTGGATGGTCGCTATACGGTTTTTGGTGAGGTTGTAGAGGGTATGGATGTTATCGAGCGAATCGAGCAGACTCAGACCAATGCCCTTGATCGGCCGCAAACGGATGTACGCATCTTAAAGGCGGAGGTAATCCGTCCCACGGACGATCTGTCCGACGTGAAAAGATAATCGGGAGCCTCAGGAACGAGGCTCCCGTTTGTCTCTTTGCCTTCAGTTTTTGAGTGTGATGTGGTCTTGAGTGACCCTTTGGAAGATTTGTGTCTCCTGTAGAACTCTTCGACGGGGGCATATCCGGGATCACAAGACTGATTTTTCAGACGCTGCTGACTCTTTGGCTGCAATGTGTTCCCCTTAAGGCGTCCCCCGGTCTGAGAGAGGAATCTTGCGGCCGCTCTTGCAGAATCCCTCTGCATTTTCTAATTTTGAAATCAATTATGGCCATACAGACAGATCTACCACAGATAGCGGCTCTTCGGATCGCCGTCGAGAAACGTTTCGGACACAAGGTTGAGAGCCGATACGATTACACACAGCTGGGCGTTGACATTGAACGCGTTACCGGCGAACACATGGCGGAGAACACCCTGCGCCGGTTGTGGGGTAGCATATGCGGTTATGACACCGTTCATACGCGTACGCTTGACGTGCTCAGCCGCTACGCCGGATTCGGCGGCTGGACGGAATTCTGCACCCACCTTGCCAAAGAGGGGGGCCGGGAGTCGTATATTCTGGAGAGAGGACACAGCATCCGGGTCGAGGAGTTGAAGGTCGGGGAGCGGCTTCGCATTGGCTGGTTGCCGGATCGGGAGTGTGTCATCGAGTTCCAGGGTGGTCGTACATTCCGGGCCGTGGAGTGCCGCAACTCCACCTTGCAGAGCGGCGACAGCTTCGAATGCAGCCTCCTGATCCGTAATTTCCCGCTTGCGGTCGACAATTTCGTGCACGACGGCAAATGTTCGCCGCGCTATGTGATGGGGAACGACCATGGTCTTACCCTGCTGGAAAAATTGTAGAATACCCTTTCGGAACGTGCCCCGGTGCCGCACAGCGTTGCAACCTGCATCCTCTTTCATGAGAACCTTCTCATATATCAATGACGACGAATCTCTTCGGGCAGAGGATCGGATCGAGGTAATCGGTCTGGTCTGTGAAAGTCGTGCGTTCCGCATATACAAGGCCAGTAAAGGAAGTAAATACGTTATTCTGAAGAGCCCCGTTTCGCCCGATGCCATGACGCTCGAGATGCTGCGGCGCGAATACGAACTCTCCTGTGATCTCAACCACCCGTCTCTGGCCCGCACCATCGGCTTTGAACCGGGGACGCCGGTCGGACCGGCCATTCTGATCGAGTATGTCGACGGAGTGGGGCTCGATGATTTTCTGGCCGGCCACCCCTCCCGCTCGCGGCGTAAGGCCGTGTTGCAGGATATTCTGGAGGGGGTGGATTACCTGCACCATCGGGGAGTGATCCACAACGACCTGAAACCGGATAACATCATCGTCACCCGAACCGGGGCGGCGCGCATCATTGATTTTGGCCTTTCGGCCAGCAGCGACAGCATCTACCGGGGGTGTCTGGGGGGAACCGACGGATATACGGCTCCCGAGATCCTCCGGCGGGGAGAGTCGGCCGGCCCGGCATCGGATATCTACTCCGTAGGCAAGCTGATCGAGCTGCTGTTCGAGGGGCGGGGCTATCGGCGTATCGTGCAGCGGTGTATCGACCCGGATCCTTTGGCGCGTCCGCAGCAGATTCGCACGTTGCAGCGCCTGATCCGGGCGCGGGATCGCATGCCGTTTGTCTGGGGGGCCTCCGTCGCAGCTCTTCTTGTCGTCGGCCTGCTGGTTCTTCTCTTTGTCCGGCAGCGGGTTGGCATGGAGGATCGGATCGACGAGCGGGTCGTATCTTACAGCGAGGAGCGGGCTGACCTGCTCGACAGTGAGAAGAGACAGCGGGTGGAGGCGTTGCGACGTAGCTACGAGGCGGATCTGGGACCGGCCTGCAACCAGGTGCTGGCGCAGATCGACGGTCAGAGCTGCCGGGAGGTGGCCCAGCTGTTCACCATTCCCTATTACGAACTGTCCATTCCTTATATGGATTCGATATGCCGCTGCTTTCCCATGTTGCCGGACGGGACCGTTCCGGTTCAGACCGTGCTGATCGGTCAGTTGTTCAATGAGTACCGGCAGCGCATAGATTCGGCGCTGAACCGGCTGCCTTCGATCGACTCGTTTCCCTCTTCGCAACGCGATTCCCTGTTGCTTGTCATCGAGCGGCTTTCGGAGCAGGTGCAGCGGCGCAACTGACGCCGTATTGAAGCGGACTCTGTCCTTTTTTCCTATTATAAGAATCGATCGGGAGAGCCGGCTGTTTGGCCGGCTCTTCATTTTTTTCCCGTCCCTGCAGCCTTTGACAAAGCGTTGCGGGGAAGGCCGTGTCGTACCGTCAAATCTTCTGAAAAACGATGCTCTTTCCCGGCCCCGAATAAAGGGCCAAAAAGGGCTATGGCTTTGATTCATTTATTTCGGATATTTGCTCTTGCAAACGAGTTCAACCTTAAATAACAATGAATTATGTTCTGTAAAAATTGTGGGGCAGAGATCGCAAACAATGCTGTTGTCTGTCCGAAATGTGGCGTCCCTGTTGCCGGGGAAAATGTTCAGAGTCAGGCTGCCGGAGTGCTTGAAAAGGCGCCCAACAGCATCAGCGGTTTTGTATGCAGTCTGATCGGATTTTGCGTGCCGTTTGTCGGCGTGGTCTTTTCAACCATCGCCCTGGTGCTCTGTGTCAAAGGTCAGAAGGCCGTGCGAATGAAGCCGAATGCCTACTCCGGAACGGGTTTCCTGACCGCCGGACTGATCCTGGGTATTATCGGACTGGTATGGTCGATTGGACTTATTGTGTATATGATCATGGCAAAATCCATTCTGGAAGAGGCTGCCGAGCCTTTCTTCATGGGGCTGGAATAGCCGGTTGAGGAGAGTTGAATTTTAAAATATGTTTTAACCATGAGAAAATTGACTTTAATGTTGGGATTGGCAGCGCTTCTGGTGAGCTGCGGTGGAAATAAAAAACCGGAATCCTTGACGGTGACCCCTGAAACGACGGAGATAAAGGGAGCCTTAAAGGGGTGCTATGAGGTGGTTCAGAAAGACTATACGATTAAGAATAACGGCTGGAGTGACGTTCTCAACGTGGAACTTAAGCGAACAGACAAGGAGCTGCCGTTCGATGTTCAAAAGGCGACCAGTTTCAGTGTGTATCAGGAGGGGAAACCGATACATGTCGGATTTGGTATCGAACTTACAGATGAGAGTGGTGAGGTTGTTGAAATCACCAATGCAAACGGCAGCGGGTTGAGTGGTCCGTACTCTTCGGATGACATTATATCTGCACTGAACCTTAATCCGGGCGAGACGGGCATTGTGCGTTGGTCTGTTGAGGTTGACAACAAGCCGGTTGCATTCAGAATTACTTCGGCCGTTGATGAAGGGAGCTCTTCGTCGTCAAGCACCTCTGAGTCGACAGAAAAGAGCAGTTACTCTTCCGGGAAGAGCTCTTCCAGCGACTGGAGTTCGGTGCTGGACCGGTATGAGAATTATGTAGACAGGTATATTGCCGCCTATAAAAAGGCCATGAATGGCGATCTCTCTACCGCGACGGAATATGTCAGCCTGCTGGAGGAGGCCGAGGAGCTCAGTGATGAGTTGGACAGCGCCTCCGACGAGATGACCTCTGCCGAGATCAACCGATATATGCGCATTACCCAGAAGATGACCAGCATCGCAGAAGATCTTTTTTAACATTGGTTTGAATTGCATCAACCTGGGTTCATGAGAGCTTGCCGCCGTCCGTGAGCCGCTTGTCCCGGCATGGAGCCTTTGGAGTGCCGGGATAAGGGGCCCGCCGACGATTCTGAAGCGGGAGGCGGATCGGGCGCCGATGAAAACAGTCTCGATGTAATTGTGCATCACAATACCCCAGGGAGTGTTGTGTATTGAAAAAACATTTTCTACCTTTGTGTTACCATCCCGCGTGGATGGTAACATATTGATTTAGTGAAAGTGTTTCGCTAATCCTTGACGACAAAATTTGGCGATTTTGAAAGGTACAGGGATAGGCAGTACAGACACTCATCACCGTCTATAGGCATATATCATCCCGATATATACTTATTCGGTGTGGGGTATTGTTTATTTGTGCCTGGGCCACGCCAAATGCCTGTCGTCAGATAAACGAACGACTCCACACTTGAACCGAATAACATTCTATATTTTTCTGATTATCAGATTATACATTCAAAACTCTTTGTGATTTGATACCGCAAAGTTCCCGCAACTTATAAGTTTTTCTAAGAAAACAACACATTCTATCAACCCATTTTTCTATTCAAGAAATGGGCTTAGTCGACAAAAAGTAGGATAAAATCTCTGCAAGTTATTGATTTTAATATCTTTGCAAAGATTATTACTGATATGGTTAAAA
>CAWUYY010000059.1:0-24072 GCA_963926835.1 Rikenellaceae bacterium | reverse complement strand
TACGAGGCAAGGATTCAGTCGATGATCTACACGACGAACTGGATCGAGCGTCTGCAGAAGGATTTTCGACGGGTTACACGCATGCGGGGAGCTATGCCCAGCGAGGAGTCGGTACTGCTGCTGATGGGTAAAACGGCCATGGATAAGAAATCCTACCTGAGGCCGGTGCCGCGGATCGACCTGGATCGGGAATTATTCCCCGAGTGAAAACTATAACACAAAAATCAGATCCACACGCCGCGGCGTGTGGATCTGAAAACAAGAATTGTTATATTTGCATATCTGAAGAATCTGAAGGCTCCTATCCAGACACACTTTTTGAAACACTACCCAAATTTCTTTACATAAGAATCTAGCAACTGAATAGTGTTATTATAGTCAAAAGACGTATCACGCTCATCTATTTTAGATTTAGCTTTCTTTAAAAGAAATTCTATAGCTTTCTTATATGGATAAAAATTTCTAATGCTTGTTTCTTCCTGAATATTTTCAATAACCTCAATTTCGTCGCATAATTGTTCTATAGTACATCCTTTTTGCTGAAGTATATATGACAATTTACAATTATACATAAAATTGCGTAATGTACATAATGCATATTTATCAAAATTATGCTTGATTGATTTATTATAAATATTCGTGTATTTCTGATCGAACTCGTTTAATAATTTTTCAATTTGCAGTTTAGATCCATCTTCGGCACAATAATAATTCATCAAATGTGCCATTTGCATAAACGTACCTCTTCCTTCGTATATAGATTTCTGATTCTTTGTTACTATTGCACCTGTTGATGGTTGCCCCTCATGTATATTCTCAAAATATAAAAATAACTCTTGAATATTAGCAGGGAAATTAGTAATATCTCTACGAGTAATTTCCGTCTTCTGTAAATCTATTAGTATCTCAAATGAATCATCTTTTCGTAGCAACTTCTTTAAGATAAACGATGCTTTATAAATTGCCAATTGAAATATTTTTAAGCAACGCTCATCAGTTTCCTTTTCTTTCTCATATTTAAGACGTTCTAAAAGAATCGTAATTCGCTCTAAATTTCTTTTGCTAAAAGATAAGTGATGTTCAATATGACACAAAGGGAAAATTAAATCCCTAAGAAGTCTAAAATATTTATTCCCAGCGCTTAATACAGGTGGATTTGTTGTTGCTTTAAAGATGTATTTATGACTTATAGGTTCAATTTTCTCATTTATTGAGATTATAAACGAAGTATAGTCATAAAATAAGTCTTTTATACAATTGTCTAATAACTCATATTGATTATACAATTTTTCTTTTAGAGAGAAAGAATCATCGTCTTCACTTGTTCTAGAACAATAATGTTCTTGAGTCCAATAGCGTTCGAATACTTGCTTAGCTCTATCATGTGATTTTATAGAGTATATATATTCTCCACCCAATATAGATTGCGATACATATATAAAACATGTTCTATGAAACTCTGAAATTTTCTTTTGCCCTAATTTAAAAGATTCTTCAGCGTTAGTAATAGTAGACCAATCTAACTTGTCAATCCAATCATCGGGGAACTCTTTCTCATATTCAGTTTTGCATAAATGAATATGCTGATAAGCGTTGGTATTACTCATAAAATTGACGATTTTCGCGGATTGAGTTTATAGGCATATCTTCACATCTTCTACCAAGCATAGATGCTATAGACATTGCGTTTTGCCATGCAGCCCATTTGTGAGATATATCTATTAATATAGATGCAGGATATGATATTATTTTAGGATTCCGATTCTTTAATAACATTATTGCTTTATCTATTCTACTTTTATCTTGAACATTTAGTGAATCAAAAATCGTATTATCTTGAGAATTTACGATTAATTCATGAACTCCAAACTTATATAATTGTGTCCTTCCTTCAACAATAGCGGTATAGATTTCAATTTCAACAGGGCCATATTGCATTGCATAGAATTTATCAAAAATATCTAACAAGTCCTTGTTCCCGTTTTCCGTATCTTTAATTGTAGACACGAAAAATAGAAGTTTGAGAGCTGTTAATCTTGAGAAATGCTTATTTAAATGTCTATTATTAGACACAGCATCCTTATACCATTCTATTAAGCAGTATATTAAGTATTCGAATAATAATATTTTATCATCTTTCATAACAATGTGTAATATCCCATACTGCAAATATAGTGCGAATTTTGTTTGATAACAAATTTCAAGTAAAAGATATTATAACAAATATGCAATAATGGAATATGATTACTAACTTTGTACCCAAGTTAAGCGTTCTTTTTAATAATGCAGAATAAGACAGATAAGGGAACTTTGCTCGTTTCTAAATCGTTACCTATCGCGAATCTCAATTATGCAAATCGTTTGTTTTCAGCGAGAAAGGTAAATCGCTATACCTAAAGCAGTGTGTGGTGAGAGGAAAGGAGCAGCCGAGAGCCAAGCCTATGCCTTTGAGGAATTGATTGTATTTCTGATTAGAGGTTATCTCCATCTTGTAGTTATTCCGCTCCAATATCTTCCGTGTGATAGGCAGGATGGGCGTGACAAACTCATTCCCTGTCTTTATACGATGTCCGTCAATATAGTCCTTGTTATCAATGGAAACAACGTGTTGCTCGTAGTCAAACGATTTGGCATCGCTGTATGCCATACCTGTAAACGTCTGAAAGAGGAAGAAATCAAGATACTTGTTCATTACCATATCTGTACTTTCCTCTCGCATACGAATTAACTTTTTCAGTTGCGCCTCAGTGAGATGAGGACGGTCATTTTTCTCCCCACGTTTGTCTTGAAAACGCTCGTAGGGATTTTCCTTGACAAGCCCAAGCCGAAAAGCTTCGGACACATACGACTTGAAACGCTTGTGGTAGTTGTGGATGGCTGCCTGATTTCTAATGATTGGTTTTCCCTTTGTTGTATAGGTCTGTTCCTCCCTTAGGAAAAGGTCAAACTGATAGATATGTTGCAGGGTTACATCGTCAAAGGTCTTGAACTTGCCGAACCGCTCCAATGCCTTGTAAGTAGTGAAATGCCCTTTTCGGGTGCCTTCACGAAGCGGACGGTTGTTGATACGTTCCCTAAGCCACGCCATAAAGTTGCGGCGGTTGCCGCCGTCTGCACTCAGGTATGTCTTGAACTGGGCTATGGTCATATCGTCCCTGTTCACCTGCATGGCGATAAGGATATGCTCAAACTCAGTTACTTTCTTTTGGATTTCCTCGTTGATGACAACGGCGCGTGGATGATTCACTACCAATCCATTCTCCCATTGTCTGAGGGTGACACTATACCCTGAATGGAAATAACAGCGTTCACGCTGGAGGCAAACCACGATTTCGATAGCTCCTGCCACTGTTTCTGTGGCTTTCTTCTTCCGGTTGAAGAATAATCTGATGTACTTACTCATAATGGTAACACATTTGTGAGATGGGTAACACAGCTATGGTAACACAAAACCCGTCCAAAAGGGGCTTTTTGCGTCCAAGTGTGTCACTTTTTCTCGTTTTTTTTTGATGGTGTCACCACCTTATATACTGCCTCAAAGAAGAACGCAACCTATTGAATGTCAGTAGCATTTTGCGAGTTAAAAAGAAAAGGTCTTCATTACTGAAGACCTCTCTTTGGTGATCCGCCTCAGGGCTATTCCATCGTGAGAGTGGATATGAACGTGATAAAAAGGTAGAAGGAATACCGGAAGATCGCCGCGAAGCGTGTGCGATCGGTTGCTGCAATGAAAACGGCCAGGAGTTTGCGTGATTGCAACCCCTGGCCGTTTGTGTGATCCCGACAGGATTCGAACCTGTGACCCACAGCTTAGAAGGCTGTTGCTCTATCCAGCTGAGCTACGGGACCGTCGCAACGGATTTAGAACCGTTCGGCGCGACAAAAGTAATACAATTCCGACAAATCTGCAAGCCTGCGCACCCTTATTCGCCCTCACTGCGGCTATTTATTGCCGGATTTGCCCCGGGAAGATTTGGCAGTTCGCTTTTTTGTTGCTATCTTTGCCCACCAAAAGCCCCGAATGTGGGTTTGCGTTTATTAACTTTAATTAAAAATTTTATAGCAAATGGCTGTTAAAATTCGTCTGGCACGTCACGGTAAGAAGGGTTATGCTTTCTACCACATCGTTGCCGCAGATAGCAGAGCGCCACGTGATGGTAAATTCATCGAGAAGTTGGGAACCTACAACCCCAATACGAATCCTGCTACGATTGATCTGGACTTCGAGAAAGCCCTGGATTGGTTACAGAAAGGCGCACAACCCACCGACACCTGTCGTGCAATTCTCTCCTACAAGGGAGTGCTGTACAAGAAGCACCTGCTGGGTGGTGTAGCCAAAGGCGCTTTCTCGGAGAGCGATGCCGAGGCTAAATTCAACAAATGGTTGAACGAGAAGGAGAGCAAGATCGAGAGCAAGCGTGGCAAGCTGATGGCCGACGCGAAGAGCGCTGCGAAGAACCGTCTGGTCGCTGAGACCAAGGTGAAGGAGGAGCGTGCCGCTGCCATCGCCGAGAAGAAGGCTGCCGCTGAGGCTGCTGCCCGCGAGGCTGCCGAGGCCGCTGCTGCCGAGGCTGCTGCTCAGGAAGGTGAGGCTCCCGCCGAGGGAGAGGCTCCTGCCGAGGCCTAAGCATATCCTGTACCATGTTGTTGTCGGTTGCGCGCGTGAGTAAACTCTTCGGAGTTGAAGGTGGGGTTCTTCTCAATCTCTACACGACGTTTCCCGATGACTTCTCAACAGAGGAACCGCTGTTCGTGAAGATCGATTCACTGGCGGTTCCTCTTTTTTGTGACCGTTTCGAGCGTCGGGGAAAGAGCGGCGCTCTGGTTCTTTTTGCGGATTTCGATTCGGAACGTCGCGCCCGGGAGCTGATCGGCAAGGAGCTCTTCATCGAAGAAGAGGAGGGGGCGGACGACGAGTTCTATTTCGAGGACCTGATCGGCTTCGAGGTGCGGATCGGCCGCAAACGGGGTAAGATCACCGATCTCTACGACCATGACTATAACCCCCTGTTCGAGATTGAGATCGACGGCCGTCGGGTGCTGGTTCCCGCCGTCGAGGAGTTCATTGCCCAGATCGACTTCGAGAAGCGTTTCGTGAAGATGGTCCTGCCCGAGGGGCTGCTCGATCTGGATTAACCGTTACAAGCAGATGATGAGACGATCCTTTTTTCTGCTCCTGATACTCTGTCTGTCGGGAGCAACGGGGTGTACGAACCGTTTCTCTTCGCTGAACGGGCAGGAGGGCCTCCTGCTCGACCGGTTCCGTACGATCCGCTCGCTGCAGCGCGAGATGGCCTCGTTCCTGCCTGGATTCGACGATCCGCGCTACGAGAGGCCTCTGTTCTACTATACCGATTCGATCTGTTACGTGGTGGATCCGGAGGCGGGTTTCCAGGAACAATTTGCAGCCCGCCTGGTCTATCGGGACGACTCCCTGCAGATTTACAAGACGGCATTGCCGGATTCGATCCCCTTTCACATGGAGACGCAGGTCGAATTCCTCGATTCGACGGCATTCAACTATTGGCGTCCCTATCTCTATTGCTCCTCGCCCGAGATGGCCGTTCATTTCGTCCCCGATGTGACCTCGGACAACGAGTGGTTCCCGATGGTGCTGCACGAATGTGCGCACGGCTATCAGTATGCCCACCCCTGGTTGGACTCGCTGCTGGCACAGGGGCTGCCGACGTATGGCGAGATGGAGCTGGCCCGGCTGCATCTGCAGCACGATTGGTTCAACGAACTTGTCGAGGCGGAGAATCGGGCGCTCCTGGAGGCGCTTGACGCTGAGAGTGATGCCGAGCGGGAGGCATTGGTGCGTACTTTTCTGACACGCCGCGAGGCTCGCAAGGAGCGCATGGCGCAGCAGATGGGCGAAGCGGCCGTGCGTGACGAGGAGTTTTACGAATATATGGAGGGATTGGCCCGCTTTATCGAGGCTGAGGTCGGATTCCGTCTCGGCTGTTATTCGCCGGAGAAGGATACCTGGCTCTTCGATACGAGCCGTTCCGGATATTTCTTTGCGACGGGTTACAACCTGATGCGGTTGTTTGACCGGCTTGGAGTCGATAAGTCGTCGCTTTATGCGGATTCGTTCCGTCCGTTGGAAGATTTTGTAAGAGAGGCTGTTGAACAGCGATAAAGATAAAAAGGAGGAGAAAAAGATGGCACGTGTGGTAGTGGGACTTTCCGGCGGGGTCGATTCGTCGGTTGCCGCGTGGCTTCTCAAGGAGCAGGGGCACGAGGTGATCGGTCTCTTCATGATCAACTGGCACGATACGACCGGGACGCTGGAGGGGGACTGTCCCTGGCACGACGATCGGGTCTTTGCCGAGCTGGTGGCCCGGCGGCTCGATATTCCCTTCCATACGGTCGATCTGTCGGCCGAATATCGGCGCCGGGTGGTGGATTACATGTTCTCCGAATATGAGCGGGGACGGACGCCCAATCCCGATGTGCTCTGCAACCGGGAGATCAAGTTCGATGTCTTTCTGAAGGAGGCGCTCAAGCTGGGGGCCGACTTCGTGGCAACGGGACACTATTGCCGACGGGCCGAGGAGACGGCTCCCGACGGGACGACCGTCTACCGTCTGCTGGCCGGGGTCGATCCCAACAAGGATCAGAGTTATTTCCTGTGTCAGCTCTCGCAGGAGCAGTTGTCGCGGGCCATCTTTCCGATCGGCCATCTGTTGAAGCCCGAGGTGAGACGTCTGGCTGCCGAACAGAAACTGGCCACGGCCAAGCGCAAGGATTCGCAGGGGATCTGTTTTGTCGGAAAGGTCGATCTGCCGGTCTTCCTGCAGCAGAAACTGGCTGCCAAGAGGGGAAATGTCCACGAGATTCGGGCCGACTGGCCCAAATATGCGCAGCGCGGCATGACGGACGATCTGGAGTCGCTGGCCCTTCCGTATCGCTATACGGTGCGTGACGGCAAGAAGATCGGCGAGCACAACGGGGCTCACTTCTATACGATCGGCCAGCGCAAGGGGCTCGGTATCGGCGGCAGGAAGGAGTCGCTGTTTGTATTGGCGACCGATGTGGAGCAGAACGTGATCTACGTCGGAGAGGGCGATTCGCATCCGGGACTTTACCGCAAGGCCCTGCGGATCGAACGCTCGGAGGTTCATTGGGCCAATCCGCTGCGTGAGCTGCATGAGGGCGAAAGCCGTCGTTTCATGGTGCGGATCCGTTACCGGCAGCCGTTGCAGGGGGCCGAGCTCTTTATCTGTCCGACGGGAGCCTTCCTGCTTTTCGACGAGCCGCAGCGAGGTGTCACCCCCGGGCAGTTTGCCGCCTGGTATGACGGGGATGAACTGGTCGGATCGGGTGTAATTGCCGAGTAGCCCCTCTGCTCGATCAAGCAATAAGCGGACTGCCTGCTGTGGCGGTCCGCTTTTTTTCGCTCTTCTCAAAATGGAATGCTCCGCCTGAAAGGGCGGAGCACTCCGGCAAACATTGTTATAAGGCTTGTTTATTCTTTTATTGTACGGGGTTCTCCGCGTCGCAGCTCTGCGTGTTTGTCTCGGCTGTCTCTGCGGTTTCGGTCGTCTCGCTCGTGCACTTCTGCTCCTTCGGGCACTCCTTCTCCTCACACTCCGTCGTTTCGGGTGCCTCACTCGGTTGCTCCGTCGTTGCCTCCTTCTTTTCGGGCTGCTGTCCGCAGGCGAATGCACCGCCGGCCATTAATGTCAGGGCGGCCAGCATCAGAATGGTCTTTTTCATCGGTTCGAAGTTTTATGGTTTAACAATCGGTTTGTACGAATCTCCGGGGAGTTCGTTTGTCTTGAATAAATCCAAAAAGAGCGCCGAAAGATATATCAGACAGCAATGTGTTGGGTGTTAGTCTCTTAGTTGTATTGGATAAGGTCGATAGCCTTGTGGCGGGGTGTGGATCTTTGCCCGGGACGTGTGGAAAGAGTCCACACGAAGGGGAAAACAAAAGGGGGAGCGCTCCGTGCATGGAGCGCTCCCCTTTTCGTTGCAGTTGCCGGTCGGGCTATCGGGTGATCCGTTTGCGCCAAACGCTCTTGTTGCCGCAGTTGTCCGTGACGGTCAGCTCAAACAGGTAGCTGCGCCCTTTGGGGGTTCGGGCATCGTCGAAGGTGTGAGTGATTGTCGCGTTCATCGGATTCCGGTCGAGCGGGACCCACTCCCCGTCGATGGTGGCTGAGTAGCTGCCCAGGCCGGAGTAGTTGTCGCTCCATTTGAAGGAGATGCTGCGCGACTGGATCGGGCCGTCCGCTTTGAACTTCGGGGTGATCTTCGGGGGAATCGTATCGACCACCACGCAGAAATCGCCGAAGGACCAGGTATTGACGCTCACGGCCCCCTCCTTGTATTTGCCGCCGGCGTACGAGACCCGGTTGTTGCGCACAAATCCCAGCGAAGTGTGTGGTTGCAGATCGGGCGGCACCATGGCCCGAATGGTGACCGTTGCAGCCTTGTGCAGGGGGAGCGAGGAGTCCAGAATCGAAAATACGGGCGAGAAGAGCGATACGGTGTTGACCGATACCGTTTCGGCGGGGCGCGACGAGGCGTGGTAGAAGATCGGTTCGTAGAGGGTGCCGGCGGGGATCTCCACCGTATATTCATACTCGTCCCGGTAGAAGGGGAAGCGGTTGTCGACAACCATCCGGGTCGAATCGCAGGCTGAGCGCAGCCCCGGATCGGAGTTCCGGCCGACCACCTCGAACGAGAGGGGCGAGCGGTTGCCGCTGTCGTCCTCGGCCTCGATGCAGACCTGCTGCACCTCCCCTTCGGCGGGGGTGAGCAGGGCCCGGTTCTTCATGACAGGGTAGAAGTCGTCGATGCAGCCGTCCAGCTGCGAGAGGCGGATCAGCTCGTTGCGCGATCCGACCTGCATCGGATAGCAGGCGACGGCGTTGCAGTAGCGGGTCTGGTCGAAGGCGAAACCGTCGATGCGCAGTTCGAAGATCTGCTCTCCGTCGACCGTCTCGCTGACGCGCCACACTCCGAATGTATTGGTGACCCCGTCCTTGCGGTCCGTCGCCTCCAGGATGAAGTATCCCCGGGGGCCGACCGGCAGCGGTCCGCTCTGTTTGAGGCTGTATTGTCCGGTGGATTTCGTCTCAAGCTCGATGGCGCGAGGGGCGGCATGGATGGGAACCCCCTGTACGGTGTCGACTTCGACGTAGTACAGTTTGACCAGTCGGGGCGGAATCTGGTCGCGGGTGCGGATCACCCCCGACGAGATGGTGTTGAGCGTGCGTTGGGTGCGGGCGTCGCGGATCTCGAAGTGGAGGTGCGGCCCGGCCGAGGCACCCGTATTGCCCGACTTGGCAAACTCTTCGCCCTGCCTGAGCGGGAACTTGTCGGCCGAGGGGTAGAGGTTGATGCTGTTGCGGCGGGTGCGGTAGCGCTCCTCGTGCACATACTTCTCGATGTCGTTGCGGAATACGGAGAGGTGTCCGTAGACGGAGGTCGTACCGTTGGGATGGGTGATATAGATGGCCCGTCCGTATCCGCCGGGGGTTACCGCAATGCGGCTGATGTAGCCGTCGGCCACGGCCACGACCGGTTTGCCCGTCACGCCGTCCGTCTTGATGTCGATGCCCGAGTGGAAGTGGTTGGGGCGCATCTCGCCGAAGTTGGCCGAGAAGAGTCCGGCTACCTCCTGAACGGGGAAGATGTAGTCGTCGGGATTCAGTTGCTGTGCCCGGGCCGTCATGCCGCCCAGCAGGCTGAGTGCTATTAGAAGTCGTCGCATGTTGTGTCGGTGTCTTTTACCGCTTCGCCGACGGCCTCGAGCACGGCTTCGTAGTCGTATCCGAGCGAGAGCCCGTAGCGGAGCAGTTTGTTTTTCAGGTCGTAAAGATCCTTGTAGCGGGTCAGCCGCCTCTTCTTGTCGAGCTGCTCGCGCAGCCGGGTGCGGTTGGTCTCGGGATCGAGCCGGGCGAGCGCCTGTTCGATCAGCGCGGGCGTGATCCCCTTCTGCCGCAGCGAGGAGGCAATCTTGCGGGCGCCCCAGCCGCTCAGCCGCATCTTTTCGCGTACGAAGGCCTCGGCGAAGCGTTCGTCGTCGATGAAACGATCCTTGAGCAGCCGTTGCAGCACCCCCTGGCGGGCCGCCGGATCGACCCCCCAGCGCTGCATCAGCCGCATGGCGTCGCCCGAGGATTTCTCGCTGCGGGCGCAGAGCCGCATCAGGGCGGCAAGCGCCTGCTCGGGGCTTTTGTCTCGCTTTATTTTGGCTCTGACGGACTGCATGTCATTCGGTTTTTGTCGTTGATGTCCTTTCGGACCTCGGTGGCGGGGAATCCCTCTTCGGCGAGCATGCGGCAGATTGGCTCGGCAAAATCTTCGTGAATCTCGAAGTAGAGCCGCCCGCCCGGGCGGAGCAGCCGCCGTGCGTTGCGGGCGATTGCCCGGTAGAAGCGAAGCGGATCGTCGTCGGGGACGAAGAGAGCCATCTGCGGTTCGAACGCCGTGACGTTGCGGCGCATCGAGGCCCGTTCCCGCTCGGGAATATAGGGGGGATTCGAGACGATCAGATCGAAGCGCTCCCGCTCGTCCGGGAACAGCTCTCCGAGTGCATTGGCTCGGGTGAATTCGATCGGAAGGTTGAGTCTTCGGGCATTCCCGCGGGCGATTTGCAGCGCCTCCTCCGAGAGGTCGACGGCTGAGATACGCCCCGTTGGAAGGAGGTGGCTCAGGGCAATGGCGATGGCCCCGCTGCCAGTTCCCACGTCGAGAATCGACGGTGAGGCGATGCGGTTGGAGTCGACGATCCACCGAACGAGCTCTTCGGTCTCCGGGCGGGGAATTAACACTCCTTCGCGCACCTGCAGGTTGAGGCCGCAGAACTCCGCATGCCCCAGAACGTATTGGAGTGGGCGCCCCGAGGCGAGCTCTTCGGCGATGCGGTCGAGCCCCTCGATTACAAGCTCGCGGTCAGGCTCCAACACAAGGTCGGTCGGCGTGATCTGTCCCAGCTCCGTAACGACGATGCGGGCGATCTGCCGTGCCTCCCGCTCCCCGTAGAGGGGGGTGAGCCGCGATGTGAGCTGCTGAATGACCTCTCGACGTGTTGCCATGGCCGTCAGCGGATGCGGAGCGCGTCGAGGCGTTCGAAAAAGTCGGGGAAACTCTTGGCCACGCATTCGGCCCCCTCGATGGTGACGGGCCCCTCGGCAATCAGGGCGGCGATCGCAAGGGCCATGGCGATGCGGTGGTCGCCGTGGCTGTCGACTCTTCCGCCACGGATCTTTCCGCCGCGCACCTTCATTGTATCCTCTTCGTCGAGATCGATCTCGATACCGAGCTTCTCGAACTCCTCCTTGAGCGTCTCGGCCCGGTTGCTCTCCCGGTTCTCCAGACGCGAGGTGCCCCGGATGACGCTCATTCCGTCGGCCGCAGCGGCCAGTGTCGCCAGGGCGGGGAAGAGATCCGGACAGAGCGTGGCGTCGAACGTGAAGGCCTGCAGCGGACGATGTGATACGGTGACGGTGTCGCCTTCGTCGATCACGGCGGCTCCGGCGTGGACGAGCGCCTCCATGACCACCGTGTCGGCCTGCTTGGAGAGGGTCGGCAGGTGGCGGACGGTCACCTGGCCGGCGACGGCTCCCGCAACCAGCAGCAGGGCGGCGGCGCTCCAGTCGCTTTCGATATCGATCTCGGCGGGGTGATAGCACTGTCCGCCGGGGATATAGAATTCGCGGTAATCCTTGTGCAGGATCTCGATGCCGAATTGCCGGGCCGTGTCGATGGTCATATCCAGATAGGGGGTGGCAACCGGTCGGACGATGTGAATCGTGGTCTCCTGGCGGGCCAGCGGAAGCGCCAGCAGCAGGCCGGTGGCAAATTGCGAGGAGATCGACCCGTCGATGGTCACTTCACTGCCCCGGAGCGGGCCGCAGACCTCGATGGGGAGAAAGCCTCCGCCGTCGCGGACACGCACGCCGAACTGACGCAGCGTCTCGATCATCGGAAGCATCGGCCGGTGCAGCAGGGTTCCCTCCCCCTCGATGCGCATCGGGGTGTGGCAGAGCGAGGCGATGGGGGCGAAAAGGCGTGCGGCCAGCCCCGATTCTCCGACATCGAGTCGGTCGGTCGAGGGGTGCAGTCCCCCTTCGACGATTAGGGTGCGGTCGTCCGCACGGCGCACCTTTGCCCCGAGCGATTCGATGCAGTGGATGGCCGAGAGGGTGTCTTTGCAGAAGTCGAGATGGTGCAGCACGGTGGTCCCTTCTGTCAGCAGCGAGGCTGCCAGGGCGCGTTGTGCGTAACTTTTTGAGCCAGGGGAGATGCAGATGCCTCGAATTCGCCCTGGCAAAATAGATCGATCCATATCGTATCGGTAATCGAAAATAACGGATTTACTCCTCCAGCGGCTCTTGGGGGGAGGCGGGAATATTTTCCTGCTCTTGGTGAACCTTCTTGTCGAAGGCCGGATTGCGCCGCAGCTGGAAGTTCTGTCCCAGATAGACCTTGCGCACCACCGGATCCGCGGCGAGCTCCTCGGCCGAACCGGCCTTGAGGATCTTCCCCTCGAAAAGCAGGTAGGTGCGGTCGGTGATGGCCAGCGTCTCGTCGACGTTGTGGTCGGTGATGATGACGCCGATGTTGCGGTTCTTGAGCGTAGCCACGATGCTCTGAATATCCTCGACGGCAATCGGGTCGACGCCGGCAAAGGGCTCGTCGAGCAGAATGAAGGCGGGGTTGATTGCCACCGCGCGGGCGATCTCCGTGCGGCGCCGCTCACCGCCCGAGAGCTGGATGCCCAGGCTCTTGCGCACCTTCTGCAGACGGAACTCCTCGATCAGACTTTCGCAGCGGGCTGCCTGCTCCTCCTTGGAGAGCTTGGTCATCTCGAGCACGGCCTTGATGTTGTTCTCCACACTCAGACGACGGAATACGGAGGCCTCCTGCGCCAGGTAGCCGACACCCATCTGGGCACGGCGGTAGACCGGCTCGTTGGTCAGTTCGAGCACCTTGCCCTCGTTGTTTTCCAGAAAGATCTGCCCCTCGTTGGGCTTGATCAGACCGACGATCATGTAGAAGGTGGTGGTCTTTCCGGCCCCGTTGGGGCCCAGCAGACCGACGATTTCTCCCTGTCGGACGTCGATCGAGACGTGATTTACAACGGTTCGGGCCTTGTATTTTTTGACGAGTTCGCTGGTGTAGAGACGCATTCGTATAAAGTTTTCACAAAGTTATGTTTTTTTCCGAATTATTTTTATCTTTACATTGAATTTTCTCTCTGGAACGTATTATGAAACAAAATCAAGATTCCTTGTTGAGCGAGAAACTGAAGGAGTATTTCGGATTTTCCTCGTTCAAAGGAAATCAGGAAGCCGTGATCCGCAACGTGTTGGCCGGCAAGGACACTTTCGTGCTGATGCCGACCGGCGGCGGTAAATCGCTTTGCTACCAGTTGCCGGCCCTGCTCATGGAGGGGGTGGCAATCGTCATATCTCCCCTGATCGCGCTGATGAAGAACCAGGTGGATGCCATGCGCACCTTCTCGGCCGATTCCGGGATCGCCCATTTTCTCAACTCGTCGCTCAACAAGAGCGCCGTGGCTCAGGTGCGCAGCGACGTGCTGGCCGGAAAGACCAAACTGCTCTACTTCGCCCCCGAGTCGCTGACCAAGGAGGACAACGTCTCCTTCCTGCGCAAGGTCAAGATCTCGTTCTACGCCATCGACGAGGCGCACTGCATCTCGGAGTGGGGCCACGATTTCCGCCCGGAGTATCGCCGTATCCGGCCGATCATCAACGAGATCGGCCCGGCGCCGCTGATCGCGCTGACGGCTACCGCCACGCCCAAGGTGCAGATGGACATTCAGAAGAACCTCGGAATGACCGACGCCTCAGTCTTCAAGTCGTCGTTCAACCGGCCCAACCTATATTATGAAATACGCCCCAAGCACGATGTGGATCGGGAGATCATCCGCTACATCAAGCAGAACGAGGGCAAGAGCGGCATCATCTACTGCCTGAGCCGCAAGAAGGTCGAGGAGCTGACCGAACTGCTCGTGGCCAACGGGATCCGGGCGCTGGCCTACCATGCCGGCATGGATGCCCAGACCCGGGCCGCCAACCAGGATGCCTTCCTGATGGAGCGGGCCGATGTGATCGTGGCCACGATCGCCTTCGGTATGGGTATCGACAAGCCCGACGTCCGGTATGTGATCCATTACGACATTCCGAAGTCGCTGGAGGGCTACTACCAGGAGACCGGCCGTGCCGGTCGTGACGGCGGTGAGGGCCACTGCCTGACCTTCTACAGCTACAAGGATATCCAGAAACTCGAGAAGTTCATGCAGGGCAAGCCGGTGGCCGAGCAGGAGATCGGCAAACTGCTGTTGCTCGAGACGGTCTCCTACGCCGAGAGTTCAATGTGCCGCCGCAAGACGCTGCTGCACTACTTCGGAGAGGATTACCCGGAGGAGAACTGCGGAAACTGCGACAACTGCTGCCATCCCAAACCGAAGATCGAGGCGAAGGATTCGCTCTGCATGGTGCTGGAGGCGTTGCGCGATCTGGGGGACAAGTTCAAGTCCGACTACCTGATCAGCGTGCTGATGGGCAAGAACACCGCCCTGATCAAGAGTTACGGACACAACAAGAGCGAATGGTTCGGTGCCGGAGCCGATTTCGATACCCGCTATTGGGGCGCGGTGGTGCGTCAGGCGCTTATCATGGGGCTGATCGACAAGAGTATCGAAAACTACGGTCTGATCTCGATCAACGCCAAGGGCGAGGAGTTCCTGGCCCATCCCCAGCCGGTATACATCACCCTCGACCATGACTACGACGAGGAGGAGAAGGAGGCTGAGGCGGTTGCCCCGAGCGGAAAGGGCGGCGTAGCCGACGAGGAGCTCTTCATGATGTTGAAGGATTTGCGGAAGAAAGTCGCACGACAGCATAATCTGCCGCCCTTCGTGATTTTCCAGGACCCGTCGCTCGAAGACATGTCGGTACATTATCCGATTACCCTTGAGGAGATGCAGAATATCTCCGGAGTTGGAGCCGGCAAGGCCCGTAAGTTCGGTGAAGAGTTTATCAAGCTCATCAAGGCTTATGTGGAGGAGAAGGAGATCGTGCGCCCGCAGGATATGGTTGTCAAGTCGGTCGGTAACAAGTCGGGCAACAAGATCTTCATCATCCAGGCGATCGACCGCAAGATGGATTTCGAGGATATTGCCCAGGCGAAGAATCTTGATGCGGACGAACTCTTGACCGAGATCGAGGGGATCGTCAATTCGGGAACGAAGCTCGATATTTCATATTATATTGACCAGGTTGTCGATGAGGATAAGGCACAGGACATTTACCTCTATTTCAAGGAAGATGCCCAAAGCGATTCGCTCGATGAGGCGATCGAGGAACTCGGCGGCGACTATACGGAGGAGGAGATCCGCCTGGTGCGCATCAAGTTCATGTGTGAACAAGGAAATTAAATCCGCACGGTGTCTCAGGTAGGGAAGCTTTTGGGGGGGCGGATACTTCCGCACAAGAACGTTGGATCATCGAAGTCGAGGAGGAATGAAATTCAGATTGCAGAAACTTCGGATCGTGCTGATGGCGGTCATCGTCGTTTTGATCGCGGTACAGTCCATTTGGTTGTATAAGGTGCCGAGTACGGGGGGCGGAGTGGTCGTACTGGCTCTGTCGGGTAGTCTGGTCGCTCTCATATTCGATTATCGTCGACGGGAACGGGAGCGGAAAAGAGATAAACAAAAGTCTAATCATAAAACCGGGAAGTTATGAAGAAAAATGACCAGGTGAATAAAAAAACAGCCACTGTGGCGTTGGTATTCATGCTTGCGACTATCATGTGGCTGGTGATCAACATCGTATGGGTGCTGCATGACGGATGCGTCAGGAATTTGGTCCTGCCCGTTCTATTTATGTTAGCCGGTGTTTGGATGTTTTACAGGGAATTTCACAAAAAAAAGAGAAAACACGTCGAGGATGTGAAGAAGTACATCCGATAATTGGCCAGTGGCCGGGAAGAGGACCTTCCGAGGTCTCCTTGATAAGACGGAAGGTTGCTTGTTTCTCGGGAGGGTATAATACGGACTTGAACGAGTGAAGAGCGAAGTTAGAGCGAAGAAGGCACTCGGCCAGCATTTTCTGGTCGATCTGAATATTGCACGAAAGATATGCGACTCCCTGAGCGGAGGGACGGACGATGCTCCGGACAAGGTGTTGGAGGTGGGACCCGGAATGGGGGTGCTGACTCGCTTCCTGTTGCAGCGAAACGATGTGGAGGTCCATGCGGCTGAAATTGATTCGGAGAGTGTTGTCTATCTACAGAGTCACTATCCGCAACTCGGCGACCGGTTGGTCGAAGGGGATTTCCTGAAGATGGATTTGCGGAAGATGTTTCCCGGAGGGGTCCGTGTAATCGGCAACTTTCCCTACAATATCTCCTCTCAGATCTTTTTCAAGGTACTCGAATACAGGGATCTGATTCCGGAGTGTGTCGGAATGATCCAGAAAGAGGTGGCTGTGCGTCTGGCCGAAGGGCCGGGATCGAAAGAGTATGGTATTTTGAGCGTACTGTTGCAGGCTTGGTATGATATCGAATACCTGTTTACGGTTAACGAAACGGTCTTCAATCCGCCGCCAAAGGTCAAAAGTGCTGTTATTCGTCTGCGCCGCAACAAGGTGGAGCGGCTCGATTGCGATGAGCGGCTCTTCGTGCGGGTGGTCAAGGCCTCGTTCAATCAGCGCCGCAAGATGCTGCGTAATTCACTGCGGGCTGCTTTCGGTGATTTTGGCGGAGAGGAGCATCCTTTCTTTTCGAAACGGGCAGAGCAACTTTCGGTCGCGGATTTTGTGGAACTGACCCGTTGGGTGGAGGCCCACACTGCATCCGCGTGAGAAGAATGGGCGATTCCCTTGCTGATTAGAGATGCTTTTTTTGTCAAAATTGAAAAAGTCAAACGTTATGTACGTTATTGGCTGATTATCTTTAACCTAAATTTATGTAATTATGAAGAAGATTCTTATTTGGGGTGTTATGCTTTGTGGCGTAACAGCCATGATGACCTCTTGCTACAGTACTCGTATTCTCTATGGCGATGTTAAGGAGAATGAGCCCCTTGTTCAGGTAAATCGGCAGTGGAACCACCACCTGATCGGAGGTTTGATTCCTGTCGGCAAAAACAAGCTCGATGCTGCCGAATATGTTAACAATGCCGAGAACTATGTGGTCAAGACGAATTTCAACTTCTTGAACATGTTGGTTTCCGGTATCACTTTCGGTATTTATACTCCGACACAAACTAAATTCTATGTTCCGTTGCGGGATCTGCCGACTCAGGTACAAGACGAGAAAATCAAGACGGATGAATAGAGAATGAATTAAATCGTATGAACGAGCCCCGATTTTGGTCGGGGCTCGTCTTTTTTTCAGGGATTATTCCAACTGGGAAGTGGATTCTGTGGCCCGGCTACGGCCGTTATGAGATCTTCGTGACGGAGATATTTTTGTGCCAGGCGCAGTACGTCATCCGGTGTCGTTGCCCGGATTTGGCGGACACTCTCGGTTACGGCTTCGTTGTCCTTGCCGCAGAGGATGTTCTCGATCGTTACGTCGGCGATGCCGAACGGCCCATCGAGCACCCGCATGATCTCGCCGACCATGATGTTCTTGACCAGCGACAGCTCCTCGTCCGAAACCGCTTCGGTGCGGAGACGCTCGATCTCGCGGTAGATCTCCTGCAGGGCCGGCGCCGTTACGTCGGCTCCGACTTGGGTTGCGACGGCCAGGTAGCCGGCCTGCTCGAAGTTGATCATGGCGGAACCTACGCCGTAGGTGTAGCCGTGCTCCTCGCGCAGGTTCTGCATCAGACGCGATCCGAAGTAGCCGCCCAGCACGGTTGCCACCACCTGCATGCCGATGAAGTCGGGATGGGTGCGCGGAAACAGCAGGCGTCCCACCCGTATCGATGATTGCACGGCATCGTCGCGTCGGGCAAAGCGGTAAGAGGTGCTCTGAGCCTGCGGAATCTCGAGTGTGTGGCGGTCGCCCGAGCGGGGCAGCTGCTCGCCCAGGGCGCAGAGTGCCCGGAGGGTTGCCTCGTCGATGCGTCCGCTGCAGACGATCAGGGCGTTGTCGGCCGTGTAGCGGCTGCGGTAGAGCGCTGTCAGATCATCGCGTGTCAGCGTGTCGTAGGCACTCTCGGGATAGGTGATCCCGTAGGGGTGCTTCTCCCCGAAGAGCGCCTTGCCGAAGAGTTCGCGGACCACCGTATCGACCTTCATGCGCTCGATGGCGAGCCCCTGCTTGCGCTTCTCGCGGTAGGAGGTGAGCTCCTCCTCCGGGAAGGTCGGGTGGAGCAGGATCTGTTCGGCCACCTCGAGCGTGGGGGTGAAGAACTTGGTGAGGGTGTTGAAGGTGACGTAGACAAAGTCACGATCCATGTTGACCTCGAAGTTCGACCCGTAGAAGTCGAGCTGCTCGGCGATCTGGCGTGCCGTCATCCGTTCGGACCCCTCGCTCAGCAGGTTGAGGGTCGAGGAGGCCGAAAAGGGGACGCGCTGCACGACGGTTCCGGCCCGGAAGACGAAGGTGAAGCGCAGCACTTCGAAGTCGTCGCAGGGGATGGCGTAGAGATGCACGCCGTTCGAGAGGGTATGGCATTCGGCACGGGGTACCTCGACCGTGTCGGGTATGATCAGGGGTGGACGTTTCATTTGCTGGCTCGGTAGATAAGGGTGGAACAATTTTCGGGACGCAACGTGCGTCGGCAGAACTCGACGACCTGTTCGGGGGTGTGCGAGCGGTAGATCGCAACTTCGCGGTTGATGAGCGGCAGGTCGCCCAGCATCTGGTAGAAACCGAGGTTCATCGCCTTGTTCATGACGTTGATCTCGCCGAAGAGGGTATTCGCCTCGAATTTGTTTTTGATCTTCTCCAGCTCCCGCGGATCGGCCTTTTCGGTTTGCAGCCGTTCGACCTCCCGTTGCAGCGCCTCTTCGGCCTCTTCGACGGTCGTTCCCGGCAGCAGCTGTCCGGTGAGGACGAAAAGCCCCGGATCGAGCTCGCCCGAGACGTAGGCGTTCACATTGGCAAAGAGTTTCTGCTCCTTGACCAGGTGCTGGTACAGACGCGAGGATTCGCCTCCGGCCAACAGGTCGGTAGTCAGGTCGCCCAGGAAGAAATCATCGGAGAGGCGGCTGCCCATGTGATAGGCCTGCGTAATCATCGTGGCCGGAACGTTGCGTTCGACCTCCAGCCGCCGGGGCTCGGTCTGAGGAGGTTCCTGCGGAATCGGATCGGCCGGACGCGGGGTATCCTCGATGGCGGAGAACCACTTTTCGGCCAGAGCGATCATGCGCTCCTCGTCGATGTCGGCCGAGATGGAGAGAATGGCGTTCGAGGGGTGGTAGTAGCGGCGGTAGAAGGCGCGCACCTCCTCCAGCGAAGCCTCGGCGATGTGTTCGGGGGCAAGGCCGATTGTTGCCCAGCGGTAGGGGTGTACCCGGTAGGCCAGGGCGCGCAGGAGCATCTGCATGTCGCCGTAGGGCTGGTTGAGGTAGCGCTGCTTGTACTCTTCGATCACGACCCGTTTCTCTATCTCGAGATTCTGGGGTGAGATGTCCAGCCCAGTCATCCGGTCGCTTTCGAGCCAGAGGGCCGTCTCGACGTTGTCCTTCGGCAGGGTCATGTAGAAATCCGTGTAGTCGTTGTTGGTGAAGGCGTTGTTCTCGCCGGCCGCCATCTGAACCGGGGTGTCGAAGTCGGGGACCTCGCGCGTTCCGCGGAACATCAGGTGCTCGAACAGGTGGGCGAATCCCGTGCGGGCGGGATTTTCGTTGCGGGCTCCGACCTTGTAGAGCAGATTGACGGCCGCCAGTTTCGACGAGCGGTCGCGGTTGACCACGACCGTCAGGCCGTTGGCCAGGGTATGTGTCTTGTAGGTAATCACGTTTTGCGTTGAAATTTTGCCAAAGGTACGACATATTCTTCACAAAAACCGTACTTGCGGATGGCTTTCTCTTCGGGAATGCGCCTTCCGGGAAGGTCGTCCGAGAGGGTGGAGCTGAATCCGCGGCCGCAGTTTCAGCGGGAAGCGGGGTACTCTCCTCGCACGGAGTACGATACGTGCAAACATGCTGACACTGTTATTTTTATAACAGAAATCCGCATGATATTTGTGCTCCAAACATGCGGGAATCTCGATAAGATTTGTTAGCTTTGCATCGAAATTTCGCAAACACAAAACAATCAAACCTTATAATAGAATGGCAGAAAAGAAATTTATCACATGCGACGGTAACTACGCTGCAGCCCACATTGCTTATATGTTCTCTGAGGTTGCTGCTATTTACCCCATTACCCCCTCTTCCACGATGGCGGAGCTTGTCGATGAGTGGGCCGCTCAGGGCCGCAAGAACATCTTCGGCGAGACGGTGCGCGTGATCGAGATGCAGTCCGAGGCCGGTGCTGCAGGTGCGCTGCACGGATCGCTGCAGGGCGGTGCGTTGACCACGACCTTCACCGCTTCGCAGGGTCTGTTGCTGATGATTCCCAATATGTACAAGATTGCCGGCGAGCTGCTCCCGGCCGTGTTCCACGTATCGGCCCGCGCCCTGGCTGCTCAGTCGCTCTCGATTTTCGGCGACCACCAGGACGTAATGGCAACCCGTCAGACCGGATTCGCCATGCTGGCCACCTCGTCCGTACAGGAGGTGATGGACCTGGCCGGCGTTGCCCACATTGTGGCACTCAAGGCCCGCGTTCCTTTCCTGCACTTCTTCGACGGTTTCCGCACCTCGCACGAGATCCAGAAGATCGAGCTCATGGACGAGGCTGCCCTGACCAAGATGTTCGACCGTGAGGCACTGAAGCGTTTCCGTGCCAGCGCCCTCAATCCGGCACACCCCGTAACGCGCGGTACGGCTCAGAACCCCGATATCTACTTCCAGACGCGTGAGGCCTCGAACAAGTTCTACGAGGCAATTCCCGACATGGTGGCCGAGACGATGGCCGAGATCTCGAAGATCACGGGCCGTACCTACAAGCCGTTCACCTATTACGGTGCCGCCGATGCTGAGCAGATCGTAATTGCGATGGGTTCGGTGACCGAGACGCTGAAGGAGACGGTCGACTACCTGAACGCCAAGGGCGAGAAGCTCGGTGTGATCACCGTACACCTCTACCGACCCTTCTCGGTGAAGTATCTGCGTGCCGTGCTGCCCGCAACGGTAAAGCGCATCTGCGTGCTCGACCGTACGAAGGAGCCCGGAGCCAACGGTGATCCGCTCTACATGGATGTTGTGGAGGCTTTCGCCAACTGCAAGGATATTCCGGCCGACCGCAAGCCGCTGATCATCGGTGGCCGCTACGGTCTCTCGTCGAAGGATACGACCCCGGCCCAGATGCTGGCCGTTTTCGCCAACCTGAAGGCTGCCGAGCCCAAGAACCAGTTCACGGTAGGTATCGTGGACGACGTAACGTTCCGTTCGCTGCCCGTAGGCGAGGAGATCTCGCTGGCAAAACCCGGTACGTTCGAGGCGCTCTTCTTCGGCCTGGGTGCAGACGGTACGGTGGGTGCCAACAAGAACTCGATCAAGATCATCGGCGGCACGACCGACAAGTACTGCCAGGCCTACTTCTCGTATGACTCGAAGAAGTCGGGCGGCTATACCTCGTCGCACCTCCGTTTCGGCGATCAGCCCATCACCTCTCCCTATTTGGTGACTACGCCCGACTTCGTCGCTTGCCACGTCCCCTCGTATGTGGACAAGTATGACGTACTGAAGGGTCTCAAACCGGGCGGATCGTTCCTGCTGAACTCGGTACACGATGCCGAGACGACCTGCAAGACGCTGCCCGACCACATGAAGGTATATCTGGCCAAGAACAAGATCAACTTCTATATTATCAACGCCACCAAGATCGCAGCCGAGCTGGGGCTGGGTTCGCGTACCAACACGATCATGCAGGCGGCCTTCTTCAAGATCGCGAACGTGATTCCGTTCGAGAAGGCGGTTGAGGAGATGAAGAAGGCGATCCTCAAGACCTACGGCAAGAAGGGCGAGGATATCGTCAAGATGAACTATGCGGCCGTGGATGCGGGCGGCAATGCGGTCGAGAAGATCGAGGTGCCGGCCGAGTGGGCTTCGATTGTCGAGAAGCCTGCCGGACACGGAGTCGACATGTCGCGTCCGGAGTTTGTCCGCAACGTGGTCGATCCGATCAACGCCCTCAAGGGTGACCAGCTCCCCGTATCGGCGTTCAACGGTCGTGAGGACGGTACGTGGGACAACGGCACGGCTGCCTGGGAGAAGCGCGGTATCGCGATGAACGTTCCCGAGTGGCAGATCGCCAACTGTATCCAGTGCAACCAGTGTGCTTACGTCTGCCCCCATGCAGCGATCCGTCCGTTCCTGGCAACCGACGCCGAGGCCGAGGCTTCGGGTACGGAGTGGAAGCAGGGTCTGGGTGAGACCAAGGCATACAAGTTCCGCGTGCAGGTATCGCCGCTCGACTGTACGGGTTGCGGCAACTGCGTGGATGTCTGCCCGGCCAAGGAGAAGGCGCTGGTGATGAAATCGCTCGAGAGCCAGCAGGCTCAGGCTGCCAACTGGGACTACATTACCAAGAATATCGGGTACAAACAGGTAGTCGACAAGACCAAGTCGGTGAAGAACCTGCAGTTCGAGCAGCCGCTGTTCGAGTTCTCGGGTGCCTGCGCCGGTTGTGGTGAGACCCCCTATATCAAGGCCATCTCGCAGCTCTTCGGCAGCAACATGATGGTGGCCAACGCAACGGGTTGTACCTCGATCTATTCGGGTTCGGCTCCTTCGACGCCTTACTGCAAGAATGCGCAGGGTCGCGGTCCGGCCTGGGCAAACTCCCTGTTCGAGGACAACGCCGAGTTCGGTTTGGGTATGTTCGTCGGTGCCGAGAAGCTGCGTGACCGTATCCAGGTGCTGATGGAGGAGGCGATTGCCAACTGCAAGAGCTGCTCCGAGGAGTTGAAGGGCGTGATGAAGGAGTGGATCGAGGCCCGCATCTCTTCGACGCGTTCGGCCGAGGTGGCTGCCCGTCTGGTTCCGATGATGGAGGCTTGCGGCTGCGATTACTGCCGTCAGATCCTTGAGTTGAAGGACTACCTGGTAAAACAGTCGCAGTGGATCATCGGCGGCGACGGTTGGGCTTACGATATCGGTTTCGGCGGTCTGGACCACGTGCTGGCATCGGGTCTGGATGTGAACGTGCTCGTTCTCGACACCGAGGTTTACTCGAATACGGGCGGCCAGTCCTCGAAGTCGACGCCGCTGGGTGCCGTAGCCAAGTTTGCATCGGCCGGTAAACGCATCCGCAAGAAGGATCTGGGTGCCATCGCCATGACCTACGGCTATGTATATGTGGCTCAGGTTTCGATCGGCGCTTCGCAGGCTCAGCTCTTCAACGTGCTGAAGGAGGCCGAGGCTTATCCCGGTCCGTCGCTCGTGATCGCTTACGCTCCCTGTATCAACCACGGTATCAAGGGCGGTATGACCCGTACGCAGACAGTGGGCAAGCAGGCCGTGGAGTGCGGTTATTGGCACCTGTGGCACTACAATCCTCAGCTCGAGGCGGAGCACAAGAATCCGTTCGTGCTCGACTCGAAGGAGCCCGACTGGTCGAAGTTCCGTGACTTCCTGCTCAAGGAGGTGCGTTACTCTTCGCTCAAAGCGGCTTCGCCCGAGGATGCCGAGGCGCTCTACCAGGCTGCCGAGGAGAATGCCAAGTGGCGTTATGACGGCTATGTTCGTCGCACCAAGATCGAGTACTAATCCGAAATCTCGATAGACAGAGAAGAGCGGACGACTTTTCAGTAGTCCGCTCTTCTTGTTGATTGGATCCGGGAGAGGTGCCGGCACCTGCCGCCGGGGCTATTCGTTCTCTTCAAGCTGGAAGATCTGCTCGACCGGTTTCTGAAAAGTGCGGGCGATCTTGAGCGCCAGCAGGGTCGAGGGGATGAACCGGCCGCTTTCGATGGCGTTGATCGTCTGGCGGCTTACCCCGACCCGTTCGGCCAGTTGCTGCTGGGTCATGCGCAGGATGGCCCGTTCGACGCGGATGTTATTCTTCATGGCTGAC
>CAWUYY010000058.1:0-20095 GCA_963926835.1 Rikenellaceae bacterium | reverse complement strand
CTTTACATACTGGTCGTCCTCAAGCAGTTTCATGGCCAGGTAGCGGGGCGGAAATTGCGGGGGAAGCTCCTCCGGCGACTCCTTCAGCATGCGCGACAGGGTGGCCAGACTCTCTTCGATGACTCCGCCCTGGTTGATGTGGATATGGCGCACCCGATCGTCCTGATGTTCAAAGACCGCGATGACCGTATCGAGCAGCTGTTCGATTCCCTTGCCGTGGCGGGCCACCACCGGAATCATCGGAACACCCAGCATACGGCCCAGGTTGTCGTAATCGAGCTGGGCGCCGCTTGCCTCCAGCTCGTCGTACATGTTCAAGGCCACTACCATGCGGGGGTTCAGGTCGATCAGCTCGGTGGTCAGGTAGAGGTTGCGCTCGAGGTTCGAGGCGACGACAGCGTTGATCACCACGTCGGGCGTGTGTTCGGTCAGATGGCGTCGTACATAGAGCTCCTCGGGGGTATAGGCGGTCAGGGCATAGGTGCCGGGAAGGTCCGTGATCTCGAACTCGTATCCCTTGTAGGTGCAGTGCCCGCGTTTGGCATCGACCGTCACGCCGCTGTAGTTGCCCACGTGCTCGTGGCTTCCCGAAATGGCGTTGAAAAGCGAAGTCTTGCCGCTGTTCGGATTGCCGACCAGCGCCACGGTGATCCGATTCGAGTGCCGGGCAATCACCTCCCGGATATCCTCCCCTTCGAAAGCCTCGCCGTGGTTCTGAATCATCGCTTCGGCCTCCTCGGTGGAGATCACCTCCACCATGCGGGCCTCGCTGCGCCGCAGCGACACCTCGTAATCCATCACCCGGTATACAATAGGATCTTGCAGCGGGGCATTGAAGATCACTTCGACCTTCTTGCCGCGCACGAATCCCATCTCCATAATTCTGCGACGAAATCCGCCATGTCCCTGTACCTTCAGGATGGTGGCTGATTCGCCCGTTTTCAGATCCGATAGACGCATATCTCTACTCTTGTTGACGCATGGATGAGGTCCCGGAGAGGCGGCAGCTGCCGGCTGCATACCGGCCGATCCCGACCGAAGAATTTCGTCCGTTCTCATCCCCGTGGCAAAGATAGCCAATATTTGCAAAACAGCATCCCCATAAGTAGGGATTATCGGCGCAGGACCGGTACTGAAATCCGGGATCCCAGTTCATTTTTTCGGTCGAAAATGTTGGTAGATAGAATTTTTTATTATCTTTGCAATAACAACACATCCAAATAATCATTCGTTATGAAAGAACTAGTTGAAAAAATTAATGCCGAGTACGAGTCGTTCCTGGCCAACGCCACGGCTCAGGCCGAGAAGGGCAACAAAGCTGCCGGCACTCGTGCTCGCAAGTCGGCTCTTGAGCTCAGCAAACTGATGAAAGAGTTCCGCAAAGTTTCGGTAGAAGCCGCAAAATAGCTTTTACCGCCGACACTTAAAAGGTCGTATGCTTTACTGCATGCGGCCTTTTTTGTCTCCGGCCGGGAACGTCGCCTCAAAAAGAGTGGGTCATAATACGCATTTTTCCTCTTCTTTCGAAGATTCGGGAGGAGGCCGGGAAAATAGTCGTCGTAGTGAGACGGAGCCAAGGGAGGGCGGATAGAAGCCCGGAAAAAGGGGGAAAGAACGGGACAACTACTTTGTTTGCGGGAAAGAGTACACATGAAGACCGACGCATTATCCTCTCGCTATTGTCGCCGTCCCTCCGCATCTGCAATAACTGATTGCACGGTTCCGGAGTCCGGCCGCGTATCAACCGGGCAGAATTATCGGTCTTAGATTAGAAATATATCTTTCTTCTTCGGAAATTCTCCATGTCCTGCTCTGTCAATCCGGTCTTGGGATAGGGAACCGCCCGGTTGTGATCGTTCAGATAGCGACGGGGAGCCTTGTAGTCGAATTCGGGGCTGACGAACGAATAGCTCGGATCGAGATAGTCTCCCTCGATCGAGGCAATGTTGGCCATGGTCTGGAACATGGAGTGGGTCGTGGCCGGAGCCATCGTATTTTGCCGCGCCGCCTCGACCTTCTCGGGAAACTCCCGGCAGTAGTTCGGCGAGAACCAGCCGAGATTGGCCACATATAGCTGGTGGAAGGTCGTTGTGGGGGAAGCGTGCAGGAACCGTCCGCGCTCGTCGTCGAAAAGATCCTCTCCGTGGTCGGAGCAGTAGAGCAGGGCGCAGCAGTCGTCGTCGAGCGAGCGCAGGTATTCGATCGTCTCCGAGAGGAAGTAGTCGGTATAGAGAATCGAATTGTCGTAGGCGTTGACGATCTTCTGCAGGTTGCGCTTGGTGATGGCCACGTCGTCATCCGGCTGATAGCGGGCAAACTCGCGGGGATAGCGATGGTGGTAGCTGAAATGTGAGCCGTAACAGTGGAGGATGAAGAGCAGATCGTTCTCCGAATCCTCCTCGATGACGCGCTGCATCGTCTCGAGCAGCTGTATGTCGTAACGGGGCTCGGGAAGGAAGAGAACGCTGTCGGCATCCTTGGCGAGCTTGTCGATCATGGCACCCTGCGGCCGCTGGTTGGTAAGGAACCAGGTCTTGAACCCCGCTTCGTTGAAGAGGGCGGGAAGCCCCTTGCGGCGGAAGAGCTCTTCGTGTTCGTCTGTCCGTACGGAGGAGAGCAGCAGCGGCACACTCTTGTGGGTCGTATTGCTCTGGGTGACCGTATTGCGGAAGAGAACCAGATCCTCCGTTTCAGCCAGACGAGGTGTCGTCTCACGTGAATACCCGTAAAGCTGCCAGTTCTCGGCACGAGCCGCCTCTCCGATAATATAGACGTAGATTTCGCGTTTGGAGGCCCGGGCCGTACGGTGGGCGTGGTAGGTAAAATCGGCCGAACTCTTCTCGAATTGTGAGGTCTTGCGGAACTCCGAACCGCAGAGGTAGATGTTGTACATGACGTTGGTCGGGAAGATGTCCGTTTTCAGGACGCGCTTCTCCTCGCTGACGCGGTAGGCCGGCACAAGTAGCAGAAGCCCCACTACGAAGAAGGTCAGACCAATCAGGGCAATGTTCTTTCGAGCCGTATGCGAGAGCATGTTTTTCTGGACAATTTCCCGCGAGGCGAACCAGAGCAGCGGCAGATAGAGCACGCAGACGAGAATGATCGAAGGGTAGATGTTCGAGAGCAGTTCACCGGCTTCACCCGGGTTGGTTGTCAGCACGTTGGTGAACATGTCGGTGGCTATCACCGAATTTCCGAACAGATAGAGCAGAATGATCTGGAAGGCGCAGAGAATAATGATCGGGAAAGCGGCCCAGATCATCACTCCGGAGCGTTTCGACACGACGCTCCACATCAGATAGAATCCCAGCGGGAGAAAGAGCGACGCCTCGGCCGACCAGATCGAAAGGGGCTCCGTGTAGATGAGCACCAGATTGGGTATGATGAGCAGGATGACGAAATAGATCGCCAACAGGATCGAGTGTCTTTTTACGCTTCCCTTGATTTGCCGATTACCCATAGGTCTCCTTGTCAGAACGCTTCGTTGATGTTGAACAAAAATCCGCTCGTATGTCGGCCGAATCCGTAGTCGATGCGGATGTTGACCCGTTTTTTGAACTCCCAGCGCAATCCGATGCCATAGTTGGGCAGCGTCTGGTTCCACCGGAAATCGTTGAAACAGTGGAACACATTGCCCGCACCGCCCCATGCCACAGCTCCGATCCGGCGCCAGATACGCTGACGGAGCTCGGCCTGAAACGTGATCATGCAGTTGTCGTTGTATTGTCCCTCGTAATATCCTCGCATGCGGCGCGATCCGCCCATGCGCGCCAGCATGGACCAGGGAGTCCCCGCAGCGTTGAATTCACCATAGAGCTCCGTAGCGAGGATGGCATCTTTCCACACGCGCGTGTAACCATTGGCCATAAAGGTCGTGCGCCACAACCCCTTGTCGATTGAGCCGAGAAACTTGGGCAGCCACTGCGCCTCGAGGCTCAGATAGACCCCCTTGTAGGGGTTGGGAATGAAATCACGGGTGTCGTACTCGACGATAACGCCCAGATTGGTCGCCGCATTGGCCGTATTCTCTCCTTCGATGTAGGCCAGCTGATCGAGTTCAATGCCGTTTATGTATTGCGCCTTGACCGAGGCCCCGAGGAAAAAGTTGCGGCCCAATCGGTGCAGGTAGCGGATTTCAGCCTTGTAGCGTTTGTCTATATAAGAGCTCTTTGGATTGTGAGCACCAGCCATATAGCCAATCCCCCAGTAGTCGGTGGGTTGCGAGGCGAACGACAAGTCGTAGGTAATTCGGTTTCGGTCGGAGCGGAAGATGTTGTTGCCGCTCACACCGATCTTGTAAAAACCCGCCGTACTGGCCGTCGCATAGATCGAAACATCGGACGGCGAAGTAATCGAATCGGTGCGGTCGAGGCGGTAAAGACCGGCCGCCATCAGGCCCAGTCCCAGTTCGGTCTCCTTCGAATAGTTGGGCCCGCCGATGAAAGTGAAATCGATCTTCTTTTCAAACGTCTTGTCCCGGCTCGACTCTCCGAAGTAGTCGATGATCCGACGGAAGAAGGGTTTCTTTTTCTTCACGACGGGGGAGACGACCGAGTCCGACAGACCGTATTGAGCCGCCTCCATCCGAACCGTGTCAATGGGGGTGTAGCGGTAGCACAACGTATCACCCCCTGCCACGTACAGACTGTCCTGTGCATAGAGGGGATATACGAACAGCAGAAGTCCGCATAGAAGAAGTGCTATCCTGAGCATGAATCGGGCAGAATCGGGTTATCTGTAAGCCTGAACGACGCGATAGAACTCCTTGATATCCTCGTCCGAGAGTACGCCCTTGCGCATGAAGACCAGATCACCCTCCTTGGAGACGAGCAGCAGCACGAACTTGTTGTTGCAGTCGCCCAGCCCCCAGGCATCGCGCAGGATGCTCTCCTGATCGGCCAGCACCGTGGCACCGTTGCCCTCCGTACGCTTGCGGGCCATGCTGCGGGCAACGCCGTTGGGAATCAGCGGGGCATCCTTGAGGTTCATGATTCCGAATCCAACCAGGTTGTCACCCGACACGCGGTTATGTTCCTCCATGTCCACCGTGAAGTCGTTGTTCTGCTTCGGTCGATCCGGATCGATGTAGAAAATCAGCAGGTTCTTTTCACCCCAGTAGGGCAGTTTCGCCGGGTTGCCGTTCAGATCGAGCACCTCGACGTTGGATACC
This sequence comes from Rikenellaceae bacterium, assembly GCA_963926835.1. Taxonomy (GTDB): domain Bacteria; phylum Bacteroidota; class Bacteroidia; order Bacteroidales; family Rikenellaceae; genus Alistipes. The sequence continues at coordinate 14,925 of CAWUYY010000058.1, read as the reverse complement.
TTTCGGGGCAGGGATTGTGCCGGAGCGGCAACTGCCGAGAAAAGAAAAGGCATCAGAAGCAACCAATGTTTCATCTTCATAATTCTTCCTGTCTCTTTTTAATTATCTCAAAAGTACAATGTGCAATATCCTGCAAAAACAGTGCAACCCGGGTGTCGCGGCAAAAGGAAACAGCCTCTTCGTCGCAAGAAGCGGGTTTGTTGGCAAAGATAAGCATTTATTCCTTAGGGAGATTCGCTCCGAGTGATTCAAATGTAGGCGAATTGTAAGTGTTTTGTAACTTTTTATTCCTGTTGTTTTTACATAACGGAAGAGACCTCATTGCCATTATTCGCCTTGTTAACAAATAGATTGACTGCATTACCTCTATCTTTTGTGCAATGTTCGCCGCCGGACTCGCTCCACCAATTGGCCATCCGACAAATTTCACTATTTTTGCACCGGTTTTAACAAAATTTTTATCCGATGGAATCGAAATACCGCATTTTGTTCGTATGTCTGGGCAACATCTGCCGTTCACCGGCAGCCGAGGGGATCCTGCGTCAAATGGCAGAGAAACGGGGGCTGGACCGTTTCCTGGAGATCGACTCGGCCGGCACCTACGCCGGACACACGGGCTATCTGCCCGATCGGCGGATGCAGCAGGCTGCCTATGCCCGAGGTTATCTGCTGACACACAGCGCACGCCAGGTGCGTTCGGAGGATTTCGAACGTTTCGACTGCATCGTGGCCATGGACGACAACAACTACCACAACCTCTACCGGCTGGCGCCGTCGCGTCAGGCCGGAGAGAAGGTCTGCCGGATGGCCGACTTCTTCCGCTCGCATCCCGACTGGCACTACGTTCCCGATCCCTATTACGAGGGGCACGAAGGGTTCGAACTGGTTCTGAACATGCTCGAGGATGGTTGCAGCACGATGCTCGATCAGCTGGCCGGAAAGATCGAGGCAAACGAGCTGCGATAATCCGCTCCTGTAAAACAGGCAGGCCGGATCCGTTGGGGGATCCGGCCTGCTTTGTTTCAGAGTTCGGTTTAGAAATAGAGCCCTACGCCGAGCTGGTAGGTGTTCCGCCAGGGGCACTCCTTGGCGGCAAAGAGCCACGAGAAGTCGAGCTGGACGTGCATGAAGCGAAGTCCCGCACCGACCGTACCGTAGTTGTAGCCGTGGCTGTCGGCCACGTGGTAACCACCCCGGATGGCGAGCAGCTGCATCAATACATACTCTACGCCGACACCCATGCCGAACGACTTGGTCAGCGACGGGGAGAAGCGATAGCCCAGATCGAGCGAAGCCTCGAGCGAGTGGGCGTCGCGGATCGGAGCGAAGAGGGCTCCGCCCACGCTGACGGAGGTCGGCAGATCGAAATTCGAATTGCCCAGCGCGAAACCGACGTTCGCCACCTTCAGACCCGTGCTGACCCAGGCGCCTTCGAGCATGCGGTTGAGCGGGATGCGGGCATAGGCAGCCAGATCGAAGTCGATGGCATCGTTTTTCAGGAAGTCACCGTACGTCGAACGGATGTAGCGCGCCGTCAGCGAGAGGCCCAGATAGCGGTTGATCCGATAGCCGTAGGCCAGGTCGGCCGACAGGCTGAGCGGGCGGAAACTCTCCAGCGTACCACCCAGCGGATTGTTGTTCTCGTCGGTGGGGAAGAAGGGGTAGTCGCTCGAATCGGGGCTGATTTTAGGCTCGCGATAGAAGCGCGTACCGAATGCGAGCGAATGTTTCTGATTGAAGCTGTAGTAGCCGCCGAAGGCCATCAGATCATACCCGCTTCTGACATCCCGCATCCAGGGGGCATAGGAGAATCCCACCTCGAAGAGATCCTGATCGAAGAGCGACGAGGCGGCGTTGTTGAAGATCGAATAGGCACCACCCGACGTGGCAATCGACGCGTTACCCATACCGGCCGTACGGACATCGGGATTGATGGTCAGAAACTCCTGAGCCCGAGCCGAGGAGAAGCCAAGGGCCAGTACAGCAACCAGTAATACGTGATATTTTTTCATAAATGGTTTGTTGTGCTTGCGCGGTTATTGATTTATTGTTTGATAATCGTTCTTGAGAGAGTCTCTCCGTCCAGCGTCAGCTCGACCAGATAGCTTCCGGATGCCCATCCCGACACGTCGAGCACAGCGGGCTCTCCGGCCGAAAGCGGGATCCGGCGATTCTCGATCTCCAATCCGACGGCATCGCGGATCCGAAGAGCGGCCTCACCCGTACGGTTGGCCTTGATCTTCAATACGTCAATGCAGGGGTTGGGGTAGAGATCCGCCTGGAGCGTTTCGCCGGGATCGGGCACAGGATTCGGCTCCTCCTCGGAGACCACCGTATAGGTGATCTTGCGGGTGTCCGACAGGGTGCGGTTGTAAGCCTGCAGTTCGGCCGTATAGGTTCCCTCGGCCAGAATCGCGGCGGAGACCGTCAGTGTGATCTCGTCTCCCGACACTGACTTCTTGATCTGATGCGTATCATCGATGAGTCCCCACAGCCGGTAATTCGACAGCGTGTACTTCAACACCTGGCTCTCGCCCCGGACCAGCGTGAATTCATCGCTCTGTCCCTCGGGCGAGGTGATGACCGGGGTCTTCAACCCGGCATCCTCTCCGTAGTAGAGGGCAGCACCGGCATCGACCAGCCGGCCGATCCGACCGGCATAGGTTCCTACACCGGTATAGGTCGTCCCCTGATACGGATCCACATCCCGGGTGGTGGAGAAGAGGATCTCCTCCAACTGCTTATTCGTAAAGCCCTGCTTCCCGAAGTGGGCGATGATCAGCGCCGCCACGCCCGATACGTGAGGACAGGCCATCGAGGTGCCGCTCATGTATCCGTATCCGCCGGGCAGCGTGCTCAGATTCTCGGCCAACTCGGTCACGTAGGGCATGCTGGCCCATCCGCCACCACCCGGAGCGGCGATGTCGATCGTCGATCCGTAGTTCGTGTACCAGGCAGCCTCATACCGACACGTGATCGAAGCCACGCTGATGCAGGGCTCGTAGGCGGCCGGGTAGGCCGGTTTGTAGCTGTTCTCGTTACCGGCTGCGAAGATCACCACGCCTCCAGCCATGGGGCCCGTCTGAGTCTTACCGTCGGGCGACATGCCGGCATAGGTGATGAAGTAGTCGATCGCCTCTTTGGTTGCCCGGTTGTAACGCTCCCATTCGGCCTCATCCGAGAAGGTGCCGGCATCGTACCCCCAGCTGTTCTGACAGATGACGGCTCCGTTGTCGGCGGCATATTTGATGGCGGCAGCCACCTGGCTGGAGGAGGCATCGTAGGCGGCGTCGGTGCCGTGGAAGATCTGACAACTCATGATCTTCACCCCGTCCCCGTTGCCGGTCCCGCCGGCAATGCCCGAGATACCCAGTCCGTTGTTGTTCACCGCCGCAATCGTACCGGCCACATGGGTGCCGTGTCCCGTACCCCAGGTGATGGACTCGTTGTCGCCCCGGCAGAAGTTCTTGCCGATGCCGCTCCACATGTTGGCGGCCAGATCCATGTGGCTGTATTGCACCCCCTCGTCCACAACCACAACGATGATGTCGCTGCGACCGGCCGTCTTCTCCCACGCCTGCAGGATGTTGATGTCGGCAGCGACACGTGCCGTCGAGACGATCGAGCCGTCGTTGTAGAGGGGCCACTGCGCCTCGAACATCGGATCGTTGAACGGATAGTCTTCCGGAACGGATCTGGTTGCCGCAGGCCGGATCATCGAAGGATCCACCAGCACCGGGGTGCCGGTCTCGACCCGTCGGATACGAACCGGAGTCTCGACATGCGTCACGCCGGGAGCATCGCGGAAGTCGGCTTCGATCTGCCGGGCCGAACCCTCGAAGGTCACCGTGTACCACAGGTCAAGTCCGGCCTTGCGGGTACGCTCGGCGCATCCGTTGTCCTCGAAGACGCGCTCCATACCGACCACCGAATAGCGCCGGCAGATCTCGTCGAAATCGAGATTGCCGGTCCGGAGCTCTCCGCTCCGTGTTCGGGCAGGGTGGAGGGCATCGGCCGTCTCGCGATCGAGTTTCAGCAGCAGTTCGCCCCGTATGATTCCGTCATCCTTTTCGTCGGAGGAGGCGGAAGGGTTCTCCGGTGCAAAATCCTTCTGACACCCGACCGCGAGCATCAGGAGCAGGAGATATGAGACTGTTCTTGAAAAATTCATGTTTCAGAGACTCTATTTTTTGATAACCGTACGCGAGTATCGCTCTCCGTTGTAGTCGAGGTCGACCAGGTAGGCTCCCGAGGCAAAATCGGCAACGTCGAGTGCAACGGGTTTATCCTTTGCGAAGACGACCGTGCGGTTCATCACCTCCAGACCGACCGAATTGCGAATTCGAATCGTAGCTGAGCCGGAGCGATTGACCTGCAGTTTCAACACATCCACGAAGGGGTTGGGGAAGAAGCTCATCGTCACGGAACCCTGATCCGGCGTGCCGGACGACTTTTCGATCGTATAGGTGATCGTATGAGTAACCGAGCCGTTTTCATTGCTCGCCTCGATCCGGGCCGTATAGGTTCCCGCCTCATACTGAGATGCATCGATGGTCAGGGTCAGCGTACTGCCGTTCAAAACCGATTTGATGTGTTTCGTCTCGTCCTGCAGCGACCATTGCGTAAAGTCAGTCAGGGTGAACTGCAGCATTCTCACCTCGTCGGGTGCCATCGTAAACGAATCGGGCTGTCCCTGAGCCGGCGTAATGGTGGGGTACGTTGCCGCCGACGGCTCGGTCACCGTGCAGGTGATCGTTCGGGTTGCTCTCGATGTTTCGTTCGTGGCGATCAACTCCACAGTGTACTTGCCCGGAGCAAAGCGCGAACCATCGAAGGTCAGCGTTACAACATCCTCCGCAAGCGAGGACTCTACCTGCCCGCTGGCATCGTTCAGCGACCAATCGGTGTAGTTGCCCAGCGTGTAGGTCAGACTCTTCGTGTCGCCGGTCGTCAGCGAGAACGAATCGCTCTGTCCCGAAGCGGGCGTAATGGTCGGAGCCTCGGGCGCCGGAGGTGTATCGTGTCCCAGAGCCGCCGCGGCATCGACCAGCAGCCCGATCTTTCCGGAGTATCGGAAAGGCTGGTATGAGTCGATGTTGCGTCCCGTGCCGAGCAGAATCTCCTTGCACTGCTCCTGCGTGAAGCCGCTCTGTCCGAACTGCGAGACGATCAGCGCCGCTACGCCCGAAACATGCGGACAGGCCATCGAGGTGCCCTGCATGTAACCGTAGCCGGTCGACTCTACGTAGTCGATGGGAACCGTCTGCGTATAACCCTCGTAGGTGGTGTACACGTAATTCTGGCCGTTGTAGAGATCCGTCGGGATGGTGCTCAGGTTATAACCCTGAGCATAGGGAATATCCCGTTTGGAAGAGGCCCATGCACCGCCGCCCGGAGCTGCAATGTCGACCGTCGTGCCGTAGTTCGTATAAATGGCCGCCTCGTAGTTGCAGGAGATCGCCGCCACACTGATGCAGGCGCTGTAGGCTGCCGGATAGGCCGGCTGACCGCTGTACTCGTTTCCGGCTGCAAAGGTAACAATACCTCCGGCCATGGGACCGGTCTGGGTCTTGCCGTCGGGCGACATGCCGGCATAGGTCACAAAGTAGTCGATCGCCTCCTTGATGGCCAGATCATAATAGACCCATTGGCTCTCGCTGCTGAAGGCGCCGGCGGCGTAACCCCAGCTGTTCTGACAGATGACCGCTCCGTTGTCGGCCGCATATTTGATGGCCTGGGCCGTCTGGTCGGAATCGGCGTCGTAGGCACCGTTGGTAGGGTGGAATATCTGGCAGGACATGATCTTCACGCCGTCACCCTTGCCCGAACCTCCGGCAATGCCCGAGATGCCGACACCGTTGTTGTTCACCGCGGCGATCGTTCCGGCCACGTGCGTACCGTGACCTTCGCCCCAGCTGATCGTGGAGTTGTCGTCGCCGCAGAAGTTCCGGCCGATGCCGCTCCACATGTTGGCCTCCAGATCGGGGTGGTTATACTGCACACCCTCATCCACGACCGCAACAATGACGTCGCTGCGGCCGGCCGTCTGCTGCCAGGCCGGGATCACGTTGATATCGGCCCCGCTGACGGCGTTCGTATTGATCGAACCGTCGTTGTAGAGCGGCCACTGCTTGTCGAACATCGGATCGTTGAACGGGTAGTCTGCCGGAACGGCATGCGTCCCGTACTGGGCACCGAACACCAGAACCGACGGGGATGCAGCCTCGGCATGCATCTTATAGGCCCGTTTGATCCGCAGCGGCACCTCGACGTGGGTAACTCCGGGGACGCGTCCGAAATCCTGCTTGATCTGCTCGCTGTTTCCTTCGAAGGTGATCGTGTACCAGAGGTCGAGTCCAGATTCGCGGGTTCTCTCCGCACATCCGTTGTCCTCGAACAGACGTTTCATTTCGATGATATGATAGCGCTGGCACAGTTCGTCGAACGAAAGGTTGCCCGTTGCCAACTCTCCGCTTCGGGTCCGGGTGATCCGAAGGGCATTGGCCGTTTCCCGGTCGAGTTTCATGCGGATGGTCCCTTGTACCATAGCATCCTCTTCGGGGGGTGATTGAGTCGGTTCAAAGTCCTTCTGGCACGAAACTGAAAGCATCAGTGCAGATAACGCCAGTAAAATTCTAATCTTCATTGGCTTTGCATGTTTAGTTATGTAAATGGTTATAGACACAAAGAGGAGGTCGGAATGCCCAACCTCCCCATTGCAACGAATCTCTGATTGTTTAGCAGTTCATCGCGCCGCAGCAGTGGATAACCTGTCCGCTGACATACGAAGACAGGTCGGAGGCCAGGAAGAGAGCGACTTTCGCGACATCTTCCGGCGTACCGCCCCGACGCAAAGGAATCTGTTTGTACCAACCCTCCTTGACCTCATCGGGCAGGGCGTTGGTCATATCGGTAATGATGAAACCCGGAGCAATGGCATTGGCGCGGATACCGCGGGGCCCCATCTCCTTGGCGATCGATTTGGCCAGACCGATCATACCGGCCTTGGAAGCGGAGTAGTTGCACTGACCCGCATTGCCGCTGACACCTACCACCGACGACATGTTGATGATCGAGCCGCTTCTCTGGCGTGCCATGATCGGCGTGACGGCATGAATGAAGTTGAAGGCCGACTTCAGGTTGACATTCAGCACGGCATCCCACTGAGCCTCAGTCATACGCATCATCAGACCGTCTTTGGTGATACCGGCGTTGTTGACCAGAATGTCAATACGGCCGAAATCCTTCATGATCTGGTCGATCACCTGGTGGGTCTCCTCAAAATTGGCGGCATTCGAGGCATAGCCTTTGGCTTTTACGCCAAACGCCTTGAGCTCCTCCTCGGTTTTCTTGGCATTCTCGTCGATAACGAGATCCGTGAAGGCCACATCGGCACCCTCTTTTGCAAATTGGAGAGCAATGGCTTTTCCAATGCCTCTGGCAGCCCCGGTGATGACTGCAACTTTTCCTTCGAGTAATTTCATTTCCCTTTACAGTTTTAGTTATTAATCGAATATTCGAATGATCGCAACAATCGGCCCTCATCCTTCCGTGGAAGGGTTCAAGCCTTATAAATATAAGGAGTGACGCCGCATTTTGCCCGGAATTTCACCCGACGACGAATCAGTTCCACCTTATATATTTTACAAATATACAAAAAAAATTTATTTTTTGTAATTCCGCAAATTCTTACTATCTTTGGAGATCGAAAAAACTCTTAACTAATCATTCTATAATCGATCATGAAGAGAGATTCTCAAGTATTCGACCTCATCAGCGAGGAACGCAGCCGTCAGACGCACGGCATCGAATTGATTGCTTCCGAAAACTTTGTCAGCGATCAGGTGATGGAGGCCATGGGCTCCGTCCTGACCAACAAGTATGCGGAAGGTTACCCCGGTGCCCGCTACTACGGTGGTTGCCAGGTTGTTGATAAAGTGGAAAATCTGGCTATCGAGCGTGTCTGCAAGCTCTACGGTGCTGAGTACGCCAACGTGCAGCCCCACTCGGGTGCACAGGCCAACATGGCAGTATTCTATGCCGTTCTGAAACCGGGCGACACCTTCATGGGTCTCGACCTGGCTCACGGCGGTCACCTTTCCCACGGTTCGCCGGTAAACATGTCCGGTACCTATTTCAAGGCGATCGGCTATCAGCTCAACGAGGCTACCGGCCGCATCGACTACGACGATATGGAGCGCAAGGCTCTGGAGTACAAGCCCAAGATGATCATCGGCGGTGCTTCGGCCTATTCGCGTGAGTGGGATTACAAGCGCATGCGTGAGATCGCAGACAAGATCGGCGCCATCCTGATGATCGACATGGCTCACACGGCCGGTCTGATCGCTGCAGGTCTGCTGGATAATCCTGTAAAATATGCACACATCGTAACCTCTACGACGCACAAGACCCTGCGTGGTCCTCGTGGCGGTATCATCCTGATGGGCAAGGACTTCGAGAACCCCTGGGGCCTGAAGACTCCCAAAGGCGTCACCAAGATGATGTCGCAGATCCTGAACTCGGCCGTATTCCCCGGTATCCAGGGCGGTCCGCTGGAGCACGTAATCGCAGCCAAGGCCGTTGCCTTCGGTGAGGCGCTCGATCCCAGCTACAAGGAGTATCAGGCTCAGGTGAAGAAGAACGCCGCTGCCATGGCTGAGGCCTTCATCAAACGCGGTTACAAGATCGTATCGGGCGGTACGGACAACCACCTGATGCTGGTTGACCTGCGCACGAAATTCCCCGATCTGACGGGTAAGGTGGCCGAGCGATGCCTGGTTGCAGCCGACATCACGACCAACAAGAACATGGTTCCCTTCGACAGCCGTTCCGCTTTCCAGACTTCGGGTCTGCGTTTCGGTACGCCGGCAATCACCACGCGTGGTCTGAAGGAGGACAAGATGGATGAGATCGTTGCCATGATCGACCGCGTCCTGAGCGATCCCGAGAACGAGGCCAACATCGCTGCCGTTCGCAAGGAGGTTAACGAAATGATGGCAAACTATCCGCTCTTCGCATGGTAGAGTAATGAAGCAGGTTGTTGATTTTTTGACACTCCTGCACGCAAACAACAACAAGGCCTGGTTTGACGCTCACAAAGAGTCGTACAAACAGGCCTTGTCCTGTTTTCAGGGGTTTGCGGAGCAGTTGATCGACGGTATCGCTCGATTCGATCCGTCGGTGGCGGGATTGACGGTCAAGGATTGTACCTACCGGATCTATCGCGACGTCCGTTTCAGCGCGGACAAGTCCCCCTACAAGACCCACATGGGGGTCTTCATCGCCCCGCACGGCAAGAAAGCGGGGTATGCCGGCTACTACTTCCACCTGGAGCCGGTCTATGACGAGGGTTCGTGGTCGCAGGGGAGTCTGCTTTATGCCGGTCTGCACTGTCCGCTGCCGCAGGTGTTGCAGAGCGTTCGGGAGGAGATCGTCGATCATGGCGCGGAAATTGAGGCAGCCATTCGGACGGCCAAGGGCTTCTCGCTCGACGAGTCCGACAAACTCAAGCGCCTGCCCAAAGGGTATGCCCCCGGATCACCCTACGATGAATTGCTGAAACTGAAGGAGCTCGGGATCGTCAAGCGGGTCTCGCTCGACTATGTGCTGGATGAACACCTGCTGGAGAGGCTGTTGGAGGATTTTCACAGCACCGCACCGCTGGTATCGCAGCTGAATCGGGCCATACAGTACGCCTATGAAGAGATGATGTAAAAACAGATTCGATATGAAAAAGAGCCTTTTACTTTTGCTGATCGCAGTTCTGTTTGCGGCCGGATGCTGTCGGCAGCAGGCCGAACCGCAAATGACCAAGGAGACGCACCTCTATGCAGTCAAGGGGAGCGACAGCCTCTATCTGGATCGCTATACGATTGCCGCGGGCGACGATGCCCGCCCGTGTATGATCTTTGTCTTCGGAGGCGGTTTTGTCTCGGGCACCCGGGACAATGCAAAGTACCTTCCCTTCTTCGAGTATATGGTGAAGCAGGGATACGACGTAGTCTCGATCGACTATCGACTGGGGCTGAAGAAGATCGTCGAAGCGGGGGATCTGAGTCCCGAGCGGATGATGCTCGGCATGGCCCAGACCGTGCTGATGGCGGTCGAGGATCTCTACGATGCCACCTCGTTTGTGGTCGACCGGGCGGATGAGTGGGGTGTTGACTCCTCGCAGATCGTCAGCTGCGGATCGAGCGCCGGGGCCATCACCGTGCTGCACGGCGAGTACTACCTGTGCAACGACAATCCGCTGGCCCGCAAGCACCTGCCAGCCGAGTTCCGCTATGCCGGCGTAATCTCGTTCGCGGGGGCCATTTTCGATCTGGGCGAGAATCTCGTCTGGAAGAGCCATCCGGCTCCGATGATGCTCTTCCACGGGGATGCCGATGCAAATGTTCCCTATGACGTGATCCGCGAGAGCGGTGTCGGATTCTTCGGATCGAAGTACATTGCCGCCCAGCTCCGCGAAATGGGATCGCCCTACTATTTCTACTCCTTCGATGGCGAGAACCACCGCATTGCCACCGCTCCGATGGACGAGAACCGCGATGCGATCGATGCCTTTCTCTCCAAACTGGTCGTGGATGAGGAGCCGTTGATGATCGATGTAAACCAGACAACGATCGGAGCCCCCGAAGTGGAGAAGAACTTCACGCTGCAGACCTACATTCTCTCCAACTTCCAGTAGGGATTTTCAGCAAGAGAGTGCTATTCCCGAATGACAAAAAGAGAGCCGCTTTTTCGAGCGGCTCTCTTTTTTGCGTCTGAATCAAAGCTATTCGACGGTGACCGACTTGGCCAAGTTGCGCGGCTGATCCACATCGCGTCCCTTACTGACGGCAATGTGGTAGGCGAGCAGCTGTAACGGAACCGATACCACGATCGGCATCAGACACTCGGCGACAACCGGCACCTCGATGCAGTAGTCCGAAATCTTGCGCATCTGCGTATCTCCCTTGGCAATGATCGTGATCACCTTGCCGCCCCGGGCCTTGATCTCCTCAATGTTGCTGGCCGTCTTCTCGTAGGTGTGATCCGGCGTGGCGATGGCGATGGTCGGCAGTTCGGAGTCGATCAGGGCGATCGGTCCGTGCTTCATCTCGGCGGCGGGATAACCCTCGGCATGGATGTAGGAGATCTCCTTGAGCTTGAGCGCCCCCTCGAGCGCCGTGGGGTAGTTGTATCCGCGGCCCAGGTAGATGAAGTTGTGGGCGTAGGTGAATATCTTCGAGAAATCCTTGATCGAATCGTTGAGCTTGAGCACCTCTTCGAGGATCGCCGGCAGTTCCATGAGGTGCTTGGCAACCTCGTGCACCGTCTCCCGCGTGATGGTGCCCCGGGCCTGGGCAATCGTCAGGGCCATCATCGTCAGAACGGTCACCTGGCCCGTAAAGGCTTTCGTCGAGGCGACGCCGATCTCGGGGCCGACGTGAATGTAGGTTCCCGAATCCGTTGCACGGGCAATCGATGAGCCGATCACGTTGCAGACACCGTAGACGAAGGCGCCGCTCTTGCGGGCCAGTTCGATGGCGGCCAGTGTATCGGCCGTTTCACCCGACTGCGACACGGCGATCACGATATCGTCCGGATAGAGCACCGGATTGCGATAACGGAACTCGGAGGCATATTCCACCTCGACGGGAATGCGGCAAAAATCCTCGATCAGGTATTCGCCGATAAGCGAAGCGTGCCACGAGGTGCCGCATGCAACAAAGATGATACGGCGGGCCTTGAGGAACTTCTCCCGGTTGTCGCGGATTCCCGAGAGAATCACATCGTAGGTCTCGGGATTGATCCGACCCCGAATGCAGTCCACAATGGTCTTGGGCTGCTCGAAGATCTCCTTCAGCATGAAGTGGGGGTAACCTCCCTTTTCGAGTTGCGAAATGCTGAGCTGCAGCTTTTTGATATCGATCTTGCTCTCCTCGTTGTCGAGCGTGACGATCTTGAGCGGTTCGTTGCGGTTCATTACGACCACCTCGCCGTCGTTCACATAGACGATTCGGTCCGTATACTCGACAATCGATGCCGGATCGGAGCCGAGGAAGTATTCGTCGTCACCGATACCGATCACCATCGGGCTGCTGCGCCGCGCCGCAATGATCTGATTCTGGTTGCTGCGCTCGACAACCGCAATGGCATAGGCGCCGATCACCTGCTTGAGGGCCTGCTGAACGGCCTCCAGCAGCGTGCAGTTGTTCGAGGTGCGGATGTACTCGATCAGGTTGACCAGCACCTCCGTATCCGTGTCGCTCTTGAAGGTGTAGCCGTTCTGGATCAGGGCATCCTTCAGCACCCGGTAGTTCTCGATGATTCCATTGTGGATCAAGGCAATATTGCCCGAATCGGAGTAGTGGGGGTGAGCATTGACGTCGTTGGGCTCTCCGTGGGTCGCCCAGCGCGTGTGGGCAATACCGATCGTGCCGTCGAGATCTTTCGTCTCGACAAATTTCTCCAGATCGGCGACCTTGCCCTTGCTTTTGAATACGTTCAGGACTCCCTCGTGGTTAACCAGAGCCAGTCCCGCGCTGTCGTAGCCACGGTATTCGAGACGATGAAGTCCGTTTATCAAAATGGGATAAGCCTGACGCTTACCTACATAACCAACAATTCCACACATGTGTCCGTAAAGTGTTTTTTGTTTCCAACTCACACCGAATCGCTGCGGTGTCAGAATAATGTTTGAAAAGTCACCGGCTTCTACACAAAAATGGTGCAACAACAGGACAACGAACAAACAAATATTCCTATTGCATTACCGGATGATTCGGACAAAGATACTTTTTTTTCGGCAGATCTATCCCGTAACCAGCTAAAAAAAGAGGCGGAATGCACGCCTGGGGCATGCACTCCGCTTCTGTCCGTCTTCGCCGCATCTCTACTTCTCGGCGAAATACTTGTAGAAGAGCGGAATCGTTTCGATTCCCTTGTAGAACTGGTTGAGTCCGTAGCTCTCGTTGGGCGAGTGGATCGCATCCTCGGCCAGACCGAATCCGATGAGCAGCGACTTGATTTCCAGAATACGTTCAAAGGCGCTGATGATGGGGATCGAACCGCCCGAATAGAAGGGGAGCGGTTTCTTGCCGAAGGTCTCCTCGATTGCCTGCTCGGCCGCCTGGTAGGCCGGCATGCTGGTCGGAGCCACGTAGGGCATTCCGCCGTGCAGGAACTTCACATCGACCTTCACGCTCTTCGGGGCAATGGTACGGAAGTGCTTCTCGAAGAGTTCGGCGATCTTTTCGAAGTTCTGATTCGGCACCAGACGCATCGAAATCTTGGCCGAGGCCTTCGACGGGATGATCGTCTTGGTTCCCTCCTCGGTATAGCCGCCCCAGATACCGTTCACGTCGAGCGACGGACGGATACCGGTGCGCTCCATGGTCGTGAATCCGGCTTCGCCCTCCACATCGTCGATGTCGAGCGCCTTTTTATAGCTGTCCAGGTTAAACGGAGCCTTGTTGAAGGCCTCGCGCTCGGCCGGGGTGAGTTCGAGTACGTCGTCGTAGAATCCGGGAATAGTCACATGACCGTTCTCGTCGACCAGCGAAGCGATCAGCCGGGCAAGCACATTGGCCGGGTTGGCCACCGCACCGCCGAACAGTCCCGAATGCAGATCCTTGTTCGGGCCGGTCACCTCGACCTGCATGTAGGTCAGACCGCGCAGACCGGTGGTGATCGACGGAGTCTGCATCGAGATCATCGACGTGTCGGATACCAAAATGATGTCCGCCTTCAGCATCTCCTTGTTCTCCTCGCAGAACTTGTAGAGGCTCTGCGAACCGATCTCCTCCTCACCCTCGAGCAGGAACTTGACGTTGCAGGGCAGATTCTCCGTAGCGCACATCGCCTCGAATGCCTTGGCGTGCATGAAGAGCTGTCCCTTGTCATCGTCGGCACCCCGCGCGTAGATGCGTCCATCCTTGACGACCGGTTCGAACGGGGTCGTATGCCACTCGTCGATCGGATCGACCGGCATCACGTCATAGTGACCATAGACCAGCACCGTCTTGGCCTTCGGATCGATGATCTTCTCGGCGAAAACAACCGGATTCCCTTCGGTCGGAAGCACGTCGGCACGATCGGCGCCGGCCTTCATCAACGATGCGGCCAGCCACTCGGCACACCGGATCATCTGGGGTTTGTACTCGGCCTGCGCACTGATCGAAGGGATGCGTAGCAGGTCGAACAACTCGCTGAGGAAGAAATCTTTATTCTGTTCAATGTAATCCTGTACTTTTGCTTTGTCCATAAGGCTCTCTATTCTCAATCTTTGGTTAATGTATATTCGCTTTTATCGTTTTTGTCCAGCTTGATCAACTTTCCACGCTCCACCTTGTAGCTCTTCTCCACGCCCCGGCGATCGGGTCGGAGCGTCAGGGTCTTTTCGACAACCCGATAGCGGCCCCTCTCCTCCATGGAGGATTGTGCCTTCGCTTCGGTGCTCATGGTGTAGTTCTGCTTGTCGACAAGCTGCAGCCGTACGCTCTCCCGCGTACCGTCCGGGGTACGGAGCTCTCCCCGATAGATCCCGACAAGTGTCTGCGGATCGACGGCTTCGTCCGCTTTGCCGCTCTTCTGCTCCCCTCCGCAACCGACAAAAATCAAGGTCAGGAGGGCAGCCCCTGAAAACAAGATCTTTTTCATACGCATCAGATTCCGCAGATTTGTTGAATTTCTGCCATGAAACGTCGGGCCAGCGCATCCGCCTCGTCCATCGTTCCGGCTTCGGTATAGACCCGGATAATCGGCTCCGTATTCGATTTGCGGAGGTGTACCCAGCTGTTCGCAAAGTCGATCTTTACGCCGTCTATATCGTTCACACGTTCATTGCTGTAACGCTCCTTTATCTCACGCAGCACTTTATCCACGTCGATGGCCGGTGTCAAGGCGATCTTGTTCTTCGAGGCGAAGTAGGCCGGGTAGGTC
>CAWUYY010000057.1:0-57339 GCA_963926835.1 Rikenellaceae bacterium | reverse complement strand
GCCGCCGGCGAAGTCGATGTGGTTGTCCTTGAGCAGAATCATGTCGAAGAGCCCCATGCGGTGGTTTTCGCCGCCGCCGATCTTGACGGCCATCTGGTCCAGCACGCGCATGCCCGGCGTGGTCTTGCGCGTGGCGAGCACCTTGGTGTGCAGCCCCTTGAGACGATCCACGTAGACGGCCGTCTGGGTCGCAACGCCGCTCATGCGCTGCATGATGTTCAGGATGATGCGCTCGGCCTGCAGCAGCGACTGCAGACGTCCCGAAACGTAGAAGGCCACATCGCCCGGTTTCACATGGTCACCGTCCTGCAGGATCTGTTCGAACTGCATCTCGGGATCGAGCTTTTCGAAGACCAGACGGGCGATCTCGATGCCCGCGATGATCCCCTCCTGCTTGCAGAGCAGGCGCATGCGTCCCCGCTCGTCGGCGGGAATGCAGCAGAGCGAGGTGTGGTCGCCATCGCCGATATCTTCGCGGATGGCCAGGTCGATGAGTGCATCGACGTAGGGTTTGTATTCCGGTTTCATAGTGTTCAGATTTTTGCGGATGCGGGAAAATTACCCGACTTGTCGGACAAAAATAGTGAAAGACGGGCGCATCGGCAAACAAGTTTGCGATTTTGTCGCCCGTCTTCCACTATTTTCTTGCAGGACCGCTGTTTCCCCTGTTATGCGGCCTTTACGATCAGCTTTCCCTGGTAGACCACCTTGAAGGCTCCCATGCAGTTGAAGGTGACCGTGAAGGAGGTGTTGTCGACCTTGCCGTCGAGGGCGGTGATCACATAGCGCTCGTAGGGGGTGCCGGCGATCTCGGGGATCGTCTCCGCAACGCTCACCTGGAGTTGTTTGCCCTCTCCGTTGCCCGTGATTCCCGGAACCTCCATCTCGAGGGCGGGCATGTTGGCGGCGAATTTCGTCTCGTGCATCAGCATGCGGATGAGGCCGTCCGTATCCTCGGTCAGCTCGAAGAGCACCTGCTCGTCGATGTATTCGTCGCCCGAGGCGAGGGTCGTCACCGTCGAGGTGCCGTAGAAGAGCATGTTGCCCGTCATGCGCCCCTCGACCAGCTGGTCGTTCTCCTGGGCGAAGGAATACCCGTCGGGAAGTTCGCTTTTCGGGGTTGTGTCGTCTTTGCTGCAGGCCGCCAGGCCGATAAATGCCATTGCAAGCAGGAAGAGTCGGAGTGTTTTCATGATCATATCGTTTTTTTAGAGGTTGATGCTGAGCGTTACGCCGAAGGTGCGGGGACGTCCCCGTTGCAGGAACGAGTTGCCTATCGATTCGAAATAGAAGGTGTCGTAGCGGGTGCCGGTCAGATTGCGGCCCCAGAAGTCGATGGCATAGTGGCGCTGTTCGAAGCGGATCGAGGCGTCGAGCAGCGTGTAGAAGGGCTGCGAACGGTCGTTTTGTTCGTTCCAGTAGATGCGGCCGACGCCGTTGAGACCGGCCCGCAGAATCACGTATTCGAGCCAGCGCCAACCGGTCGGAATCGTGTAGGAGGCCCCGACGTAGAGCGTGTGCTGCGGGGCGTAGGGGATGAACTTGCCGGCATAGTCCGCCTTGCCCGTGTTGAAGCGCACGAAGGTGGCGTGCGTGTAGCCGTACGATCCCTGCAGGTCGAGGTATTGCCACAGGGTGGCTGAGAGTGACAGCTCTCCTCCATAGCTGCGCGTGCGCCCGGCGTTGGTCATCATGCGTCCGGTCACCTGCCCCTCGGGAAAGACGGTCAGCTGCTGGTCGCGGCAGTCGATGTAGAAGAGCGCCGCGTCGGCCTGCAGCTTGCGCGAGGGGGCCGAGAGGTGTGCGCCGATCTCGTAGTTCCAGCTTTTTTCGGGCTTGTAGGTCACCACGTCCGCCACGTCGTACAGCGAGCCGAATCCCATCTGTTTCATCACCTGCTGCTGCAGCACGTCCGAGAACATCTGCGTGTTGAATCCGCCCGCCTTGTATCCCTTCGAGATCGAGGCATAGAGCAGGTTGTAACGGTTACGCCCCAACTGGTACTGCACGGTCACCTTGGGCAGCAGCTCGACGAAGGATTGCGAGAGCGTGCTGCCGTTGTCGATGTGAATCGTATGGTCGTAGATGGTCGGAGCCGAGGTCGTCTGGGTCGTGTAGGTGGCGTCGGCATAGCTGCGGTAGTGCAGTTTCGGAGCCTCGAGATCGATGCGCAGTCCGGCCGTCAGCTTCCACCGCCCCACTTCGTAGCTGGATTCGTGGTAGAGGGCCCCGCCGTAGTCCGGCGAGCGGAAATGGCTGTCCAACAGAAAGGTATCCTCACCCCAGCGGGCTATGACCCCCTGTTCCTCGAAGCGGTTCAGAATCAAGTTGTTCAGGCCGTCCTCCTTGAACAGCACGGGGGCCTGCATCGAGGTGTGGCGGTAGAATCCGAAGAGCCCGACCAGCCAGCGGTAGGCCTTCTCGGTGGTCGATCTGAAGACGACATCTTCGGTGATCGTATGTTCGCGTCGGGCCTGGGTCAGGGTGAAGTAGGAGAGGGGCAGGAAGTCCTGGTCGAGGGTCATCCGATCGTCCAGATACTGGTAGCTCGTGATGCTCGAGAAGGAGAATCGCTCTGCGGCGTAGTGAATCGTCAGCCCGTCGTTGAGCGTCGTGCGGCGGTATCCGCAGGGGTCATTGTAGTTGATCTCGCCGGTTTCGGTGTAGGCATAGGGGTAGCCTCCCTGGTCGAGCGAGGCGAACGAGAGGGTGTTGTCGATGCGAAGTCCCTTCCCGTTCCGATACTGCAGTTTGAAGCGTCCGCCGCCGCTGCGCTCCCAGTCGCACTTCTCGCCCGTGTAGAGGTTGGTGAAGAATCCGTCGCTGCGGGTGTAGTAGGCTCCGATCGAGTAGCCGAATCGTTCGTTGAGTTTCAGATAGGAGGAGAGCCGGTATTTCTGCGTGTTGCCGCTGCCGTATTCGATACCGGCCCGCACCCCTTCGTAGGTGAAGGGGGAGAGGGTGTAGACGTTGATGACACCCCCCATCGTGTTGCGCCCGAAGAGGGTGCTTTGGGGACCGCGCAGCACCTCGATCCGCTCCACATCCATCATCTCGAAGTCGAAGGCGTCCTTGTTCATGATCGGCACGTTGTCGACGTTGAGCCCCATGACCGGCTGGTCGATGCGGGCGCCGAGCCCCCGCACGTAGATCGACGAGGTCATGCGCGAGCCGTAGTCGGGAATGTAGAAGTTGGGAACGACCTGCGAGACCTCCTTGAGGGCCGAGACGTGCCTCCGTTCGAGATCCGTCTGCCCGATGATCGAGGCCGTGACGGGCTGCGTGCGCAGGTTGAGCCCCTGTTTGATGGCCGTTACCTGCACGCGGTCGATGCGGATGATCGAGTCCATGCGCAGCTGTTCGGTTTCGGCGGCCGGCGTCTCGACAGGCTCGTTGCCCGGAGCCGCCCAGGTGGCGACAGCCGAGAGCAGGGCGATTGCCGTGCACAAAGTATGGGTTGTCTTGCGGAGCATCCGTCGTGAATTACGACGGCAAAGAAAGGGGATTCCCGCCACTTTTGCAACCCTCATTTATGAGGAGCGTGCACGTCGCTTTCGTCGGCGTAGCCCATGCTGACGGCGTAGATGACCAGGGCGGCTGTCGATTTAACCCCCAGTTTTTTCATGATGTTCCGCCGGTGGGAGATGACCGTCGTCAGCCCGATCTGCAGCCGGTCGGCGATCTGCTTGTTGAGCAGTCCCTGGGCGATGAGCGTCAGCACCTCGATCTCGCGCATCGAGAGGACCTCGTGTTCGGGCGGGTCGCAGTGGGGCAGGGCGTGGTCGGGGCGGGGAGCCTCGCTGCGCAGCAACAGCAGGTCGCGGATGAGGCGCTCCTCGCGGGTGTAGATGTCGATCTGACGCATGGAGGCGAACTGGGCCGAACGGCCGTGGCCGAGCAGGATGGTTTTCGGACGGTGCTCCAGGAAGAATTTGCTGTGGCGGGTGAAGACGGGCAGCGTGATGAAATAGTGGAAATAGCGCTCCGGATCCGAGGCCTGAAAGTCCGCAAAGTCCTCGAATACCGAAATCTCGGCCACCGGCACCACCTTCTCGAGAATCGAACGCAGGCCGAGTCCGATCAGGATGTTGGGCGTGATGACCGCAATGGCGGGTTTGGTCGTACCGTGCATCATTCGTGGTGGTAGGGTTCGTTGTTCAGGATCGTGAAGGCGCGGTAGATCTGCTCGGCGAAGATCGCCCGCACGATCTGGTGCGAGAAGGTCATCTTCGAGAGTGAAATTTTGGCATCGGCCCGGCGGTAGACCTCCTCCGAGAAGCCGTAGGGGCCGCCGATGATCATCACCATGCGCCGGATGCCGCTGGCCATGCGCTTCTGGAGCCAGTAGGCGAAGTCAACCGAGCGGTATTCGTCGCCCCGCTCGTCGAGCAGCACCACGTAGTCCCCGTCCGAGAGCTGGCGCAGGATGCTCTCCCCCTCGGCCGTGCGCTGCTGCTTGACCGTGAGGCTTTTCGTGTTGCGGATGTCGGGCAGCACGGTGATCGCGAAACGGCAATAGTAGTTGATGCGCTTGGCATAGGTGGCGACAAGCGTCTCGATCTCCTTGGAGTCGGTCTTTCCGATGACGATCAGTTCGAGATTCACGGCAGCTTTTTTGGGATAGTGCGGGCGGCAGGGCCCTGTGACAGGGTCTTTTTAGAAATCGGTGTTCCACTCCCCGTCGGCATCCGGGTAGATGACCGCGGCGTCGGGGGCAACCGACTTGAGCCACTCGTAGGCCTTGTACATGTTGTATCCGTTGCCGCATTCGCCGCCCAGTGCGAAGGCGATGATGCAGGTGTGGTTGCGCGAGCGGTAATACATGGCCCGAACGCGATCGATGTATTCATCCACCAGCTGCGGGTCGTTGGTCGGCGTGCCGCCCACGGTGCGATCCTCGCGCTTGTCGGGGGCGTTGAGGCTGGCCTGGTCGATGACCATCATCCCCAGTGCGTCGCACAGGTCGTAGAACCAGTAGGGCTGCGGGTAGTTGGGCCAGAGGGTGTTCACCCCGTTCTTTTTCAGTTCGAGAATCTCCTGACGGGTCTTCTTCGCATCGCCGGCGGCGTTGTAGCGCTGCCATACGATGTCGACCGGCTTGCCGAAGCGGTAGAGCTCTCCATCCCTTATCTCCTGCTGGTTGAATCCGATCTTGATCGGAATGTACTCCTTGAAGGTGCCGTTGCGCTTGGTGTAGAGCATGACCTTGTAGAGCGGGCTCTTGCCGTTTACCCCCCAGCGGTGTTCGTTGGTGTGGTAGATGAAGGGGTGAAAGCGCAGCGTATCGACCGAGCGGCCAGCCACTTTCGTCTCATTCACGCTGAATTCGAGCAGCTTCCCGTTGGGATCATAGATGTCGAATCCGACGGTGATCGGCTCCTCGTAGTTGAATCCGTTCTGCAGGATGACCTCCAGATCCAGAATGCCGAAGCGGTTCAGCGAATCGGGAACCAGCTTGACGTTAAAGTCCCGGATGCTCCGCTTCTCCTGGGCGAACAGATAGCTGTTCGCGAAGGGTTTGACGGGCTTGGCCGTGAATCCCTCCTCGAGGAACGAACAGGGGCTCTTGTGCAGAACGAAGCGCAGCGAGTTCTGCCCCTGCCGCACGTAGGGGGTAATGTCCAGATCGAGGGGCGAGTAGGAGTCGTTGACTACGATGACGGGACGCTCATTGATCAGCAGCGTGTAGGTGGCCCGCACATTCTCCAGGTGCAGGTAGATGAACGAGTCGAACCAGTCGTTGGGGATGTCGACCTCTTCCCCCAGTCCGAGCACGTCGTTGCCGTCGGTCAGCAGCTTGGGCTCGAAATCCTTGTACTTGGCGGTCTTGCTGCGGTCGAGCGCATCGGCCGCTTCGCGGGTGTCGAAGGGGACGAACTCCGAACGGTAGACGCGGGGTGAGGTTTGGGCCGAGACCGAGGCGGCGAAAACCAGTGAGGTGAGTATCAGAATGATTCGTTTCATGATCGTAGGTTGTGGTCGATAATCGGATGCGTGTGACTTGACAAAGGTACTTTTTTTTTGTCGAATCGCAAATATGTCGTATCTTTGTATATCTGTATCGTTAATTTTGTGTAAACGGATAGAAATTTATTGATAGGTATGAAAAGTTTAAGAATCGTAGAGTTGCTCCGGTTGCCGGCTACGGGTGACCAGGTCGTTGTGAAAGGTTGGGTAAGGACGAAGCGCGGAAACAAGAATGTCGCTTTCATCGCCCTCAATGACGGCTCCTGCGTCGCCAATATCCAGGTGGTTGTCGATCCGTCGAAGTTCGACGAAGAGATGCTGCGCAAGATAACCACGGGAGCATGTCTGCGAGTGGACGGCCGTCTGGTCGAGTCGGTCGGCTCGGGACAGGGTGTCGAGGTACAGGCCGAAAAGATCGAGATCTACGGTACGGCCGATCCCGAGACCTATCCGTTGCAGAAGAAGGGCCACTCGCTCGAGTTCCTTCGCGAGAAGGCCTATCTGCGTCCCCGTACCAATACGTTCGGGGCCATTTTCCGCATTCGTCACGCCATGGCGTTCGCCATTCACAAATATTTCAACGATCGCGGGTTCTTCTACCTGCATACGCCGCTGATCACCGCCTCGGACTGCGAGGGTGCCGGCGCCATGTTCCAGGTGACGACCCTCGATCTGAACAACCTGCCCAAGGACGAGCAGGGCAAGGTCGACTATTCGCAGGATTTCTTCGGCCGTCAGACGGCTCTGACCGTTTCGGGTCAGCTCGAGGGTGAGCTGGGAGCCATGTCGCTCGGACGCATCTATACGTTCGGTCCGACCTTCCGCGCCGAGAACTCCAATACGCCGCGTCACCTGGCCGAGTTCTGGATGATCGAGCCCGAGATGGCCTTCTACGAGCTGGAGGACAATATGGAACTGGCCGAGGACTTCCTCAAGTACCTGATCCGCTATGCGCTGGACAACTGCCAGGAGGATCTCGAGTTCATGAACAAGATGTGGGACAACGGCCTGATCGAACGCCTCCACTTCGTGCTCGAACATGAGTTCAAGCGGCTGGATTATACCGAGGGTGTCGAGATTCTGAAGGCCTCGGGCCGCAAGTTCGAGTTCCCGTGCGACTGGGGATGCGACCTGCAGAGCGAGCACGAGCGTTATCTGGTTGAGGAGCACTTCAAGCGCCCCGTGATCCTGATCAACTATCCGAAGCAGATCAAGGCCTTCTACATGAAGCAGAACGAGGATGGCAAGACGGTTCGCGCCATGGATGTCCTCTTCCCGAAGATCGGCGAGATCATCGGCGGCTCGGAGCGTGAGGCCGACTACGGCAAACTGATGGCCCGCATCGAGGAGTTGGGCATGTCCACCGACGAGTTGTGGTGGTATATCGACACCCGTCGCTGGGGTACGGCCCCCCACTCGGGCTTCGGCCTCGGATTCGAGCGTCTGCTGCTCTTTGTGACCGGTATGGGTAATATCCGTGATGTGATCCCCTTCCCGCGCACCCCGAAGAACGCCGACTTTTAATTGACGTTCGGTTCAGACCCTAAAAAGACTACTATCCCGTTCGAGGCAGTCCCGATTGGCTGTCGGTGGCCGCACCTTCGCAGGAGCGACCCCGGGAGCAACATATCGGTTCAAACGTACGAAGGACCTTTGTGGCAGACACAATGGATTTTAACCGATAAACGAAAAATATGGCTATCAAACAGAAGCAGGTGCTGTCCATGCAGCAGAAGTTATCTCCGCAGCAGATCCAGATGATCCGTCTGCTCGAATTGCCGGCGGCTCAGCTCGAACAGCGCATCAAGCAGGAGATCGAGGAGAATATTGTGCTCGAGGAGGACGACCATGCTTCGGAGGAGGAACAGCCGCAGGAGATCTCGGTGGACGAGTATCTGCGGGAGGCGGATGAGACCCCGGCCTACAAGAGCCGGATCAACAACTTTTCGAAGGATGACAAGCCGCGCCAGACGCCCATCGTCGAGGGGCGTTCCCTGCAGGAGTATCTAGTCGAGCAGCTCGGATACCGCAATCTTTCGGATACCGACATGCGTTTGGCGACTTTCCTGGTGGGAAGCATCGAGGACGACGGTTATCTGCGCCGGGATCTGGACTCCATCGCAGACGATATCGCCTTTACGCTCGGGATCGAGGTGGATCCGAAACATCTGGAGGAGCTGCTGAAGATCATCCATGAGCTGGAGCCGGCCGGTGTCGGCGCCCGGAACCTGCAGGAGTGCCTGCTTCTGCAGCTGGATCAGCTCGAAAACGATACGCCGGCCCGTCAGCTTGCCCGCAGGATTCTGGAGAACTATTTCGACGAGTTCGTCAAGAAACACTACGAAAAGTTGATTGCGCGCCTTCGGGTCTCGAAGGAGGAGTTCCGCGATGCGATCGAGGAGATCAAGCGCCTCTCGCCCAAGCCGGGCAACCTCTATTCGGAGGGGGGAACGGATACCACGCCGTACGTGATTCCGGACTTCATTCTGGATTATCAGGACGGCCATTTCGATCTGTCGCTGAATTCATACAACATTCCGGAGGCCCGGATCAACCGCCGCTATGTTGATATGATGCGTGACATGGTGAATTCCGACGGCAAGGTGAAGGAGGGGGATCGCGAGGCGCTTCAGTTCGTCAAGAGCAAGATCGACTCGGCCAAGTGGTTCATTTCGGCCATCAAACAGCGTCACGACACGCTGATGAGTACCATGCGGGAGATTCTGGACTACCAGCGGGAGTATTTCAAGGACGGCAACAAGAGCAAGCTGCGTCCGATGATCCTCAAGGATATAGCGGACCGCACGGGACTGGATGTTTCGACCATCTCGCGGGTGGTGAACAGCAAGTATGTGCAGACCCATTTCGGAATCATTCCGCTCAAGTCGCTCTTTTCGGAGGCGATGCAGACCGACAGCGGCGAGGAGGTCTCGAGCTACGAGATCAAGAATATTCTGCAGCAGTGTATCGACGAGGAGGACAAGCGCCACCCGCTGACCGACGAGACGCTCATGGACATCCTCAATTCGAAAGGGTACCGCATTGCCCGCCGTACGGTTGCCAAATACCGGGAGATTCTGAACATTCCGGTGGCCCGCCTGCGTAAACAGCTTTGACCATGACACGTCTTGCCCGGATTGTCTCCTTTGCGCTGCATCCGTTCGTGATGCCGCTCTACATGATTCTGGTGGTGCTGCTGGCCAATACGGCTTACAGTTCGATCTACTCGTTGAAGGTCAAGATCTATCTGATCTGGGTGACCGTTCTCTTGACGATGATCATCCCGGTACTGGTGATGCTGCTGCTCAAATCCTATCACAAGATCAGCGATTCGGAGCTGACCAGCCGGCGCGAGCGGTTCATTCCCGTATCGGCCGTGATCGCCTGCTATGTGCTGTGCGGGGTGGCGATTCTCCGGGTCCCCTTTGCCGGGATGCTCGGCCGCTTCATGTTTGCGGCGGCAGCCTGTGCCCTGGTGGGGATGCTTGTGACATTTTTCTGGAAAATCAGCCTGCATCTGCTTGCGGCGGGCGCCGTTCTCTCCTTTATCTTGATCGTGAATATTGCCAGCGGAGGAGGTCTGTTCGGGGTCTTGTGTGTGGCCATTCTCTGCGCCGGAGCGCTCGCTTCGGCCCGTTTGCAGCTGGGATACCATACTCCGATGCAGGTACTGGCCGGATTCGTGGCCGGACTGGGTGTGGGGGCAGCGGTCGTGTTGATTTAGCCGACGAAAAAACAACGAGCGGGGACGATTCTCAAATCGTCCCCGCTCATTTGTTGGTTGTCCGGACGGAACTATTTTTTTAACGCTCCGCCCAGCATGATGCCCGGATAGTTGCTCAGCAGCTGTCCGATGCTCTTCAGATTGGCATTCTGCGCCAGCTCCTGCGAGGCGTGTTGAGCTGCCCGTATCGCGTCGTTGGCATCGAACTGCAGGGTCAGTACCTTGTCGGCAAGGGTCGCCTGACCGACAAAGGTCGCCTGCTCCGTCCCCCGTACCAGCGTCAGCTGCAGGGTTCCGGTTTTCGGCGTGTAGGAGTAGCTCCCGTCGATCTCATGGCCGGCCATTGAAATGTGGATCCGGCCGCGGCGCTGGAAGGTGATCGTCCCCTTGCCCGATTCGAGACCCGCCTTGACATAGGCTGCGGCAATCTCGCTCTTCAATCCGTTGACGGCAATCGAGGCCAGCAGGTCGTTGCCGACATATTCGATGCTGGGGGCCGCATAGGTCCAGCTACCCGACAGCTCGTTCGCCGTGGGGTAACTCTTCTCCACGACGGGTTGTTGCTGCTCCGCAGACGGATTGGCCGCGGCTCCGGCCAGTTGCAGCAGCCGTTCGGTGAGCGACTGGGCGCGGAGGCTCGCCGTGGAGCATCCGATCAACAGGAGCAGAAGAAGTGCGATGCGTTTCATGGTTTTGGTTTATTGGTTCTCTTTCTCCTCCTGTTCGGCCAACCGGTCGATCTCCCGGAGCCAGGTTTCGGCATTGGCATCCGAAGGCATGCGCCAGTCGCCGCGCGGCGAGAGCGAGATGATACCCACCTTCGGGCCGTCCGGCATGGTCGAGCGTTTGAACTGCTGCGAGAAGAAGCGGCGGAAGAAGATGCGCATCCAGTAGAGAATGGTTTTGCGGTCGTAACGGTCGTCGAAGGCCTTCTGGGCGATGAACAGAATCTTGGCAGGCGAGTAGCCGTTATGGATGAAGTGGTAGAGGAAGAAGTCATGCAGCTCGTAGGGGCCGATGATCTTCTCGGTCTGCTGCCCGAAATCCTTGCCCTCCTCCGAGGGGATCAGTTCGGGACTGATCGGGGTCTCCACCACGTCGATCAGGATCTCGCGGATTGCGTCGTCCTTGCAGCGTTCGGCCATCCAGCGCATCAGAACGCGGATCAGCGTCTTGGGCAGCGAGGCGTTCAATCCGTACATCGACATCTGGTCGCCGTTGTAGGTGGCCCATCCCAGCGCCAGCTCGCTCAGGTCGCCCGTGCCGAGCACCAGACCCCCTTCGAGGTTGGCCAGATCCATCAGAATCTGCGTCCGCTCGCGGGCCTGTGCATTCTCGTAGGCGGCCGAGTGCGAGGTCGGATCGAGCCCGATATCGGCGAAGTGCTGCTCGCAGGCCTTGCGGATCGGGATCTCACGCGAAGTGACCCCGAGGCAGCGCATCAGGGCCAGTGCGTTGCGATAGGTGCGGTTGCTGGTGCCGAATCCCGGCATCGTGACGGCAATGATCCCCTTGCGGTTCAGACCGAGGCGGTCGAACGTGCGCACGGCGATCATCAGCGCCAGCGTGGAGTCGAGTCCGCCGGAGACGCCCAGTACGACTTTCTTGCAGTTGGTATGTTCGAGACGCTGGGCCAGGCCCATCGACTGGATGTTGACAATCTCGTTGCCGCATTCGTCCATCTCCTCCGGGGTTCCCGGAACGAACGGCTGCGGATCGAACCAGCGGTCCAGAGTGGTGTCGGCCGGATTTTCCGGGAGCGAGATCTCGGCGATGATGCGCTCGTTGGGACGGTGCGGGGCGAAGGTCGTCGTACGACGGCGCGAGGTGATGAGCCGCTCGGTGTCGATGTCGGCCACGACGAGCTGCTCCTCGAGGCTGAAGCGTTCGCTCTGCTGGAGAATCTGTCCCCCCTCGACGATGATGCCGTTGCCGGCGAATACCAGGTCGGTCGACGATTCGCCGTAACCGGCCGAGCAGTAGACGTAGGCCGACTGCGTGCGGGCCGACTGCGATTTGACCAGCGAGAGCAGGTAGCTGTGCTTGCCGATCACTTCGGGCGAGGCCGAGAGGTTGAACAGTACCTGAGCTCCGTCCACGGCCTGGTTGACCGAGGGCGAGGTGGGCACCCACATATCCTCGCAGATCTCGACGCCGAACTTTATGCCGTCGAAGTTGAAGAGGATGTTGCGGCCGAAATCGGTCTCCTGGCCGCACATGCGGATGGTGGCGAAACCGATCTCTTCGCCCGACTTGAAGCAGCGGGCCTCGTAGAACTCCGCGTAGTTCGGGATGTAGGTCTTGGGAACCACGCCGCGGATCCGTCCTTCGGCAAAGACGACGGCGCAGTTGTAGAGGGCATTGCCGTAGGTGATCGGCATGCCGACGATTCCGATGACGGGCAGCTGGCTGGTCTCGGAGAGGATGTATCCGAGAGCCTGTTCGGCGGCATTGAGCAGGGTGGGCTGCTGAATCAGGTCGCCGCACGTGTAGGCGGTCACCGAGAGCTCCGGAAAAAGAATGATCCGGGCGCCGCGGTCGACACCTTTTCGGATCAGCCCCGTGATTTGACGGGCATTATAGTCGCAGTCGGCGATTCTCACGTGGGGAATCGCCGCTGCAACCTTCAGAAAACCGAATTTTGACATACGATTTCAGGGTTAGGTACTTATTTGGCCCAGAGCTGTGCGAGGTTCAGGATCACCTGAGTGGCCTTTCGCATTGTCGTGAGCGAGCAATATTCGAAGCGTCCGTGGAAGTTCATGCCTCCGGTGAAGAGGTTCGGACAGGGGAGTCCCATGAACGAGAGACGGGCTCCGTCCGTGCCGCCGCGGATGGGTTTGACGAGCGGTTTGACGTCGGCCTGCTGCATCGCCTCGATCGCCTTTTCGATCAACTGCGGATGGGGCTCGACCATCGAGCGCATGTTGTAGTAGGAGTCCTTCAGCGTCAGGGTTACGACCCCTTCGCCGTATTTCCTGGTCAGGAATTCGACGGCACTCTCCATGAGGGCCTTGCGGGCCTTGAACTTCTCGCTGTCGTGGTCGCGGATGATGTAGCTTATCTGCGCCTTCTCGACCGTTCCGGTCAGGTTCGTGCAGTGGAAGAAGCCTTCGTAGCCCTCCGTATGTTCGGGACGCTCCCAGGCGGGCAGCAGTGCGTTGAGTTCCACAGCTACCTGGATGGCGTTGATCATCTTGTCCTTGGCATAACCGGGGTGAACGTTGCGACCCTGAATCTCGATCTTGGCAGCCGCCGCATTGAAGTTCTCATATTCGAGCTCACCCTCGAATCCGCCGTCCACCGTGTAGGCGAACTGGGCGCCGAAAGCCTTGACGTCGAAGAAATCGACACCCCGGCCAATCTCTTCGTCGGGGGTGAACCCGAGGCGGATCTTGCCGTGCTTGATTTCGGGGTGGTTGAGCAGATACTCGGCGGCGGTCATGATCTCGGCCACACCCGCCTTGTCATCCGCACCCAGCAGCGTCGTGCCGTCGGTGTGAATCAGCGTGTGCCCCTTGAAGAAGGCCAATTCGGGGAAGTCCGACACCTTCATGACCGTCTCCTCGTTCAGACGGATGTCCCCGCCGTCGTACTTCTCGATAATCTGTGGTTTGACGTTTGCACCGCTCATGTCGGGAGCCGTGTCCACATGGGCAATGAATCCGATGACCGGCACGTGCTCATAACCCGGCGTTGCGGGAATCGTACCCATGGCATAGCCGTACTTGTCGATGGCCACCTCGGTCAACCCCAGTCCGCGCATCTCGTCGACCAGGTGCTTGAGCAGCCCCAGCTGTTTGTCCGTCGAGGGGAACTTCTCGCTCGACTCGTCGCTCTGCGTGTCGAAAGACACGTATTTCAGAAATCTATCTTTTAAATCCATATTGTGAATAACGTTGTAAGTTTGAACAATGTTGTCGTGTTTACTCCTCCTTTTTGGCCCGGAGCGTATGGAGGATGAAGTAGGCGATGATGGCCAGGTACATGACCAGAGCCAGCCACGAGGCGCCGTTCGAGGCACTCCATTCGGTCAGCTTCCAGTCGGCTCCCGCAAACTTGACGATGGCGCTGACGACACCCATCAGGGCGCCGCCGGCAATGAATCCCGAGGCGATGAGCGTACCCTGGCTCGTGCGGGCCTTGTTGAGGGCTGCATCCTTCGAACGGGTCGAAACGAACCAGGCAACCACGCCGCCGATGAGCAGCGGCAGATTCAGGTGCAGCGGAATGAACATGCCGAGTGAGAAGGGAAGTGCCGGGACGCCGATGCCGGTCAGCACCAGTGCCAGTACGGCTCCGCAGAAGTAGAGGATCCAGGGGGCCGATCCGCCCTGCATGAGGGGCTGGATGACGGCGGCCATGGCATTCGCCTGCGGAGCGACGAGCGGACTCTCTTCCCCGAATCCGTAGGTCTTGTTGAGCAGGATCATGACACCAGCGACGGTTGCGGCCGAGACGAAGATGCCGAGGAATTTCCACCCCTCCTGCTTCTTGGGGGTCGAACCGATCCAGTAGCCGATCTTCAGGTCGGTGATGAAACCGCCGGCGGTCGAGAGGGCCGTGCAGACCACGCCGCCGATGATCAGGGCGGCCATGATGCCGCTCGTGCCGTTCAGGCCGATGCTGACCAGTACGAGCGACGAGAGGATCAGCGTCATCAGCGTCATGCCCGATACGGGGTTGCTGCCCACGATGGCAATGGCATTGGCCGCCACGGTGGTGAAGAGGAACGAGATGACGAAGACGATCAGCAGGGCAACGACCGCCTGGCCCCAGTTGCCGAGTACGCCGAACTGGAAGAAGAAGAATACGGCGGCCAGCGTGGCGATCAGGATCGAGAGGATCAGCCGCATGGTGATGTCGCGCTGCGTGCGCTCGACCTTGACTTCGGCGTTCTTCTTTTTGCCGGAGAATTCGCTGACGGCCAGTCCCAGCGCCTGGCGGATGATGCCCCCCTGGCGGATGATGCCGATCAGACCGGCCATGGCGATGCCGCCGATGCCGAGCGGACGGCCGAAGGTCTGGAACAGATCCTCGGGCGACATGCCGGCACCCGTTGCGGTGGAGCCGACGATCGGTACGACGAGCCACCATACGAGGAACGAACCGGCGGCGATGATGGCCGAATATTTCAGACCGATGATGTATCCCAGACCGAGGATGGCGGCGCTCGTGTTGACCTGCAGCATCACCTTGAACTTGTCGGCGATGGCGGTGCCCCATGCGGTCATGCGGGTCGAGATCGCCTCGCCCCAGAGTCCGAAGGTGCTGGCGCAGAAGTCGTAGAGACCGCCGACCAGACCGGCTACGGCGAGCAGTTTGGCCTGGCTGCCGCCCTTTTCACCCGATACGAGCACTTCGGTTGTGGCCGTCGCCTCGGGGAAGGGGTATTTGCCGTGCATCTGCTTGACGAAATATTTGCGGAACGGGATGAGCAGAACGATACCCAGAATGCCTCCGAAGAGCGACGAGAGGAAGATCTTGTAGAATTCGGCCTCGAGCCCGAGAATGTAGAGGGCCGGGAGGGTGAAGATCGCTCCGGCGACGATGATGCCCGACGAGGCGCCGATCGACTGGATGATGACGTTCTGTCCGAGCATGTTCTTCTTGCCCAGAACGTTACCTACGCCGACGGCGATGATGGCGATCGGAATGGCCGCCTCGAATACCTGGCCGATGCGCAGTCCCAGATAGGCCGCTGCGGCCGAGAAGAGGATGGCCATCAGAATACCCATGGTGACCGAGTAGGGGGTTACCTCCTTCGGCTTGGTGTCGGCCGGAAGGATGGGCTTGTACTCTTCGCCCGGTTTTAACTCCCGATAGGCGTTGTCGGGAAGCGATTGAGTGGGGTTGGTTTGCTCCATGTCTATTTTGTTTTTATTAATTTTTTTACAATAGCTTACAAAGCTAAATAATTTTTGGAAAAAATAAAAAAGTTCCGGCCTCAAAATGGGGCCGGAACCGTATTGAAAGGGGATGACGTGATTGGGTGCAGTTTATATTGACTCAATAAATTCGATAATGGCCTGCACCAGCTCTTCCGAGATCGGCAGCGCGGGGTTCGTGTAGACGCTCAGCATCTGCTGCTGCATGTCGCGCTCCGGGCTGATCTTCATCGGGTGGGTCATCTGGTGGATGATAAGCTTGCGGGCCCTGGGCTGGGCCTGGGCCAGCGCCTCGGCATCCTGCACGGAGACCTGCAGGTCGTTGTCTCCGTTGAGGATCAGCACGGGCTGTTGCACCTCGCGGATCACCTTGCGCGGATCATACTGCATCCACGAGCTCATATAGGGCTGGATGGTGGGGCGGAAGAGCAGTTGCAGCTGGGGAGGAATCTCCTCCTGCGGAACGGGTTGCCCCTGTTTGAGGCGGGCGAGAATCTTTTGGGTGGAGAGTATCAGCCCGGGATTGACCCCCATGACCTGGCGGCCGAGCTGGATCTGGAGAATCTCGTCGATCGGAAACCCCGCTCCCGCGATCGAGACGATGGCTGTCACCTGCTCGCTGTCGGCGGCCAGCGCCAGCGCAATGAGCGACCCTTCGCTGTGCCCGGCCAATACGATCTTCCGGAACCCCTCCTGACGGAGGTAGTCGACGCAGGCTCTTGCTCCATCGATGTAGTCTTCGAAGCGGAGCGAATCCTCGGGGATTCTTTGGTTCGGATCGGTGTAGGTGCTGGCGCCGATTCCCTGCTTGTCATAGCGCAGCGAGGCGATGCCGGCGCTTTCGAGCGCCCGGGCCAGTTGATAGTAGGCGTTGGTGTTCAGCGTGGGGCCGCCGTTTCCGTTGCGGTCGGTCGGTCCCGATCCGGCGATGATGAGGACCGCCGTATGGGTCGGCTCGTCGG
Organism: Rikenellaceae bacterium; assembly: GCA_963926835.1. Taxonomy (GTDB): domain Bacteria; phylum Bacteroidota; class Bacteroidia; order Bacteroidales; family Rikenellaceae; genus Alistipes. The sequence goes on along the minus strand of CAWUYY010000057.1, from coordinate 40,798 downwards.
GTGTGACGAGTGTTCCCCGGAGGGTTCCCCATGGCTGTGGAATGGCCACTTCGACCTCTTTGGCCCGGGAGGGGAAGAAGGCGAGAAGGAGCAGCAGAGTGGCGAACCATCGGATTGCTTTCATCTTTTTCATATCCATTTATAGTTGTTCGGCGGCGGTTTCGAGCCCGATGCCCCGCGACCCCTTGATCAGAATGAGGGCGTTTCGGATCGGATCGCGTTCGAGTGCTTCGGCAAGTTGCCGGCGGTTCCGATAGAGCGAGGTGCGGGCGGGCTTTTTGGGGAGCGTGTCGTAGGCTTGGGTAAAGTGGTCGCCGACCAGCAGCAGTCGGGCATCCGGGATTTCGGCCGCAAGCGAGAGGATGCGGCGGTGCTCCTCTTCGGACCAGTCGCCCAGCTCCAGCATGTCGCCCAGGATCAGCACCTTCCGGGTGCGACCGTCGAGCGGCTCGGAGCGGAAGTTGAGCAGGGAGGCCTGCATGCTCGAGGGATTGGCGTTGTAGCAGTCCAGAATGAGGGTGTTGTAGGACGTTTCGACGCGCTGCGAACGGTTGTTGTCGGGGTGATACGAGGCGATGGCCTCGCGGATGCGTGACGCTTCGATGCCGAAGTAGTGCCCGACCCCCACGGCGGCCGCCACGTTGAAGCGATTGTAGTCCCCCTCCAGTTGATGGGCGATCCCGTCGGCCAGCGAGGTTGCATAGCGCTCGGTGCGGAGTCCCGGACGCTGGTCGGCCATCTCCGACAGGACGGGATCCTCCTTGCGCAGGAAAGCGGTTCCGCCGTGGGCGGCCAGATAGTCCAGCAGCTCCCCCTTGCCCCGGCGCACCCCTTCCGGGCCGCCGAATCCCTCGAGGTGGGCCAGCCCGACGTTGGTGATAAGGCCGTAGTCGGGTTCGGCGATCGAAGTCAGCAGGGCAATCTCTCCGCACGCGCTAGCTCCCATCTCCACCACGCCGAATTCGATCCGCCCGTCCATGGCGAGCAGGGTCAGCGGAACGCCGATGTGGTTGTTCAGATTCCCGTGGGTGGCGTAAACTGTGTATTTCTGGGACAAGACGCGGGTGACGAGCTCCTTGGTGGTTGTCTTCCCGTTCGATCCCGTGATGGCCAGAATCGGGATGCCCAGATGGCGGCGATGTTCGCGGGCCAGCGCCTGAAGGGCCTGCAGTACATCCTCGACGAGGATCAGCCGCTCCTTCAGATCGGGGTGCTGCACGAGCTGTGCCGCATCGTCCACGACGGCGTAGGCAGCCCCCTTCCCGAGAGCATCGGCCGCAAAGCGGTTGCCGTCGAACGAGGCCCCCCTGAGGGCGAAAAAGAGCGAATCGGGTTCGATCCGCCGCGAATCGGTCGAAACGTGCGGGTGACGGCGGAAAAGTTCGTAAAATGAGGTCATGAGTGGATGGTCCGTTTCATGCAGTCGGGAGCGCCTCCAGATGCTCCCGACCATTGGATTAAATGTATTTGTCGCCGCTGTCGTACTTGACGTCGTCGATGAACTTCTTGACGTTCTGTTCCTCGCTGCGCGGGCAGATCATCAGCACGTCCTTCGTGTCGACGACGATGAACTCCTTGAGCCCCTTGATGACGGCGATCTTCTCTTCGGGCAGCGAGATGATGCAGCTGCGCGTGGTATCGTCCGTGTAGCAGCCCTTCTCGGGTTTGGCGTTGGCGTAGCGGTCCTTGCGGGCCTGCTGGTAGAGCGAGCCCCACGTGCCGATATCGCTCCAGCCGAATTCACCGCGGTGGACGTAGACGTTGTCGGCCTTCTCCATCACGCCGTAGTCGATCGAGATGGCGCGGCACTCGGAGAAGCCCCGGGCGATGACCTCCTCCTGATCGGGGGTCCCCAGCGCCGCTTCGATCGCTTCGAAGAGGGCGTAGTGATCGGGCAGGTGGCGGCGGATCGCCTCGATAATATCCTCAACCTTCCAGATGAAGATACCCGAATTCCAGAGAAATTCGCCGGTCTGCAGGAAGGTCTGGGCCAGTTCGAGGCTCGGTTTTTCGGTGAAGCATTTCACCTTGCTGATCGGCTGGTCGGACGAGGCCTGGATGTAGCCGTAGCCGGTGTCGGGCCGGGTCGGGGTGATGCCGACGGTCATCAGGGCATCGTGCGTGTCGACGAAGGCGAGGCAGTCGTCGATGATCGGGCGGAAAGCCTCCTGATCGAGGATCAGATGGTCGGAGGGTGTGACGATCATTTTCGCTTTCGGGTCTCTCTTTTTGAGTACCGAGGCGGCGTAGCAGATGCAGGGGGCCGTGTTGCGGCCGGTCGGTTCGCAGAGGATCTGCCCGTTGGAGAGCTCGGGAAGATGCTCCCGGACGAGATCCTTGTAGCGGATGTTGGTGACGACCAGTATGTTCTCCTCGGGAACGATCTTGCGGAAGCGTTCGTAGGTCATGCGCAGGAGCGATTTGCCCGTTCCGAGAATATCGAGGAACTGTTTGGGCTGCGATTGACGGCTCAGCGGCCAGAAACGGCGGCCGATGCCGCCGGCCATGATGACGCAGTAGATCTGGTTGTGCATAGCGTATTTCGGTTGTTCCATGAACTTGAAAAACATTTCCGATTGCCCCATGTCGGGGAAACCGGTGAGCAAAGATAGTGAAAGGCGGGCGCAGAGGCAAACGGCCACATGTCCGCAAATTTGCCCGGAGCCGTCCCTATCTTCTACAAAGATAAAAATTATTTCCTATATTTGCTGTCTATATGGCAATAATTCCCGAGACTATGCAGATACGACTTTTCACGATTCCGAACATTCTGACTCTTTGCAATCTGCTCTGCGGAGCCATGGCTTCGGTTGCCGCTCTGGTACAGAGCGATCTGGTTGCGGCTTTCTGGTTTATCGTATTGGGGGCCGTGTTCGATTTTCTCGACGGATTCTCGGCCCGCCTGCTCAAGATGCCCTCGCCGATCGGCATCGAGCTGGATTCGCTGGCCGACGTGCTGACCTTCGGATTTGCCCCCTCGGCCGTGCTTTTCCGCATGTATCTCGAGGCGGATTCGATCTGGTCGGCCGGTACGTATGTCGGCCTGGCCACCTTCATCCTGGTCGCTTTTGCCGCCCTGCGCCTGGCCAAATTCAACATCGACGATACGCAGACGACCGAGTTCTGCGGACTGCCGACCCCGGCCGGCGGACTCTTCTGCGCCTCGCTCGGCATGCTGTGGCAGCAGGGGCGCCTGCCCATTACGGGGGAGGCCATTGTGGCCGTTGCCTTTGTCATCGCGCTGCTGCTGATCTCGCCGATCCGGATGTTCTCGCTCAAGTTCCACGGTTTCGGCTGGCGGGGCAATGAGTTGCGCTACCTCTTCCTGCTGGTCTGCGTGGCGGCAATTATCACCCTGCGTGCATACTCGATTCCGGTAATCATCGTTCTATATATTGTCGTTTCGACGGTTCGCTGGGTGCGTGCTTGGGTGAAATCACCCGAAAAAGCACGGAAGGCGTGATTTTTTATTATCTTTGCCACAATTTTGTGTAGTTGTACTCCGATGAGTCCGAGGGCGTTGAAGAAATCTTTGTGGATCTTGCTGTGGGGGTTGTTCCTGCTTGTGCCGATAAGTGTTTCGGCACAGTTCGATGCGCAGGCCATGCTCCGGCAGCAGCAGCTGCAACAGCAAGGCGGAGTCAACCCCGACGGATCAATGGTCGGAGCCAACCCCTTCCAGTCGGACAACTCCGGCCAGCAGGCCAATCAGGCCGATACGACCAAGAAGAAACGCATCCGCAAGCCGCTCGAATCCTACTTTTTCAACGACTCCATCCGGGCTCTGCCCAACTTCTCGTGGACCATCAACCGGGATTACAACAAGGTAGAGATCAATCCGCTCGATACGACACTGGCCACCTGGCGGATCGACTATCCCTTCTACAAGGAGGGGGTGGGGCATGCCGCTCTGGGCGGTTTGGGTCAGGCAACTTTGCCGTACAACTACTTCGAGCGCCCCGAATACCGGAATTTCGACTTTGCGGCGGGATTCGACGTCTACACCTACCGCATGGAGAATGTCCCCTTCTACAACCTGAAGAAGCCCTACTTCCAGTTCCAGTACCTCGAATCGGGACAGAAGAAGTTCCGCGAGGCCAATTTCGGACTGACGGTGGCCCACAACATCTCCCCCTCGACGGGATTCAACCTGAATTACAAATCGCGCGGTACCAACGGCCTGTACGAATGGCAGAAGACCAAGAACCAGAATCTTTCGATCGCTGTCTCACATACGGGCAAACGCTATTCGATCCATGCCGGTTATATCAACAACCACATGGAGATGCGTGAAAACGGCGGTGTCGTGGGCGAGTGGGCCATTCGCGATACGGTCTTCGAGATGGCGTCGGGTGTGCCGATGAAGCTGACCAACTATGAGGCTCAGAATATCTACCGCAATAACGCTTTCTTTGTCGAGCAGTCGTTCGGTATCCCGCTGGTGCCGGTGACCGAACGGGACTTTTCGATCGCCAACTTGCCGGTGGTCTACGTCGGCCATTCGTTCGAGTACAACACCTGGAGCAAGGTCTACACCGACGTCAAGGGTACCTATACGGACGAGCGTTACAGCCGTGACGAGGAGGGCAACTTCGTCTCGCAGAGCGGACTGGAGTACTACAAGAACTGGTTTATCAACCCGGCCCAGTCGCGCGACTCGCTTTACGAGCGGGTCATCTCGAACCGGATCTTCGTGCAGGCGCAGCCGTGGGACCGCAACGGGGTGATCGGCACGCTCAACGGCGGTGTGGGGGTTGATCTGCACACCTATTCGCAGTTCGGTATGGAGACCTTCCTTACGGGACGCTATGAGCGGGTGCACGAGACCAGCTATTTTGTTTACGGATCGATCGAAGGCAAGATCAAGAGATATGTCGACTGGGGTGCTGACGCGAAGTTCTACCCGTCGGGATATAGAGGCGGAGACATGTCGATCGGAGCCAACCTGACTCTGACGGGATTCATCCGCAACCGACCCTTGATTCTCACGGGGCGTTTCCGAACCGAGAAACGCTCGCCCAGTTTCTGGCAGGAGAATCTATTCTCTAACCACTACGTGTGGAATACTCCTTTGAACAAGGAGAATGAGACTCGTTTCGAAGTCTCGTTCCAGGTTCCCGACTTTGCGCTCGAACTGGGCGCATGGCAGGGTGTGGTCACTGACAAGATCTACTACGGTCTCCGGAACGGAGACGTGCAGGTGATGCAGGACCACGGAACGACCAGTGTAACGAGCCTGTATGCCCGCAAGGATTTCCGGATCGCCGGACTTCATTTGGATCACAAGGTATTGTTGCAGTGGAGTACGAATCAAGAGACAATACCGGTTCCGCTTGTGAGCGCCTTCCTCTCGTATTATTACGAGTTCTGGGCGGTGCGTGACGTGCTGAGGGTGCAATTCGGTCTGGACGGCCACTTCAATACGAAGTATTATGCCCCGGGATACAGCCCGGCTCTGGCCGAGTTCGTCAATCAGCGCGAGGTTCAGGTGGGAAACTACCCGTACGTGGATCTCTTCCTGGTCGCCAAGTGGAAACGGGCCCGCATATTCTTGAAATACCAGCATATCAATCGCGGATTGTTCGGCAACAACGACTATTTCGCCATCGCGAAATATCCGCTCAATCCGGGTATGTTCAAGTTCGGTATTTCGTGGGGATTCTATGATTAGCGTACTGTACGGCACGCGATGAACTGCCTGCAGAGAAGAATCGTATGTTAAAGAAAACTGTTCTAACCTTTCTGTTTTTAACGCTGCTGACCGCTTTTTACGGCTTTAATGCGAATTTCAGCTCCTCGTCGTCGACGGGAGGTGTCGATTCGGAGCAGGCCGGGAAAAAGTTATCCTATGTCATTTCACCTTACGATCATCTGATGCGCTCGATCAGTGAGGAGTCGGGAAACGACTGGCGTCTGATCAGTGCCATCGCTTATCACGAGTCCCGCTTTACGCCCGATATCGTATCGCGTCGGGGGGCCTGCGGATTGATGCAGATCATGCCGGCCGTAGCCCGTCAGTTCAATATCACCTCATCCGAGGAGCTGTTCGATCCGGAGACCAACATCCGGGTAGGCAACCAGGTTCTGAACCAGATCTACAGCTCGTTGCGACTTCCGGCCGGAGTTTCCCAGAAGGATCGCATGAGCCTCGCCCTGGCCTGCTACAACGGCGGGATCGGCCATGTCGATGATGCAAGACGACTCGCCCGCGCCAATGGCGAGAATCCCAACAGCTGGGAGGTCGTTTCGCGTTACCTGGAGTTGAAGGCCGACTCGACCTACTATGAGTCCGATGTGGTACGTTGCGGAAAGTTCACCGGATCGGAGCAGACGCGGGCCTTTGTCGATGACGTGATGAGCCGTTACGACAAGTATTGCTCGATGGCCCAATAGAGGGGGGAAGGTGAGGGCACTGTCCCTGCGCGTTCTTTTCGGGGATGACGCTTCTGTAAACCCGGGCGGCCCTTATCCATAAAGCCCCTTAGAGATTTCGGGAACCCCTGCTCAGACAGCAAGCAAGAATAAATAGTAAAAAAGAGAGGACCCCGGCTGCAAGCCTGTAGCCGGGGTCCTCTATGTATCGACGCCTCTTTTGCGGCACCGTCCGTGGCGGATCTTTATAGCAGACCGGGCTCCACCTCGTCGTAGATGAGCTCGAAATCATCGACCCAGAGCACGCTCTCGTTGCTGCCGATGAAGTAGTCGCCCCAGCGCGAGGCCGAGCAGACGATCACGATGTGGGTGGGCTTGCGATCCGTTGCGACGTACTTGAGCGGAATGGTGAATTCGGTCCACTCTTCGACGCTGTTCGTGAGAGCCAGTTCGCCGTAGGCGATCACATCCGGCCCGTTCGGGTCGAAGAAGGTGTTCGGATCCCGCGTATCGATGATGATGGGCACTTCGTTTGTTCCCAGCATCCCGCTCTCCTTCGAGGAGACGCCGTACTTCTCCGGCGTCCAGGTTCCCAGGGCGATGTAGATGGCTCCGTTGTCCGGATCACCCACCTTAAGGTCGTAGCCGGGCGGTTGCAGCGTGCCCACTTTGGTCAGCAGTCCGCGGTTGTATTTCACCCATCCGTGCAGGGCCGTCGGGCGATTTTCGAACGGCCGGCCGAATCCGACGATGCCGTTGGTGGCCCGGGTTGCCACGTAGCGACCCGTAAAGAGGTTGCCCGCCGCAATCTTGACCAGATTGCCGATACCCACGTGTTTCGATTCGAGCTTGGCGGCATACTGCCCCGTGCTGCCCGGACGGATATCTTCGGTCTTGTTGGTCAGAATCGCATTGCCGATCTTGGCGCCCGGGTTGCCCGTTCCCCAGTAGCGGGTCTCCTCCGAGAGGTAGGGGCAGACGATGTTCTGAATGGTGTTCCACTCCTCGAATCCGCCGTTGACCAGAAGCGGAGCCGCCTCGGTGGTGATCGTTACAAGCTCCGATTCGTGGCTGCCCGAGGTGGCGATAACCTCGTATTGGGTCTCGGGTTCGAGCCCCGACAGACAGGCGTTGAAGGCGCCCCCCGATACGTTGATCTTTTCCGAGGGGAGTGAAATCCACTCCTCCGAACCCGCTTTGCGGTAGCGGAAGCCCAGCTCCTCGCCGCTAAGACCCTCGGCATAGAGCCAGGCCACGCGGCTCCAGGCGTCGACCTGCGTGAATCTGACGGAGACTTCGGTCGGAACCACGTAGAGCGACCAGCGCTCGTGGATGTCGTGGTAGGAGAGGTAGACGTAGCGCACCGATTCGAACGAGGTCAGCTCGTCGATCGGAGGGGTCATGGTGGTTATGTCGGCCGGGCCGAGCTTGAGCCGGGTGATCGTAATGTGGTTCAGATCGGTTCCCATCGGGACGTAGGCGGTGGCCATGAGCCGGTCGGCGTCGATCTCCGAGGCACCGACCTGCGACTCGACCTCGAAGTAGCGCTCGATTGTCTGCTCGGCGACGATGGTCCAGTCGTAGTCCTGATAGAACGACAGGGTCAGATAGAGCGGCGTACGCAGGTCGTAGACACCGCTCAGCGGAATCGACGAGCGGGCATCCTCCGTGACGGAGATCTTGTCGATACGAACCTTGCTGATATCGGTCTGTTCGTCCAGGTGGAGGGTCACCGTGTTGGTCTTCGTGTCGATGTCTTCGGGCGAGCAGGTGAATCCTTCGCCTTCCACTCCGAGGATCTCGAGTTTGACGACGGGGTAGGGGATCGTGTTGCTGATGCAGGAGCCCAACGTCAGGGCGCAGATGCAGCCGACGATGTATGGCAGGTACTTCTTCATCTTCATCATGCCTTGTTGGCTTTCTTGTTCCACAAGTGAACGGTTACACCGATGTGAATATTGAGCAGGTTGAGACGGAACCGCATCTTCGAGGCGGTTCGGGTGCCGATGACATTGCCGGCATCATCCTTCTGTTTGATTTTCGAATACTCCAGACCGCCCAGTCCGAACGATACCGTACCGCAGACATTGGGAAAGATATAGACGGCCATGCCCGGATTGAAACCCAGCGAGAGTTGGGTCTGGTCTCCGTTGACCGTTTTGATGCGGTCGCCCGTCTGGTAGGAGAAGTTGGTCGATCCGCTCTTCATCGAGAGATCCACCTCGCTGAAGAAGGCGAAGGTTCCCTTGCTGTCCAGCCCGGCGTAGGAGCGGAAGAAGACTCCGACCGAGAGGGCGTTGCTCTTCAGATGGATGTTGTTGAAGGCCAGATTGATGTCGTTCGTCTCGCCGAGGTTGATGTTGGCCGTGCCGAGCGATCCCGAGAGGTTTGTGTATCCGAAGCGGACACCGGCGCACATGTTGTCCCGGAAGAAGTAGCCGACCGAGGGGTTGATGGTGAAGATGCTTCCGTTCAGGTTGAGGTTGTCCAGGATCAGCATGAAGTCCGTATCGTCGCTCGAGAGGGTTCCGTACGAAACCGTAAGTCCGAGAGCCACCTCACCGGCGTAGGCGAACTTCAGCTTGTCGATCTCCCGGTCGATGCGGCGGCGCATCGGCAGGAAGCGTTGTTTCCTGACGGGGGCCGGTGCGGCTGCAGTCAGGGTATCGGTCTCCGAGATGCCGTTCAGCTCGGGATAGAGCTCCGGGCGGGGCAGTGCCTCTGCATCCGCCGTGACAAGGGGGTACTGTCGGACGGACGAGGCGTATGCGGGGCGGACGGGTGTTTCGGGGCTTGCCTCCTGTGCGCGGAGCAGGGGGCTGGTTGCCAGAATCGTCAGCAGGGTAAATATGAGTCGTTTCATCGTAGTGCCGGGTTATAGATAGAATGATACGCCTAAGCCGATCGAGAAGATGTTGATCTTGAAGTTCATCATGCTTGACGAGCGGTTCCCGACCGTGACCTGGTTATGTACCTGTCGGGTTCGGTTGTAGGTGATACCCATAACGCCGACGTTCACTTCGAAGGCGAGGTTGTTCGTGGCGAAGGCGACCAGACCGGGCGATACGCCCAGTGAGAAGGTGAAGCTCGTCTGGTAGGTCCCTCGGATCGGGGAGTCCATGGCAAATTCGGCCTGTCCGCCGCCCAGAGCCAGCTGGGTCTCGTTGAACAGCGCGAAACGTTTGCTGCGTCCGAGGGGAATGTACTGCCGCCAGATCAACCCCACCGAGTAGGTGTGCTGCAGCGCGTAGTAATACTCCATATTCAGATTGATGCCCGTCTCCTGATCTCCCAGGTTGATGTCGGCTCCCTTGACGCGAAGCATCGAGCGCGAGTAGTTGAATCGGGCTCCGACAGCCATGTTGTCCCGGATGGCGTAGGCGATCAGCGGACTCACCTTGAAGGTGTAGCCGTCCGAGTTGATGTCGTTGATCACCAGGAACGTGTAGTCCGTGTTGGTGTGCGTCGAGTAGGAGGCCGAGATGCCGCCGATCCACTGCCCTTTGGGGACGAACTGGTTGGAGAGCGACGACAGACCGCGGGTCAGGCGGGGATCGGGCTTGTGCTCCGATCGGGGCTGAGGCGAGGCCTGCATGGTCGCGTGGAAGACTCCCGACGAATCCGTTCGCAGGGAGAGTGGCTCATTTTGCGCGGAAGAATCGACCGCCGGCCCGGTTTGGGCCTGCGATCGATTCATTGCACAAAAGAGTGTGAGCGTTGTCAGAATAGTGAGTAAACAGCGCATGGGTATTTAATATACGAATTCGATATCGTCGAGATACATCTTACTGTCGGTGCTGCCCTCCATGTAGTCCCCCCGGTAGCTGGCCGATGCGGTGATCATCAGGTAGTTGGGCATTTCGTCGCTGCGATAGGTGATCGGCAGCGTGATCTCGGTCCACTCGTTGACCGAGGTCTCCTGGATCCAGTCTCCGTATCCGTAGATCGGGCCTTCGGGGAGCGACTCGTCCGAAGGGTTGAAGAAGGTGCTCTGGTCGTAGGTGTCTACCTTGTGGTAGGAGTTCCAGTTGCCCATGCAGATGAACAGACGCGACTTGTCGTTCGAGCCGACCGTACCCTTGTACCAGAACTTGATCGCCTTCGGGCGGGCGTTGAACGTGAAGGGACGACCCATGTAGACGTCGCCGTACTTGATGTTGTGAACGCCTCCGAACGTGCCGACGAAGATGTTTCCGGCAGCGATCTGACCCAGGAAGCTCTTGGTCTCAAGCAGAGCGGCCTGCGTTCCCTTCGTACCGGGACGCACGTCGGTGGTCGGCGAGGTGATGATCATGCCGCCCGATTTGGCGCCCGGGTTACCCGAACCCCAGAATCCGGTGTATGCCGTGCCGACACCGGTGCTGTTGCCGATCTCGCTCTCGATGCAGGGGAAATAGGTGCTGTTGTAGTAACTCCAGATTTCGAAGTCACCGTTGGGGATCTGTACGCCGGCGGGCGTGGTGATGCTGCGGGTCTCCCCCTGCTCGGCATCGTTGATGAGCAGCTGGTACTCGTAGTCGCGTCCGGCGGCGAAGTCGGTGGCCTGAGCCGTATAGGTGAAGTTCTCACCGGCTGCGGCCGTTGCGCTCTTCCACTCGCCGAATTCAGCCTCTCCGGTCAGACGCTCGCGGTAGCGAACCTTCACGTTCGAGATCGCCGGGTCGGTCATGATGACCTGGAAGTCGGCCGTATTGCGCCACAGATCGTACTGCTGCAGATCGGTCAGACCGGTCACGGCGATGTGGGCCGTTCCCGTTCCCTCGGTATCCGTTACGTCGGTCATCGTGAAGACCACGTCGTGGATGCCGCCCTGGAATTTGGCGAAGAACTCCTCGCCCAGCGTCAGGGTTCCGTTCGTCTCGCTTTGCGGAACGTAGCTGATGCCGTTGGCTGCCGCGCTTTCGGAGACGGTGCCGTTCTCCATGACCGGATAGCTCTGCTCCCCGGCCTGGATGCGGATGCCGTTCAGAGCCTGCACGGAGGATACACTGAACGAGATGGGGGCGGTGTTGTAGCCGATCACGCCGTTCATGTCCACGCCGTTGCCCTTGATCGAGGGCTGGGGGCTGAAGATGAAGGGATCTTCGTGGATCTCGCCATCCTCCTCCACCTGGACGGTGATGCCCAGATAGCCGTCAGGCGTCTTCGAGTATTTGAACTTCAGCGTATGGAGCGTTCCCTTCTCCGGGGCCGTAATGGTTCCCGTTTTCGAAACCTCGCCCAACTCCGAGCTCGAACCGTAGAAGCCCCAGCTCAGGTTGCTGACCCCTTCGGGCAGCAGGAAGTAACCCGTTCCGTCTTCGGTGTAGGTGAGCGTCGGTACGGTGTTGCCCTCCGCTGCGCTCTTCGAGAATTCATCGCTGGCGCAGACGTAGGTCTTGAACCCGAGATCCATCTTCTCCCGGATCGTCTGGTCGTAGAGTACCTGTACGCCGACGTTGGTGATCTTGCAGACCACCTCGTCGATCACCACGTCTTTCGGGATGATGTTGACGTCCAGTTCGCCGTAGTAGCTTTTGTTGGTGAACGTAGCGGCACTCTGGTCGCCCGCCTCGACCTTGATGCGGTACTGGCCGGCAACCAGGTAGAAGTCACCGGGAGCCTCGGTGGCAGGCTGGTACTTGCGGATCAGCTTCTCTTCGCCACCCTCGATCTTGTATACCCGCATCGTGCTGTAATCGAGTGCGTTGTATTCGGCGCGAGAGCTGCCGATGCTCAGACTCAGACGCAGCCGTCCCATCTGGTCGTCCGGTGTCTCGTCCACGTCGCTCATGGTGCAGGCGCTCAGCAGAGCGGCCCCTACCAGGAGCGGTAAGTATTTGAATATTTTTTTCATGACCTGTTTCAGAGTTGATTAATGACTGGGATTGACGTAAAGCATGATGGATTTCACCGTCGTGCCCGATGCATCGGAGATGCTGAGTTCGAAATCGGTGTTGCCGGGGGCAACTCCGTACAGGGCGGGCATGAAGTTCGTAATGTCGATCTTCAGCGCCTTGGCACCGGAAACCTCATCCTTGGTCGGGAATCCGAGGCTCTTGAGCGCGGTGTTCATCTCCTCGCTGGCCGGGTTGATCAGATCCATCTCGTCGGCCAGGTTGAGCTCCGTCAGGACGGGGCCGGTGAGCATGTCGCTCTTGATGCGAACCGTCAGTCCGGTGATACCCGTTTCCGAGGTGATGTCGATGATCACGGGCAGACCTGCGTCGGTAACCTCATGACGGGTGCCGAAGTCGGTCGTTCCGCCCTTGCCGTCACTCCAGATGACACTCGGGCCTTCGTCCGAGGTGGTACCGCCCGTGTGGGATACCACGATGGTCAGCGTCGTGTAGGAACGACGGCCTTCGGAATCGACGGCGGTGAACTTCGCGGTGTGGGTGCCCGTGTAGTCGTAGAGACCCTTCATGCCGGCATATTTGGCCGTAATCTCGAGGTTGGAGCCGTTCTGACCGACGAAGCAGTACTCCTCGGCCGGATTGGCTTCGGGCCAGAGGGCGATCCGGTTGTCGGCAAAGCCGGCTGCCTGAAGGGCGGCGAGGAATTGGGCGTTGTCCGAATCAAAGGTTACGTCGAGTGACGATACGGTCGCTCCGCTTGCCGGGGTGAAGATGGCCATGATGTGGTCCGTGCACTGGTCGATGTTGAAGTTGAAGATCGCGTCGTTGATCTGGAACGGATCCTCAACCTTGTGGTTGCCGCCGAGCGAGAGTACGGGAGCATTCTCGTCCGAAACCTCCTCGTCGGGAATCTCCTCCTCGCCGTAGCTGTAGAGGGACGACATGACGTCCACGTCGATCTGCTCGTCGTAAACCCACGTCTCTACCGTAATCTGGAACTGAACGTTACCGTCGCTGGCGTGGAGGATCTTGATGCCGATCTTGCGCCATTGACCTGCCTTTACGTTCTGCAGCTCCTGGGTCCAGGTGATGGGTACGTACGAGGGCTCCTCTCCCTCTCCGGCCTTGTTGTAGGATCCCGTGAGGACGATCTTGATGGTATTGTCGCTCGACTGAGCCTTGAAAAATCCGGCGCGGGTCTCCTCGCGTCCGAAGACGAGCGAGTGCTCACCCAGCGAAAGGGTGGTGGTGAGTTTCTGCTCCGAGTCATCGGGCTTGAAGAGGGCGTTCAGATCGGCCGAAAGCTCGACCGTGGTCTTGATGTTGGCCAGCCGGCAGATCAGGTTGCCCACGTCGGTCTGCGTCTTCTTGATCACGTTGACGATGACCGACCCGAAATAGGCCGGAGTCTCCCACTCGGCATCGGGCATCGAGGCGTAGTTGGGCGATTCGGCCGTAACGGTATAGGTGTCCTGCGGCAGCTCGATGCGGCCGAGCGACTTGATCTCGTCGTAGGTGTAGCTGCCGACCTCTTCTTTGGCCGAGTTGTAGATCTTGACCCGATAGTCCCCGGCAGCCTCCGAGGTGGCGCGGGTTGCGGCCTGCGTCGTAATGTTCTCGCTCAGGCCGCCGTCATCTTTCGTGGTCTCCTGATCGGTCGTAACGGTCAGGTTCCAGTTCTCGAAAGAGAGGATGCCGGTCTGCTGTCCGGACGGTCCGGGGTTGTTCTCCAGATCGAGTCCGTCCCGTCCACAGCTTGCTGCCGTCAGAGCGAGGGCGAACAGCAAGGATATTTTGGCGAAAGTCTTCATAGAATGATTTTTTCAGATGATACAAATTAAGCTTCCGGGTTGATTTCGATCTCTTCGATCTCGATCGGGGTGAGCGTGTCGTCCAGACGGATGTCGATGCTGCCCTGTCCGACCTGCGAGGCATCTACCACGATCTTGTGCCAGGTGCGGGCTACCGTCGAGCCGATCTCATGCTCGGGGAATGTGACCTCCACGCCGTTCTGCGATTTGGTGGCCGTTCCCGAGAGGAAGAGCTTGCTGTCGGGTTTGACGAAGATCATGGCCGACGAGGCGTTGGCGAACGAAAATTCGTTGCCCGACTCGGTGCGGACGGTGAACTCGGCATTGGTGTAATACTTGTTGAACATCTCGCTGCACGAGAGGCTGATGACCGAATTGACCAGCGAGGCGGTGATACTCTGCTGGATGGTCTGACGGGCCAGGATCGTGAAATCCTGCGTCCCTTCGTAGCAGTAGGCGGTCACGCCCTCCTGCGTGGGATCTCCGTAGCGAACCGTAGCCGTATAGTCGCCGCTGGCCATGTAGGGTTTGTCGTAGGTGCGGAACTGTTCGTATTCGGCCGAGAAGCTCTCGGTTTCGGTTCCCGGTTTCCCTTTGATGAGCAGCCAGAAGTCGCCGGCATCCGGGATGACCGTCTGCGGCAGGTCGGTCGTTGCTCTTGTCTCGACCATGAGCGAAACGGACGGCGAGAACTCCACCGTCCCGAGCCCGTTCTCCGTGTTTGCGGGCTCCTCTTTCGAGCAGCCGGCCGACAGGATGAGCATCGCCATGGGTAACAGCAAATACTTTTTCATAAGGGTATCTTTTTTGATTTTTAATGTGTTTATTTTACGATGGTTACGCGAATGTTGTCCACGTGGCAGTAGACCGACACACTCGTCGTGGCCCATATTTTATCCCGGTTGGAGTATATCTGCCAGGTCAGGCGCGAGATCTCGCTGCAGCCGTCCACGCGAAGATTCTGCATCTTGTCCGGCAGGTTCGCTGCGTCGGAGAGTTCGCTGACCCGTTGATCCTGCACGGTGACGAAGTTCAGTGCGCGACCCGATTCGATGGGCGAGCCGCTGTTGTCGTCCGTGCGGCCGAAGGTGAGGGTGGCGTAGCTGTTGGCCTGATCGGAGGACCAGATTGTCTTTGAGTAGCCCGTGTCGAAGGAGACGCTGACCGAAACGTTTGCTCCCGGTTTGAGCGGCAGCGGGCGGCTGTCGATGCGTCCATGTACGCGGGAGTTCGTAAGGGCCGAGTGGGTGGCGATGTAGCAGTTGGCCTTGATGCAGGTGTTGGCCACCGTGCCGCCTCGTGCCGCGTTCCAGTTTTCGAGTCCCCAGTCGGTCAGGATCGTACCACTCGATTCGTCGACTCCACCGTCCTCGTTTGCGCTGTGGAACTCTCCGATCCCGGAGAAGTCTTCGTAGAGCAGGTAGGGAACGACCAGCCCGACGGCCGTACGCTCCTGGCCTGTGTAGGCGACGCTCGTCTTGCCTTTTACACCCGTCGCGTGTTCCGATTCGTAGGTAACAGTCAGCGGCGAGCTTTTCAGCAGTTCGCCATAGAGGTCGGCATAGAAGGCGATCGATTTGTCGGGAGCATCGCTCTGGAAGGTTTTCGAGGTGGTGCCGTCCCGGAAGGTCATCCCTTCGGGTGCGGTTACGACGAACGAGGTGGGCTCCTCACCCAATTGCGAATAGTCGGCTATCGAGAGATCGAGGTAGCTGACGGGCAGCTCCTCGGGAACGGTCAGCGTGATCGGGGTGATGCGTCCGGCCTCCATCGTCTTGTCGATCGCAACGGTCAGCGTGCGGGCGCGATACCCTTCGGTCGAGAAGGCCGTGAAGGAGATGGAGCCGCTCATGACGGTGGGGTTGATGAAGACCCAGGCATAGTTTTCCTGCTCTTCGGTCAGGGGCGTTTCCAGATTCAGGGTGACGGTGCGTCCGCCCTCGGTCAGGGTCATCGCCTCCGACGGGTTGGCTGCGTCGAACGAGACGTTGCCGACCACCTCGGTCGGGAAGTCGATCTGCAGCTTGCCGACCGGAACGCCCCAGATGTTGCGTCCGGCAGGGATCTCGATGCGGAGTGCGTGGCACTTGTGGCGGAAATGCATGATGTTGTCCGGCAGCTGGTTCAGCATCTCGTCGCTCGATGCGAACGTACGCAGGGCCGGAGCCGTTACGGGATCGGCCGCCAGGATGTCGTTCTTGCCGTCGTAGCGTCCCGACTGCTCGGCCGCGATGCGGTAGGTAACCTGCGTGCCGCTCACGCTTTGCGGCAGGGGGTAGACGCCCGTGAAGGTGTAGTCGCCTTCGGGCATCGGCGTCGAGAGGGTGGAGCTGAATACGGCCGAGGAGTACTCCGACCGGAAGTAGGCGAGTTTGAAGCTTTGGGCTGCAAGCGGATAGGTGCCGCCGCCGTCGGCTGTGGCCCAGACGGCGATCTGATCGTTGTTAGACCAGTGGGTCGTGGCCCAGTCGTCGTTGTCGATGCTCGTGTGGGGAGCGATCGAGTGAGCGGTCGAACCGAAGGACTCCGCTCCGTTTTCACAGGTGATTGCCACGAGCAGTTTCTCTGCGGTGGGGGTGACCGGAGTGGTCTCTTCACTCTTGGAGCAGCCGGCCAGCAACGCCAGCGAAAACGAGAAAAGAATAAGGAGGTTTTTTGTTCTCATAGGAGGTGATTCGCGATTTCACTCGACAACAAAAATAGCCCCTTCCCACATATTATAAAAATAAAATCAACGAACCGGGAGTTTTTCACCATGAACAGGTCGCTTTTTTTAACGAGAGCGCACCGAAAGAGGCGGTGGATTCAGGCTGTGGGGAACCAGAAAAAAATACGAAACGACCCTCATGCAGAGAGCCGTTTCGTGACACATTTTGAATCCACGTCCGATGTCGCTCAGCCACTTGATTGCAGCCTGATCGGACAACGGTCGGGAACTATTATTTCAGGTATTTGTCGAGCCAGCTGAAGAACTCACGCTGCCATACCACCGAGTTCTGGGGCTTCATCACCTGGTGATCCTCGTCCTCGAACTCGACCAGTTTGGCGTCGATGCCGTGCAGACGGGCTGCGGTGAAGGCCTCGAGCGACTGCGTGTAGGGGATGCGGTAGTCAAGCTCGCCCGTGATGATCAGGATCGGGGTGTCCCACTTGTCCACCGCACGGTGGGGCGAGTTGGCGTAGCTGCGCATGGCCGTGGCGTTGTCCTTCTCCCAGTATGCACCGCCGTAGTCGTTGTTGAGGAAGAAGAGCTCCTCGCTCGAACCGTACATGGAGTCGAAGTCGAAGATGCCGCAGTGTGCGATGAATGCCTTGAAGCGTTTGTCGTGGTGACCGGCTAGGTAGTAAACCGAGTAGCCGCCGTAGGAGGCGCCCACGCAGCCCAGACGGTCGTTGTCAACCCACGGCTCCTTCGCCACGTCGTCGATGGCCGAGAGGTAGTCGCGGATGTTCTGACCCGAGTAGTCGCCCGAGATCTGATCGAGCCACTCCTGACCGAACGAGGGGAGACCGCGGCGGTTGGGCGCTACGACGATGTAGCCGTTGGCTGCCATCAGCTGGAAGTTCCAGCGGTAGCTCCAGAATTGCGAAACGACGCTCTGGGGACCGCCCTGGCAGTAGAGCAGCGTGGGGTATTTCTTGGCCGGATCGAAGTCGGGCGGAAGGATGACCCATGTGAGCATCTGCTTGCCGTCGGTGGTCTCGACCCAACGTTTCTCGACCTTGCCCATGCGGATGTGGTCCAGAATGGGCTTGTTGACGAAGGTCATCTGGGTGATGGCGCCGTCCGCGAGGTTGATGTCGAACAGTTCGTTCGGTGAGGAGATCGTGCAGATGTCGGCTGCGGCCTTGCCGTTCTCGATCGAGACGGCGTTGATGTCGTGGTCACCCTTGGTGATGACCTGTACGTTGCCGTTCAGATCCACGTGGCAGAGCTGGTGCGTGGCCTGGATCGGCGAGAGGAACCAGAGTGCCTCGTTGCCGTCCCAGATGAGGTTGGCGGCGTTGTAGTCGAAGCTCTCGGTCAGATCCTTCATCTGGCCGGTGGCCGAATCCCAGACGAACAGACGGGTCTTGTCGGCCTCGTTGCCGGCGCGGCGCTGCGACAGGAAGGCGATCTTCGTGCCGTCGGGCGAGAAGACGGGGTATTTGTCATAACCCGGCATCTCGGAGGCGATCTTCAGACGCGGATCGACCGGACCCGTCTTGCAGATGTTGCGGGTCTCGCCCGTTGCCACGTCATAGACGAAGATGTCCGAATCGGTCGATACGGCGTATGCGGTGCCCGTCAGCGGCTTGCAGGTGTAGGCAAGCTGCGTGCCGGCGGGATTCCAACTGATCTCGTTCATGTCGAAGTAGGGGGCCAGCGGGGTGTCCCACGCTGCCTCCGGGCCGAGGATGTCCTTGCCGTTTGCCACACCGTTGGCACCCAGGTCGGCCACGAAGATGTGACGGTAGCTGCCCTCGTCCCAGTAGTCCCAGTGGCGGACCATCAGGTCGTCATAGACGCGGGCCTTCGATTTGTCCATGTCCTTGTACAGATCGGACGAGCGGCGGTCGGCCACCTGAACGCTCTGTACGTAGAAGAGCTTGTCGCCGGTCGGATTGACTCCAAATCCCTCGATATCCTTGTCGAGCGAAGAGAGCTGTTTGACGGCCGTTCCGTCGGCATTCATCTCCCAGAGCTGCGCAGAGCCGCTGCGGTCGGAGAGGAAGTAGATCTTCGTTCCGTCGGCATTCCACTGCGGGTTGTAGTTGTTTGATGAGAAGTCGGTCAGCTGAGCCGTCTCGCCGCTGGCCGCGTCGCGTACGTAGATGGCGGTTACACCGCGGTTCTCCTGCAGGTTGTACTGGGTGACGGTGTAGAGCAGCTTGCTGGCGTCCGGCGAGAGCCCGGCCAGACCTACGCGGCCCATTTTCCACAGGATCTCAGGGGTCAGAACGCCTGCGGCGATCTCCTCCTGCGTCAGCTCATTGTCGATAGCGAGGGGCTGGGGACGCTGCTCGCTGCCGCATCCGCTCAGACCCATGAGCGTAATTGCCATAAAGAAGAATAATTTTTTCATTTCAGATCGGTTTAACTCTATTTGGTATAAATTTGTCGCATCGAAATCATTGACCTATGCAGCTAGAACTTTTTTTTGCAGACAAGACCGTGCTTTTTACCGACGAATCGGTCCCTGAAACCTTTTTCCGGGTCGATCTTGCGCCGGGTGATGAAATTTCCCGGACGAAGGTACTCAATTTTCTCGAAACGCACAAGGCCATAGCCATTCATGGGGCTCGGCCCGATGAGATTTTCCGCCGCTTCGGGCGGGAGTTCACGCCGGTTGAGGCGGCCGGCGGACTTGTGGTCGACGGCGCCGGCCGCTGGCTGCTGATCCATCGCAACGGTCGCTGGGATCTGCCCAAGGGACATGTGGAGCGGGGCGAGGATACCGAGACGGCAGCCCTGCGCGAGGTGGCCGAGGAGACCGGCGTGGCGGGGGCATGCATTGTGCGCCTGTTGTGCCGAACCTATCACGCCTACTACATGCACCATCGCTGGGAGTTGAAGCATACCCACTGGTACGAGATGCGCATCGACGGCTGCGACCGCCTTGTTCCCCAGCAGGAGGAGGGGATCGAGCGGGTGGCCTGGGTTACCCCCGACGAGGCGAAGGTGTGTGCCCGGGAGATGTTCCCCAGCGTCCGCCGGGTACTGGAGAGCATGGAGCGGTAACCCGACCGCCGTTTTGTTTGCAGACAAAAAAAGGAGAGAATCCGCACATGGAATTCTCTCCTTTTTCTTTTTTGTCGATTCCGGCTCAGGAGGGCATCGGAATCTGATTCATGGCCGTGGCCATCGATTCGGCGATCTGATCGAGCGCCTCGCGGAGTTTGCCGCCGATCATCATGCGCATCATCATATTGAGGTCTGCGTGCAGCACCATCCGCATGCGGGTGTCGTACGGGGCGACCTGCTGCAACTGAATCCAGAACGTGAAGTCGATCGGGATACCTCCCTCGCCGCTCTGAATCTTGACATACTTGGGGCACTCCTTGTCGACGATCTCCAGCTTTATCGTAAAGCCCTTTGCCTTGAACGAACAGTGGTTCTCGTCGGCTTGCCACTCCTCGACCTTGTCCTGCACGGCCGGTGTGAGGTTGTCGAAACGGCTGATGAGGGCATAGATCTGTTCGGCCGGACGACGTATCTGATGTTGTTTCGATTCGTATTTCTCCATAGGTTACCTTTTTTGCGGGGCAAAGATAGCGAAAGTGTTTGCAAATTTGTCCGAGACGCGCCGGTTTTTGCCGGATCAGTCGAACGAGATGGTGCGCTCCTCTTCGTCGTCGATCGAGATTTGCACGGTCATGACATGGTTGGGCAGCAACTCTTCGATCTTCTCGGGCCACTCGACCAGACACAGTTCGCCCGAGTAGAAATACTCCTCGTAGCCGAAGTCGTAGGCCTCTTCGATGCGGTCGATGCGGTAGAAGTCGAAGTGGAAGATGTTCCGCCCGTCGTGGGTGGCGTACTGGTTGACGATGGCGAAGGTCGGGCTGGTCACCGTGTCGTCGGAGCCCCGTTGGGCGACGATTTCGCGGATCAGGGTGGTCTTCCCGGCCCCCATCCCGCCCCGGAAGAGGACGACCGTGCGGTCGCCCAATGCCTCTATGATGGCCTCGGCGGCCTTCGGCAGATCGTTCTGTGAATCGATATGAATGGTTTGCATGGCGTTATTTCTTGGGTTTAAGGACGATGTACGGGACGATCATCTCCTCCATCGAGATGCCGCCGTGCTGGAACGTGTTGCGATAGTATCGGATGTACTTGTTGGCGTCGTTGTTGTAGACCAGGAAGTCGGTGTTGTAGGCGAAGATGTAGCTCGACGAGAGGTTGCCCGAGGGGAGCTGGATATCCTCCGGCCGGGTGATCTCGTAGATTTCGCGCGAATTGTAGCTCAGATTGCGTCCGGTCTTGTAGCGCAGGTTGGTCGAAGTCTCCCGGTCGCCGGTCACCTTGATCGGGTTGTCGATGCGGATGGTGCCGTGGTCGGAGGTGATGACCACCGTGTGGCCCCGCTCGGAGAGCAGGCGCAGCAGGGTGAGTAGATCCGAATGTTCGAACCACGAGCGGGTGAGCGAACGGAAGGCCGCCTCGTCCTCGGTGAGCTCGCGGATGACGTCCGTTTCGGTTCGGGCGTGGGAGAGGATGTCGAGGAAGTTGTAGACGATCACCGAAAAGTCGGCATCGTAGATGCGCTGGATGTTGTCGATCAGCTTGCGCCCCGCCTCGGGTCGCACCAGCTTGTCGAAGGTGTATTTGTAGTTCTTTCCGCTGGAGGCCATCAGGCGCTGCAGGAAATACTCTTCGTACTGGTTTTTGCCCCCCTCTTCGTTGTCGTTGAGCCAGCGGTCGGGCATGATCTTGTCGATGGCCAGCGGCATCAGTCCGGCGAAGATGGCATTGCGGGCGTATTGGGTGGCCGTCGGAAGGATCGCACAGTAGAAATCGTCGACCGCCACGTCGTAGTAGCCGCGCAGCAGCGGGCTGATCGAGCGCCACTGGTCGTAGCGGAAGTTGTCAATGAGCAGCAGCGTGGTCTTCGGATTGGCGTCGGCAACCGGGAATATCTTGGTCCGCATCAGGGTGTGGGACATGACCGGGGTCGTTTCGTCCCGCTTGTTGATCCAGTCGTAGTAGTTGCGGCGGACGAACTTGCAGAACTCCTGGTTGGCCTCCTGCTTCTGGTAGGCCATCACCTCCTGGATGCTCTGGTCGGTTGAATCCGAGAGGGCGATCTCCCAGTTGGTGATGCGCCGGTAGATCTGGCTCCAGTCGGCGAAGGTCTCGGCCGCCTGCAGCGAGGCCGAGATGCGGCCGAATTCGGCGCGGTAGTCGGCCGTGGTCTGCTCGGTGACGAGCTGCTGCGAGTGGACGTGCTTCTTGATCGAGAGCAGTACCTGGTTGGGATTTACGGGCTTGATGAGGTAGTCGGCGATTTTCGATCCGACGGCCTTGTCCATGATGTTCTCCTCTTCACTCTTGGTCACCATGATGACCGGAGTGGTGGGGCGTACCTCCTTGATTTTTGGCAGGGTTTCGAGCCCCGTCATGCCGGGCATCATCTCGTCCAGAATGATCAGGTCGTAGTTTCCCTCGCTCGCCATATCGATGGCGTCGTATCCGTTGTTGCAGGTGTCGATCTCGTAACCCTTGCCGCGCAGAAAGAGAATGTGCGGCTTGAGAAGGTCGATCTCGTCGTCTACCCAGAGTATTTTGACCATATCCGTGATTTTATCAAACAAAAATAGTGAATTTCGTATATTATACAAAGCCGTTTTTCGTTAAAATATTGTGTCCGGCCCGGAAAATCGGCCCCGACGGGGGCACCTCCGCTGCTCTTTGCCCGCCAGATTCGCGGCGCGCGGAGACGGTGCTGCGACCTCCGGTCTGAGGTTTTCCGAATGCTTTGAAGAGGTTTCGGAAACTGGTGCAGATAGGGGCAAGGCTCCTCTCAAACGGGGGCGTGGCTTGCTGCCGGAGCGGTGTGATGCAATCATAACGTTCCGAATCTCATGCGGTTGCACTGCGTGATTGAAATGATCGATGCAGGTCGGCGGGCGGTCGGCTGGGCGGGCCGGATGAATGAAAAAAGTTGTAGTCTATTGTGAGATAACCAAATAAAACTTATATTTGCAGTCCCGAAATCGTAGTTTAACTTAATTTAAAACATATATTATGACAAAGGCAGATATCGTTAGCGAAATCGCTAAAAGCACTGGCGCCGAAAAGGTGCAGGTCCAGGCTATCGTTGAGGCTTTCATGGAGAGCATCAAGGGCTCTTTGGCCAAGGGAAACAATGTGTATCTCCGTGGTTTCGGCAGTTTCGTGGTAAAAAAACGTGCTGAGAAGGTTGCCCGCAACATTTCGAAGAACACGACCATTACGATTCCTGCACACAATATCCCGGCGTTCAAACCGGCAAAGAGTTTTGCAGCGAAAGTAAAATAAACCATAAGTAAAATTTTCTAATACATTAAAGTTATGCCGAACGGAAAGAAACATAAGCGTCATAAGATGGCGACTCACAAGCGTAAAAAACGTCTTCGCAAGAATCGTCATAAGAAAAAGTAAACTGTAGCACGCCTTCGGTGCTATCAAGAATAGATAAAGCTAAAAGGGTGCAGGCTCTTTTAGCTTTACCTATTTTCCTGACCGGCTCTTCGTTGTTTGTGCCGGTTGCATGGATCAGACAGGGGAAACGGTGTCGTTTCAGCTGTCAATATATTGAGCCTCAGTGAGCTGTGTGAACAGCGGGGAGGCGGAGGAGTTTTTCTCGCCTGCGGGCGGCTCCTTGGAGAAAACGGAAGTTGGATTGTCTTTCCGGAAAAACAAAACAATCGTTCATCCATCCAAACCACAGACGAATCGCAGCGTAGGGGCGCAGGCTCCGGGTTGCGTAAAGATATATGAATCGAGAATTAATAATTAACGTAAATCCGACCGAGATCACAATTGCACAGTGCGAGGACAAGGTGCTGGTCGAGCTCAGCAAGGAGCAGTGTCAGACGGGATTTGCCGTCGGTGACATCTACCTGGGCAAGGTTCGCAAGATCATGCCGGGACTGAACGCCGCCTTCGTGAACATCGGTCACGAAAAGGATGCCTTCATCCACTACCTCGACTTGGGACCCCAGTTCACTTCGCTGCAGAAGCTGGTGAACAGCTACCAGCCCGGCAAGCGGGGCATGCGTCTGGAGACGATGAAACTGGAGCCGGCAATTGAAAAGTCGGGCAAAATCTCCTCGTATCTGCAGGTGGGGCAGATTGTCATGGTTCAGATCGCCAAGGAGGCCATCTCGACCAAGGGGCCCCGTCTGACGGCCGACATCTCGCTGGCCGGACGCAACGTGGTGCTCGTACCCTTCTCGTCGAAGGTCTTTCTGTCGCAGAAGATCCGCTCGACCGAGGAGAAGAAGCGGCTGAAGCGGATTGCAGCGGCCGTTTTGCCTCATAATTTCGGCGTTATCATCCGTACGGCGGCTACGGCGGCCAACGACAGCGACATCGAACAGGATATCCAGGCGCTGGTGGACAAGTGGCACAAGACGCTGGCCAACCTGCGCAAGAGTACGGCCCCCTCGCTGCTGATGAGCGAGCTGAGCCGCGCCAATACCATCATCCGGGACTCCTTGAACGGCTCCTTCTCGCAGATCGTGGTGGACGACGAGTCGATGTTCGGCGAGATTCGGGACTACATCCGCAAGATCGAGCCCCAGAGCGAGAAACTGGTCAAGCTCTACAAGGGCAACGTCCCCATTTTCGATAACTTCGACATCTCGAAGCAGATCAAGTCGCTCTTTGCCAAATATGTGTCGCTGCGCCGGGGTGCCTACCTGATCATCGAACATACGGAGGCGATGAACGTGATCGACGTCAACTCGGGCAACCGCACCAAGATCGACGACAACCAGGAGCAGACGGCGCTGGATGTCAACCTGGCGGCGGCCCACGAGATTGCCCGCCAGCTGCGTCTGCGGGATCTGGGCGGAATCGTCATCATCGACTTCATCGACATGCACAAGGCTCCGAACCGGCAGATGCTGTACGACGAGATGGTCAAGCTGATGGCCAACGACAAGGCCAAACACACGGTGCTGCCGCTGACCAAGTTTGGTCTGATGCAGATCACCCGCCAGCGGGTGCGCCCGGTGGCGGTGCAGGACGTGACGGACGTCTGCCCGACCTGCAACGGCAGCGGACGAATCGAGCCGACGGTGCTGCTGGACAAGAAGATCGAGAACCGGATCTCCTACTTCACGCAGGATGCCGGATACAAATACATTAAACTCAGGGTCAGCCCCTACGTATCCACCTACCTGAAACACGGTTGGTGGCCCCTCTATCTGCGTTGGATGTGGAAGTACAAGGTGCGTCTGAAGATCGTTGCCGACCAGAGTGTCGGAATCGTGGATGTGCACTATTACGACAAGGAGGGGAACGACCTGAATCGGAATTAATCTTTTGAGAGGGCCTCGCGGAGAAGTTGCTCCGTGAGGCGCTTTTTCATCTTGGACAAGGTTGTCACCAACTATGAATACCGCAGAAAAACCGAATATGCTCAAGTTGCTCGCCGGGGCGGAGACGCTCGGCGAGATGGTGCGTGCAACCGAATCGGGCGAGCGGACCATCCTGCTGAAGGATCTGGTCGGGGGTGCCCTTTCGGCCTATGCGGCGGCCCTGATCGCCCGCACGGGCGGCGCCCATCTGTTCGTCGCCGAAGACCGGGATGCGGCCGCCTATCTGCTCAATGACCTGTACGGACTGCTGGACGAGAGCCGGATCTACTTCTTCCCCACCTCCTACAAGCGGTCGATCGTCTACGGCACGGAGGATCCGCAGGGGATCGTGCAGCGTACGGCTGCCCTGAACGCCCTGCGGGAGAGCCTTCCGGCGGGGGATTACCGGGTGCTCTGCACCTATCCCGAGGCACTGGCCGAGCGGGTGACCGATCCTGACGCAATGGGACGCAGGACGATTCAGATCAAGGTGGGGGACAAACTGGCCATCGCCGATCTGGAGCAGCGGCTGATCGACTCCGGCTTTACGCGGGTCGATTTCGTCTATGAGCCGGGACAGTACTCCATCCGTGGCGGTATCTTCGACCTCTTCTCCTATTCGGAGAGCAAGCCGTTCCGTCTGGACTTTTTCGGCGACGAGGTGGACTCCATCCGCCGCTTCGAGATCTCGAGCCAGCTCTCGGCTGACAAGGTGGAGCAGGTGCAGATCGTCCCCAAACTGGGCGAGCAGACCGTCGGCGACCGGATCTCGCTGCCGGCCTTTGCCGGCGAGGCGACCTGCTGGTTCTTCGATGCGGACTACGTGATGCGGCGGGTGAATGACGTGCGGCGCAAGACGCTGGCCGAGATGGAAGAGCCCTCCGAGATCGACCTGCGCCTGACCAGCCGGAACGTGCTGCTCGGCGATATGTCCGGGGTGCGGATCTTCGAGCTGCGCGACAGCCTGAAGGAGCGTCCGGCTGATCGGACCATTCAGTTCCATACGGCGCCCCAGCCCAAATTCAACAAGAACTTCAACCTGCTGGCCGACGATCTGACCTGGAACGCGCAGCAGGGCTATACGACCTATATCCTCTCGCAGAACAAGGCGCAGCTCGAACGTCTCGAAAACATCTTCTACCAGTCGGGCCACCGCGAGGTGCGAATCAACCCGATGCCGCTGATTCTGCACGAGGGCTTTATCGACCACGATCTGAAGCTCTGCTTCTATACCGACCACCAGATCTTCGACCGTTATCAGCGTTACCGCATCAACGGCGAGATCAAGCGCGACGAGCAGATGACCATCGCCGAGCTGAACCAGCTGCGCCTGGGCGATTACGTGGTGCATATCGACCACGGAATCGGGCGTTTCGGCGGTCTGGTCAAGATCAATGAGAACGGCAAGGTGCATGAGGCGATCAAACTGATATACAAGGACAACGACGTGTTGTTCGTGCACGTGCACGCCCTGCACCGCATCTCGCGATACAAGAGCGGCGACGGCGAGCCGCCCAAGATCTACAAACTGGGCAGCGGCGCCTGGCAGAAACTCAAGACCAATGCGAAGAAGGCGGTCAAGGATATCTCACGCGAACTTATTGCCCTGTATGCCAAGCGCAAGGCGAGCAAGGGGTTTGCCTTTTCGCCGGACAGCTACCTGCAGCAGGAGCTGGAGGCTTCGTTCATGTGGGAGGATACACCCGATCAGCAGAGCG
Organism: Rikenellaceae bacterium; assembly: GCA_963926835.1. Lineage (GTDB taxonomy): Bacteria > Bacteroidota > Bacteroidia > Bacteroidales > Rikenellaceae > Alistipes. The sequence continues at coordinate 14,011 of CAWUYY010000057.1, read as the reverse complement.
CCACGCAGGCCGTCAAGCGCGATATGGAGTCCGACCAGCCGATGGACCGCCTGGTCTGCGGCGATGTCGGTTTCGGCAAGACCGAGGTGGCGATCCGGGCGGCGTTCAAGGCAGCTACCGACGGCAAACAGGTGGCCGTGCTGGTGCCGACGACCATCCTGGCCATGCAGCATTACCGCACCTTCGTGCGGCGGTTGCAGGATTTCCCGGTGAAGGTGGAGTATCTGAACCGGACGAAATCTTCGGCTGAGACGACCCGCATCCTGAAGGAGCTCGCCGACGGGCAGATCGATATTCTGATCGGCACGCACAAGATTCTGGGCAAGCAGGTGAAATTCCACGACCTGGGACTGCTCATTATCGACGAGGAGCAGAAGTTTGGCGTGGCGGCCAAGGAGAAGCTGACGCAGATGAGCGTCAACGTCGATACGCTGACCCTCACGGCCACGCCGATTCCCCGTACGCTGCAGTTCTCGCTCATGGGCTCACGCGACCTTTCGGTCATCTCGACTCCGCCGCCCAACCGCCAGCCGATCGTTACCGAGTCGCACGTCTTCTCGGAGGAGATCGTGCGTGATGCAATCAATGCGGAGCTTGCGCGGGGCGGTCAGGTCTACTTTGTCCACAACCGGGTGGAGGATCTGACAACCCTGCAGGGGATGATCACGCGCCTCTGCCCGCAGGCGAGGGTGGCGACCGGACACGGCAAGATGCCCGCCGCCGAGCTGGAGAAACTGATCATGGACTTTATCTACGGGGAGTTCGACGTGTTGATCTCCACGACCATCGTGGAGAACGGCATCGATATTCCCAATGCCAATACGATCATCATTGACAATGCGCAGAACTTCGGGCTGAGCGACCTGCACCAGATGCGCGGCCGGGTGGGCCGCGGCGACCAGCGCGGATACTGCTACCTGCTTACGCCGCCCGACGAGCTGCTGACACCCGATGCCCGCCGCCGGCTGCGGGCCATCGAGGAGTTCTCCGATCTGGGATCGGGGTTCAATATCGCCATGCAGGACCTCGATATCCGGGGTGCGGGCAACCTGTTGGGGGCCGAGCAGAGCGGCTTTATCGCCGACATCGGCTTCGAGACCTACCAGAAGATCCTGCAGGAGGCGATCGCCGAACTGCGGGCCGAGGGGCTCGAGATGCCGGGCATGAACAGCGCCGAGCAGGAGGTGGTCGATCGGATGAACTTCATCTCGGACAGTACGATCGAGATCGATGCGGAGGCCGAGCTGCCGGACTCCTATGTGCAGCAGCCGGCCGAGAAACTGCGCCTGTATCGCGAGTTGGATAATGCACGCGATGAAGAGACTTTGCGCAAGTTCGAGTCGCGGCTTGTCGACCGTTTCGGTCCGCTGCCGCAGCCGGCCGTCAACCTGCTCAACGTGGTGCGTCTGCGTTGGGAGGCGATCCGTCTGGGTATGGAGCGTGTGAAGGTGAAGAACGGACTGATGATCGTCCATTTTGTGGGCGACGAGCAGTCTCCCTACTACAAGAGCGACCTGTTCCGGGAACTTTTGCGCAAAATCACGCAGCATCCCGACCGCTTTGTACTCAAGCAGCACAATAATCGTCTGGCGATGACCGTTAGAAATGTCAAGGACATCGCAGAGGCGTGTCAGGTTCTGAAGTCGTTGTAGAACGCATGAAAAAGACTCTTCTGGGATGCATTTGACAATCGATATGGGCAATACCCGGGTCAAATACGCCGTATTTGACCGGGGGGCGCTTTTGCATGAGGGGTGCGTGGAGCAGTTGGACGACAGAACGCTTTCGGAGATTCTGTCGCAATATCCGGCCGTTTCGCGCTCGATCGTGGCATCGACCCGGGGCCGTTGCGAGGCGGTTACCGATCTGCTCGTGCGGCGCGTGGGGCACTGCCTGAGACTCTCTTCAAAGTTGCCGATACCGATCCGCAACGGCTATGCGACTCCCGAGTCGCTGGGCGAAGACCGTTTGGCCGCCGCAGTCGGAGCCGCAACGCTCTATCCGGGCCGCAATCTGCTGATCGTCGACTTCGGTACGGCCATCACGATCGATCTGGTGACGGCGGATGGGATCTTCCGGGGCGGCAACATCTCCCCCGGCATGGAGATGCGCTTCCGAGCCCTGTCGGACTATACGGCGGCGCTGCCCCTGTGCGGCGCGGTGGAGGAGTACACCCTGATCGGACGCTCGACCACCGAGGCCATCGAGCAGGGGGTGATCCATGGAATTGCTTTCGAAATTGAAGGATACATTGCCCGCCTGAAGGAAAAAATGGGAGCCCTGTCGATAATTTTTACGGGGGGCGATGCAAAATTCTTTGCGAAAAGAATTAAAAATACGATATTTGCACATTGTGATCTGGTCTTTCTGGGTCTGAATCGAATCTTAGAGTACAATGCAAGTGAAGAGAGCCGTCGTTAAACTGGGCCTTGCGCTGGCCATGATCATCCCGTGTGCCGTGTGGGGACAATCCAGCAGCACCAATGCTTTTTCGCCCTATTCGATGTACGGATTGGGTGAGCTGCAGACTCCCGGTACGTTGAGAACACGCTCGATGGGCGGTGCGGGCATCGGCATGCGGAGCACCTCTTCGATCAACCTGCTCAATCCGGCCTCCTTCAGTGTGGTCCGTCCCAAGTCGTTCGTCTTCGACTTCGGAGTGGAGGGGCAATGTTTCTACAACGCCCAGAAATATGGCGGACAGACGCTCAAGACGAGTAACTATACCTTCAACTTCCACGATATTGCCTTCCAGTTGCCGTTGGCCAAGGGGCTCGGCTTGGGATTCAGCCTCACGCCGTACAGCAGCGTCGGCTACCGCATGAAACACGAGGAGACCAGCGACGATATCTGGGGCAACATCGGACGGGTGCAGTACCAGTGGGAGGGTGACGGTGACGTCACCGAGGTCAAGCTCGGCGTGGGTTGGGAGATCCTTCCCGGTCTGTCGATCGGTGCCGCAGCCCAGTATTACTGGGGCGATATCAACCGCAAGTACAATACGGCGATTCTCGAGAACATCGTGGGCGGCAATCAGATTGCAAGCGCCGCGGGTGTGGAGAACTACGATATCTCCCGTTTCAAGGGGCAGTTCGGTCTGCAGTGGTCGCCGATCTACAACCGGCGGCGCATCCTGACCATCGGTGCCACCTACGACATCGGCGGCAATCTGAATCCGAAGGTGACCAAAACCGTTACGACGGGCGATGTGGTCACGTCGGTTGCTCAGGGCGATACGGTTCGTCTCGACTTGAAGCTGCCGCGCCAGGTGGCCGTGGGTATCTACTATACGACTCCCAAGATCGCCCTCGGTGCGGATTACGTCTATCAGAACTGGCGCGGAAGCAATTCGCAGCTGGTCGAGCGGGCAGCCGGCGGTTTCGAGGTGGCCTATCGCAATACAAGTACCTTCAAGGTCGGCGTCGAGTATACGCCCAACCGGGGCGATATCCGCAGCATGCTGAAGCGGTGGTCCTATCGGGCCGGTGTCCGTTACGGCACCTACAACCAGACCTTCGGCGGGTTGAATGTCAACGAGTATGCCGTTACGCTGGGTGTGGGCATTCCGCTCAAGATCATGGGAGCCTCGTCGATCGATCTGGGTGTGGAGCTCGGACAGCGGGGCAGTTTCGATCGGATCAACGAACAGATCGGGCTGGTGAAACAGTCCTATTTCAAGTTCTCGATCGGCATCACGATGTTCGGAGAGGATTACTGGTTCGTCCGTCCGAAGTACGACTAAATCGGGTATCAAAAAAACTACATAAAACAGAATACGAGAAAATGAAGTGTGTAAAAGTTTTGTTGTCGGCAGCACTGATGTTTGCTGCGGCAGTTTCCGTCGCTCAGGATTTCAGCGATCCTCGCTATGCTGCCTGGGGTGATACTCCCGATCAGCGCAAGGAGAACATTCTGACGAGTAATTTGTTGAAGGAGGCCGTCGAGGCTCGTGACTACGACGCGGCCGCCGGTTATTTCCGGACGCTGGTGCAGAGTGCTCCTGCGGCGTCGGAGGCGACTTTTATCCGGGGTGCACAGGTCTATTCGAGCAAGGTGCAGCGTGCCCGTTCGCTCGACGAGAAGAAGGTGCTGCTGGACTCGCTGATGTCGATCTACGACCTGCGCGTGCAGTACTTCCCCAACAGCCGCAACTACGGAAAGGCCTACGTGCTGGCACGCAAGGCCAACGAGTACCTGGCTTTCAATCCGAGTGACCGCGAGGGTGTGCGCCGTCTCTATGACGAGGCCGTGAAGGCGGGTCTGGAGAGTGGTTACGCCGACTTGTCGGAGGTGGCTCTCATCTACTTCAAGAACCTTTGTGACGATTACGATATGGGTCTGGTCTATCCTGAGGTATTGCTGACGGAGTATGAGCGGCTGAATCCGATTTTTGCCGGAACCGATCCTGCGGTTGCCGAGCGCCGTTCGCAGTTCGATTCGCTGTTTGCTTCGAGCGGTGTGGCCAGCTGCGAGAATCTGGAGGAGCTGTTCCGCAAGCGTATTGAGGCCGCTCCGGACGACGTGGATCTGCTCAAACAGGCCGTGACGCTCATGTCGAAAGCCAAGTGCGATTCGCCCTTCTTCTTCGAGATCGCTGAGAAATATTATGTGCTGAGTCCCTCTTCGGAGACGGCCATGATGCTGGCCCAGGGCTTCCAGGCTGCCGGGGACTACGGCAAGGCTACCACCTACCTGCGTGAGACGCTGGCCGTGGAGACCGATCCTCAGCAGCGCGTTCTGCTGCTCGTTTCGATCAGCCTGAACGAGTTGGCGGCCAACCGTCCGTCGGCTGCCGCTACGGCTGCCAGCGAGGCCCGCAAGCTCGATCCGAACAGCGGCATGGCTTACTTCGCCCTGGCTCAGGCCTACGCCGCTTCGGCTGCAGGCTGTTCGGGAATCGACAGTCAGGCCATCTATTGGGTCGCTTATGATGTGATGTCGCAGGCTGTCAGTCTGCTGGGTGACGATCCGACCTACGGTCCTTCGGCCCGCACGTTGGCTGCGAACTACCGGGCTCACTTCCCGTCGGCCGAGGAGCTGTTCTTCAACGAGTTGCGTGAGGGAACCCGTTACACGATCACGTGCGGTCCCGCCAGCGGCATCTCGGCGACGGTTCGTGCACGATAAGTAAAGGCTCGAAACGATGCTCCGACGCATTCATCGAAATATTCGGGTAGCACTCCTCCTCGCGGGGAGTGCTATCTTGCTATTTTCGTGTAATCACGCCTCGGCTCCGACCGAGTATCACGATGAGGGGTTGATGACCGAATACAGCGAGAACTTTGTCCGCACCGAGTCGGAGAATGGACGGCGTTCGTTTATCTTCAAGGCCCCTCTGGTCGAGGGGTATGCCTACGCGAAGGAGCCCTACCGCGAGTTCCGCAAGGGGGTCGACATGACGACCTTCCGCAGTGACAGCGCTGATCTGGTCGACACACGGCTGACGGCCAATTATGCGATCTATTACGAGGATCGCGACCTGTGGGAGGCCAAGGGGAATGTGGTGGTCAAGAAGTTCAACGGACAGGAGCTCTACACCCAGCAGCTCTTCTGGAACGCGAAGACACACCGGATCTGGTCGAATGTCGATACCAAAATTGTGCAGGAGGCCGGCCGCGGCGATATGATCGTCGAGGGATTCGAGTCGGACGAGTCGCTCAAGGAGTGGTCTTTCCGCCGCATCAAGGGGCGTATGCTGGTCAACGTGGAACCGACCCCGAGGGTCGATACGACCGCTGTGACACCGCCATCAAAATAATCGAATCATGCTTACCTCCATTCTCATTATTCTGTTGATGCTGATGCTCTCGGCCTTCTTCTCGGGCATGGAGATCGCCTTCACGACCAAGAACCGGCTGCGGTTGGAGATCGACCGCAAGCAGAGCCGCATGTTTAACTTTATCGCCGATATTTTCGCCCGCCATCCCGGGCAGTATATCACGACGATTCTGGTGGGCAACAACATTGCGCTGGTTGTCTATTCGCTCTTCATGTCGGTGCTGCTGCGTGCGCTGGCAGGACTGGTCGGATGGACGGAGGTGGCTCAGGAGGGATCGGTTGCGCTCGAAACGGTTATCTCGACCGTGATTATCATCTTTGTGGCGGAGTTTCTGCCCAAGTCGGTCTTCCGCAGTAGCCCCAACTTCTATTACCGTATCTTTGCCCCGGTCATCTACTTCTTTTATCTGTTGCTCTTCCCGATTGCGCAGTTGACCACCTGGCTTGCCCAGGGGCTTCTGTGGATCTTCGGCGGCAATCCTCGGGTCCGGGCCATGGAACCGGTTTTCGATCGGACCGATCTGACGAATCTGCTCGAGAACAGCAAGCCGGAGCCTCAGCAGGAGGCCGAACAGGAGATCAAGATCTTCCAGAACGCGCTGGATTTTGCCGATCTGCGGGTGCGCGACTGCATGGTTCCGCGGGTCGATATGGAGGCGGTGGATCTGGACGATACCACGATTGAGGCCCTGACGGCCCGCTTCGTGGAGACGAAATATTCGCGCATCTTCGTCTGGAAGGGGAGTGTGGACAACATCGTCGGGTATGTGAACTCGAAGTCGCTGTTCCGTTGTCCCGGGACGATTCAGGAGGTGTTGATGGAGGTGCAGTATGTGCCCGAAACCATGCCCCTGCAGGCGGTGATGCAGACGTTGATCCGCCACAAGAGCAACATTGCCGTGGTGATCGACGAGTTCGGCGGTACGGCGGGCATCATCTCGCTGGAGGATGTGCTGGAGCAGATCTTCGGTGACATTGAGGATGAGCATGACGTGCCCGATCTGACCGAAAAGCAGGTCGGCGAGTCGGAATACATCCTTTCGTGCCGGCTGGAGGTGGAGTATCTGAATGAGAAATATGACCTGGGGATCCCCGAGAGTGAGGAGTATGAGACCCTGGCCGGATTCATCATCTTTTATGCCGAGGGACTGCCTGCAGCGGGCGAGGTGGTGCGGACCGACCAGCTGGAGATCAAAATCCTGCGCCGGACGCGCTCCCGCCTGGAGTTGGCCCGGGTAAAACGTGTGTGATTTTTTCGTCTGTTTGCCACGGGTTTCCGAATTAATTTATTATCTTTGGACACTCATTCGAAACAATAACATAATAAAGTATATATGGCAAGTTTAAACACGTTACGCACCAAATTCGGTATTGTTCTGTCGATCATTATCGGATTGGCGCTTTTGGCATTTATCCTCTCTCTGAGAACGGAGATGGGTTTTGCGGGAAACGACCCCAAGGTCGGTGAGATAAACGGAAAGAAGGTAAAATACTCGGACTACTACGAGGTTTATGAGCAGATCAAGTCTCAGACCAACGCCACGGAGGAGACCGAGCAGCAGCAGGATGAACTCTCCGACATGGCATGGCAGGAGTTGATCGCCAGCCGGGTCTACATTCCCGGATTCGAGAAGATGGGCCTTCAGACGACCGATACCGAGCGGAAGGGGGTGATCAACGGCGAGTTTTACTCTCCGATCATGGCGGCAGCCTTTACCAATCCCCGCACCGGTCTGTATGATACGGAGTTTATCAGCCAGTTCATATCGCAGGCAGCCATCGACCCCCAGATCGGATATGCCTGGAGTTCGCTTGTCGAGCGTGCCCTGCAGGAGCGTCAGTTCTCGAAGTACGCTTCGCTGGTTGAGGCAGGCTCCTATGTGAACCAGTTGGAGATTGCCCAGGGGCTGGCGACGGCCGACAAGACCTTCAAGGGTGCCTGGGTCGGGAAACGCTACAAGGATATTCCGGATTCGCTCTTTACGGTGACCGATTCCGAGATCAAGGCATACTACGACGCTCATAAGTCTCTCTACAAGCAGAAACCTTCGCGTACGCTCTCCTACGTCGTATTCGAGGTGGCTGCCAGCGATGCCGACAAGGCAACGCTCGAGCAGACGGTTCGTGAGGTCGCCTCTCAGTTCGAGGGTGCGGAGGATGTTCGCGCCTTCATCCGTGAGAATCGTTTCGGAAAGATTGCTCCCAACTTCGTTTCGGCAACTCAGATTCCCGACGACATGGCCGAGCCTCTGTCGGCCGGCAAGATGTACGGCCCGATTCTGAAGAACGACAACTGGACGATCGCCCGTGTGGTTGAGTCCAAGATGCTGCCCGATTCGATCGGTCTGCGCCATATTGTTCTTCCCTATACGCAGGAGCAGATTGCCGACAGCCTGATGACGGCTCTGCGCAACGGCGCCGACTTCGCGCAGATGGCCCGTGACTACTCCGTCTACATGGAGACGGCTTCCAAGGGCGGCGATTTCGGCATCGTGCCGTTCTCGGCCTTCCCGGATGAGGTTTCCGCCCAGTTGGAGACGGCCAAGAAGGGTGACCTGATCAAGGTCGTTGCCGGCAACTCCGTTCAGCTGATCGAGCCTTATTATATCGGAAAGCCGGCCAAGTTGATGCGCCTGGCAACGATCACTTATCCGGTGGAGGCCTCGTCGGCTACCCGTCGTGAGATCCACGCCAATGCCAGCAAGTTTGCGGTCAGCGCCAATGGCTCTATCGAGGCGTTCAACGCAGCTGCCGATGAGAACCGCATGATTCCGCGTGAGGCCAAGTTGGTCGAGGGTGATCGTTCAATCTCCGGTCTGGAGAATTCGCGCGAGTTGGTTCGCTGGGCTTATGGAGCCAAAGAGGGTGTCGTTTCCGAGATCTTCAGCCTGGGTGACAACTATGTAGTCGCTGTGGTAACCGATATTGACAACGATCCCTATACGTCGATCGACAAGGTGAAGGACAAGATCCGCGCCGAGTTGCTCAACGACAAAAAGTTCGAGTCTGTTGCCGCCAAGATGGAGGGCAAAACGCTCAAGGATATCGAGAGCCTGGCTGCGGAGTTGGATTCTCAGATCGTTCCCTTCGAAAATGTCCGTTACATTTCGTTCTTTGTACGGGATCTGGGTATGGAGCCTCGTGTGACCGGAGCAATCGGTTCGACCAAGCAGACGGGCGTACTCTCCAAGCCGATCAAGGGAGAGACGGGAGCCTTCGTCTTCGTGGTCAATGAGATCACCGACCCCGAGACGCCGAGAACTCCCGAGGAGGAGCAGGTGCGTCAGCAGACGGGTGCTCAGACTCTGATTCAGAACAAACTGTCGGAGTATCTGGAGCAGATGGCCGATGTTGAGGATCTGCGTGGCAAATACTTCTAACAGTTCGATGAAAAGAGAGGAAGTCGTGATTTGACGCTTCCTTCAATGAAAAGAGAGAGGCACGGTTTTACGCCGTGCCTCTCTCTCTTTTTGCGAGATGCTCCACACCCGGTAGTCATTAACCCGGTATTGTCACTAACAGAGGGTTCGCGAAAGAGACGGGGAGCTTTCTCCCGACCGAACATGGACACAGCATGTCGGCAGAACGTCCGGGAGGCATGCCCGGGCGATTGTGGATTTTCTCCGGGCGGCAAGGCGATGCAGCGGCTGTATGGGGGGCGGCCGCTACGGACTCCTTGATACGTCCTGAGGCGTGATTCCGGGGCGTAGATCGATGATCGGTAGTTCCTGTATTACCGGTTCCGTGATAAGGGAATCGGTCCGTAACGGTAAAAAAAGAGCCCCGGCAACCAATATTGCCGGGGCTCTTTTGCAATTGTGAAGTGTTGGAAACTACTTCTTCTCGTCGTCTTCGCCGAGCAGAATCTCGAGAATCTTGATGGCTGCCGTTGCGATCGGCGTACCAGGACCGAAGATGGCAGCTGCACCGTCACGATACAGCTCGTCGTAATCCTGTGCCGGGATCACACCGCCCACGATCACTACGATATCCTCGCGACCCAGTTTCTTGAGTTCGGCGATGATCTGCGGAACGAGGGTCAGGTGACCTGCCGCCAGCGACGATACGCCCACTACGTGAACGTCGTTCTCAACGGCCTGCTTGGCAGCCTCCTCCGGAGTCTGGAACAACGGACCCATATCCACGTCGAAGCCGATGTCGGCATAACCGGTTGCTACAACTTTTGCACCGCGGTCGTGGCCATCCTGGCCGAGTTTCGCAATCATGATACGCGGTTGGCGACCCTCCTTCTTAGCGAATTTGGCAGCCAGTTCTTTTGCATGAGCGAATGCTGCGTCTGATTTCACCTCTGAACTGTATACTCCTGAAATGGAACGAATAACTGCTTTGTAACGTCCAACGACAACCTCGCAGGCGTCCGAGATCTCACCCAGCGTAGCACGTACCTTGGCGGCCTCGACAGCCAGTTCGAGCAGGTTGCCCTTGCCGGTCTTCACGCACTCGGTGATTGCATCGAGTGCCTTCTTGACAGCGGCGCTGTCGCGGTTGGCGCGCAGCTCCTTCAGACGTTTGATCTGGCTCTCGCGTACGGCCGTGTTGTCCACTGCCAGAATATCGATCGGATCCTCGTGGTCCAGACGGTACTCGTTGACACCGACGATCTTCTCGACACCCGAGTCGATACGGGCCTGTTTGCGGGCTGCAGCCTCCTCGATACGCATCTTCGGAATACCGGTCTCGATGGCTTTGGCCATACCGCCCAGCTTCTCGATCTCCTGGATGTGCTCCCAAGCCTTGTGGGCGATCTCGTTGGTCAGCGTCTCTACGTAGTAGGAACCTGCCCACGGGTCGATCTCGCGGCAAATGTTCGTCTCCTCCTGGATGTAGATCTGCGTGTTACGGGCGATACGAGCCGAGAAGTCGGTCGGCAGGGCGATAGCCTCGTCCAGTGCGTTGGTGTGCAACGACTGGGTGTGACCCAGAGCGGCACCCATGGCCTCGATTGCCGTACGTGCAACGTTGTTGAAGGGATCCTGCTCGGTGAGCGAGTAACCCGAGGTCTGCGAGTGGGTACGCAGAGCCAGCGATTTGGGGTTCTTGGGATCGAACTGTTTTACGATCTTTGCCCACAGCATACGGGCGGCACGCATCTTGGCGATCTCCATGAAGTGGTTCATGCCGATGGCCCAGAAGAACGACAGACGGGGTGCGAAGGCATCTACCGACATGCCGGCAGCGACACCGGCGCGCAGGTACTCCAGACCGTCGGCCAGCGTGTAGGCCAGCTCGATATCAGCCGTTGCACCGGCCTCCTGCATGTGGTATCCGGAGATGGAGATCGAGTTGAACTTCGGCATGTTCTTCGACGTGTACTCGAAGATGTCGGCGATGATCTTCATCGAGAACTTCGGAGGATAGATATAGGTGTTGCGCACCATGAACTCCTTCAGGATATCGTTCTGGATCGTACCCGACAGCTGGTCGAGGGTGCAGCCCTGCTCCAGACCGGTTACGATGTAGAAGGCCAGGATCGGCAGCACGGCGCCGTTCATGGTCATCGAAACGGACATACGGTCCAGCGGAATACCGTTGAAGAGGACCTTCATATCCTCGACCGAGCAGATCGACACACCGGCCTTGCCGACGTCGCCCACTACACGCGGGTGGTCAGCATCGTAGCCACGGTGCGTAGCCAGGTCGAATGCCACCGACAGACCTTTCTGACCGGCAGCCAGGTTACGGCGGTAGAATGCGTTGGACTCCTCGGCGGTCGAGAAACCGGCGTACTGACGAATCGTCCAGGGACGCATTACATACATGGTGGAGTAGGGACCGCGAAGGAACGGAGCGATACCTGCCGCATAGTTCAGGTGCTCCATGCCCTCCAGATCCTGCGCCGAGTAGGAGCCTTTGACGGGTATCCCCTCAGCCGTCAGCCACGGCTCAACTTGTCCGCAGCCCTTCGAGGCACAACAGCTCTGCTGATTGCCTGCGTCGTATGTTAAATCTGAAAATTTTGCTCTCATGATTCTCGCTTTTTAGATACCCATTTCTTTCAGGTAGAATTTCAACGTTTCGAGGACGTTGCTCTTTACGTTGATAAAGTTCTTGATGCCTTGAGCCTCCAGTTCGGGCATGCAGGCCGGAGCACCGGCAACCACCAGGATTGCCTTGCCGCCGAGCAGCTCCTTGACTTTGGGAGCCACCTCTGCGTAGTCGTCGTCCGAAGCGCAAACGACCACGATCTGGGCTTTCGACTCCAGTGCGGCCTTGACGCCCTCCTCAACCGATTTGAAGAAGGTGTTGTCGATTACGCGGATACCGGCGCACGCGAAGAAGTTGCAGGAGAACTGCGAACGGGCGCGGGCCATGGCCAGGCTGCCGCAGGTGAGCATGAATGCCTTGGGCTCCTTGCCGCTGCGATCCACGTGCAGACGCATCTCCTCGAATGCCATGGCGCCACGATACGGCGTGAGCGTGTTGCCCTCGCTCTCGGTGCGGGTAACGGCCTTCTCGGTCAGATCCTTGCCGGCAACTTCGGTGAAGTTGGGGTATTGGTTGGCGCCGAGCAGAATCAGACGGCGCGTTGCGATGTTCTTGTCCTTGGCTGCTGCGGATGCCTTGACGCGCTCTACGATGAAGCCGCTCTCGTAGGCTGCCGTATAGCCGCCCTTCTCCTCGATCTCGCGGAAGAGTTTCCATGCCTCGTTGGCGATCGACTGGGTCAGGTTCTCAATATAGTAGGAACCGCCGGCCGGGTCGACAACCTGGTCGAAGTGAGCCTCATGCTTGAGCAGCAGCTCGACGTTGCGTGCGATACGCATCGAGAAGTCGTTCGGGTCTTCGAATGCGGCGTTGAACGGGGTAACCTCCAGCGAGTGGATACCGGCGATGGTTGCCGACATGGCCTCGGTCGTGCCGCGAAGCATATTTACATAGGGGTCGTATGCGGTCTGGTTCCACGACGAGGTTACGGCGTGGGTGAACATCTTGCATGCGCAGTTCTTTTCGGGGTTGTAGGCCTTTACGATGTTGGCCCACAGCATACGGCCGGCGCGCAGTTTTGCCATCTCCATGAAGTAGTTGGAGGTGATGGCCAGCGAGAAGCGGATCGTCTTGGCAGCCTCGTCGATAGAGAAGCCCATGTCCATCAGACGAACCAGGTAGTCGTGACCGGCAGCCAGCGAGAAGGCCAGCTCCTCGACGATCGTCGAACCCGAGTTGCTGAAGATGTGGCCCGAAACGGTGATCATGCGTACATGCTTGTACGGTTTGGCCTTGCGGATCAGCTCGGCCAGGCGTGCGAAGCATTTCTCGCCGTTGGACGAGCAGAAGGCACCCTTCTTGGTCAGCTTCTTAACCAGCGGATCGATGCAGAAGTTCAGGTGAATCTCATCGGCAGGCAGCTTCTCCTTCTCGATCTTGGCCAGAACGAGTTCTGCAACGTGAGCCGTTTTCTCGCCGCTGAAGGTGAGTTCGATATCCTTGATCGAGATCTCGTTGAGCAGCGTGTCGAGCTCTTCTGCGGTGAAGTTCTCGGAGGTGATCTTGAATTCGAGCGAGTTGACGCCTGCCATCAGGATCTTCAACGCTACGGCGTTGGCCTCTTTTACATCCTTGACGATGACGGTTTGGTGAATGAGCCAGCGGTTGTGCGCGCGGGTTCCTCTTACATAGGGGAATGCACCGGCCTCGGAGCCCAGGAACTTAAGTCCTTCGAGGTTCTCTGCACGGTAGTAGGGCCGTACGTTGAAACCTTCGGCTGTCTTCCAGACCAGTTTGCGGTCGTAGTCCGCACCTTTCAGATCGGTTGCAATTACCGCCTCCCACTGTTCGGTCGAGACCGGAGGGAATTCGGTAAACAACTTTTCACGGTTGGTATTTGCCATAATAAATTAGAGATTAGTATTTAAATGTGTTCGTTTGCTTTCAAACTGCGCGTAAAGATAGTAAATATATTGGTAGGTTGTAAGTAAAAAGTGTAGAATTTGCCTTGGAGGCCGGTTTGGCGTGGTCGAGAGCGGCGGGCGGGGATTGTGGAAAAAGGGGGATGACTGTTTTGTTGTAAAAACGGCTATTTTGAGAAAATTGGGTCTGTTTTTCGTGGTTATGCCGGAAAAATGACGTTGTTTTCCCGGAATTATGGGTTGAAATTCGGGGTATGACCGAAAAAATGATGTTATTTTTGGAAAAATATGATTTTTGTGATAATTCTGTCGGACGAAATTGCTATCTTTGTTGCCGGAATCCTGTTTCAGGGACGGAATAAGCC